>JBJLCC010000056.1:0-19812 GCA_045567855.1 Candidatus Poseidoniales archaeon | reverse complement strand
ACTGCTACAGGTTCTGCCGCTACTGCTACAGGTTCTGCCGCTACTGCTACAGGTTCTGCCGCTACTGCTACAGGTTCTGCCGCTACTGCTACAGGTTCTGCCGCTACTGCTACAGGTTCTACTGCTACTGCAGTTGAACTCACATTTTCCAAAAGTTCAATTATCTCATTTGCTGTAGGCAACGAAGACAATCTACTACCTGGTAAAAATTTAGTGCCCATCTCGGGAATCATTTCACCTCGAAGTCGTAAAACAGTGTCTTTATCAATTTGAGTATAAGAATCTGAATAATCTCCACTTCCAACTGAAGGTGGATACATTACAAATTCTCTTTGACGTCTAACTGATTTAGTTGGTCTTGGAGGTAATTTAACTTCTGATGTAGAAAATTCTTCAGGTACTTCAGTAAGACCTACTGTTGAAGGTAAGGCAGTATAAAATTGAGGCTCATCTGAACTTGGCCTCTTTTTTGAACGGCGCTTTCTCTTGGGCTTCTTTGGGGAATTAATAATAAAATAAGCCAATATAGATAAACAAATCATACAAAGAAGAGCCCCAGTTATGTTGCTAATAACTTTTGCAGCTATAAGGAAAAATACAAGAAAAAGAATAATTAATATTGAAATTAATTGGACTGCCAATGAACCAAAGCTCAAGCCTTTCTTCTTTGATTTTCTAGGTGGACGCCTTCCTCTTTTCCTTTGGTTGCGGGCCATTTAGTAATTCGTTACAGTAGATAGAGTATAAGCATTTACCTATGGGAAAGTCTTTTTGTATTGATGTCTTACGCAATTAAAATGATTAAAGTTAGATGTGACGGAGCAGTACATGAATTTCCAGCTAAAATTAGTGCTGGTGAAGTTATTAAAAAGGTATATGGGAAGAAATCTGGCGCAGTTGCAGCTTTAATTAATGATGAAGAAAAAGATTTGTCTTATTCATTATCTGAAGATTGTAATGTCAATCAAATTAAGGATGATTCGGATGAAGGCTTGTACATAATGAGACATTCATGCGCCCATCTTTTAGCACAAGCTGTTACAAAACTATTTCCTGAAGCGAAACCGACAATTGGTCCGCCAATAAAAGATGGTTTTTATTACGATTTTTATATGGACCCTATCAATGAAAGTGATTTAAATAAAATTGAAAAGTTAATGAGACGGATAGTTAAGCAGAATATACCTATTCAAAGAGAGGAACACGATAATGAAACTTTGAGAGATATGTTTACTGATAATTCATTTAAATCTGAAATAATGGATGATAAAATTGGCCAGGAAGTTGGCTCTTCCGCATATCGGCAAGGTGAATTTGTAGATTTGTGTAGGGGACCTCACGTCGAAAATACTTCAAAATTAAGATGGTTCAAACTAACTAATACTAGTCAAGCTTTTTGGAGAGGTGATTCCACTAGAGAAACACTTGTTAGAATTTATGGGATGTGCTACTCATCAAAAGAAGATCTCCTGAGTCGTGAGACTTTACTGCGTGAAGCTGCAAAGAGAGATCACCGAAAATTAGGTAAGGATCTGCAATTATTCCATATTGATGAAATGGTTGGCCAAGGGCTCATCCTTTGGACACCACGTGGAACTATAGTAAGGAATGAACTACAACAATTTATTTCTGAACATTTGACTCGACAAGGCTATCAACAGATACACACCCCTCATATTGGAAAACTTGATCTATACAAGACCTCAGGCCATTTTCCATACTACCAGGAAAGCCAATACCCACCCATTGTTAAACGTGACACATTACGTCGATTATCTGATGAGGAATGCTCATGCAGCGATCTATCTAACCTGATGTCTGAAGGCGATATTGATGGATACATGCTGAAACCTATGAACTGTCCTCACCATATTCGAATCTATGCTAGTCAACCAAGGTCCTATCGTGATCTTCCATTAAGATTGGCCGAATTTGGAACTGTATATCGTTGGGAACAATCTGGAGAAATATCAGGAATGACTAGAGTAAGGGGTTTTACTCAAGATGATGCACACCTGTTCGTAACTGAAGAGCAAATCGAACAAGAATTACTTGGCTGTATAGAATTAGTTAAAGTTATATTTGGAACTTTAGGAATGGAAAATTACCGTGTTAGAATTGGTCTCCGTGATCCAAATTCTGATAAGTATGTCGGCAGCCCAGAAAAATGGAATAAAGCTGAAGCTGCATGTAGAAATGCTACTACATCTCTAGGCGTTGAATTCAGTGAAGAACCTGGCGAAGCTGCATTTTACGGTCCGAAGATTGACTTTGTTGTAAACGACGTTTTGGGTAGAGAATGGCAACTAGGTACTGTTCAAGTAGATTATAACTTGCCTGAGAGATTCAATCTTAGCTATACTGGTTCAGATGGTAACAAGCATCAGCCAGTGATGATTCATAGAGCTCCATTTGGCTCTATGGAAAGGTTTTGTGGGGTACTAATCGAACATTTTAATGGAATGTTTCCAACATGGCTTTCTCCCACACAAGTCCATATTTTAACTATCTCTGAAAAGCACAAGAATTACGCTGAAAAAATTTCTCAAACCCTGCGTGAATTGGCAATACGTGTAGAAATGGATACTGGTGACGATACCATTGGAAAGAAACTTAGAACTCATCGAAGCATGAGGCCCGCATATCTTATGATTCTAGGTGACGATGAACAAAATAATGGAACGGTATCATTTATGGGGCCTGACCGGGAACAAAATACAGGCATATCTTTAGAACAATTTATTTTGAATATAACTGCAGAAATAAATTCTAAAGTATAAAAAAATAGTGGCGCCGAGGGAGGGATTTGAACCCCCGAGGGAAATATCCCACCGGCTTTCAAGGCCGGCGCTATACCGGGCTAAGCGACCTCGGCTCATAAAAAAAGAGATCAGCCCAAATAAAATTGGGCTAACCATTTTTGACTCTAAGTAAAACTAAATTTACTTTCGACCGCGAGCCATCTCGGACCTAGCTACATCTCCATCCTTATCGATGTAGTATAGGAATTTATCTTCTCTTGTGACACCTGCATCTGCAACCTTTTCAGGGCCGCCGCCGGTTTTCTTACCGCCACGGGCCATCTTTGTTCGCCATACGTGTCCGTCTTTTCCTAAATAGTATAGGTAGCCTGCTTCTTTTGTTACTCCTGTCTTTTCAACTTTTTCAGCCATGGTTAAACACCAATTGTTTAGAAAGTGGAGTGTATTTATACTTATCCTGTGAAACGTCGTCGAGAAAAAATAAGAGATATGTTTATATCCAAGGGGCTAAAATGACAACTATGGACATGTCCACTGAAATTGGCGATGGAGTGATTATGGATTATTTCGTATCAATGTTATTGATAGGAATTGGAGTTGCTTTGTTTGCTACTGGTTTATTTACATCATACTTTGGTGCTGGAAAATCTCAAAAAATTGGGTTCGGGCTATTAGCCACTGGCCTTTTAGCAATAGTTGTAACATATATCCTGACATTTGAAGCTGGAACCGGAGTGACAACACAGTTTAATGATGATGTTTTCATGGATGCATTGGTTTCAGGTATTTCTGCTCTTGCTGGAATGATAATTGGAATGTTTGCTATATTATTCGTTCTTATGAAAGTGGATACAGTTGATGATTTAGAGGATTTAGACTTAGAAGATCTTGAAGATTTAGATTTAGATGAAGAACTAAAGAAATTAGAAAAAGAATTAAATGCTGAATCAAGTGGCTCTAGTGAGGAGGAGGAATAAAATGGCAGATACATCTGAAATTGCAATATCTATGCTCATGGTAGGGGCTTCTTTATCTATGTTATTAATGGGATTATTAATATCATATTACGGAAGTAGCAAAACTAGAAATGTAGGATTTGGTTTTCTACTAACTGGCGCTGCTTTAATTTATTACGTAACTTCTATGGCATATGACTCGGTCATTTTCATTAATTCCATTCTCGCATTCATAGGAGGAATGTTAGGTGGAATCATAGGTATAGTTATCTTCTTAGTTGCAATAATAAAATCGTAATTAATCAACATTAGTCTAAAATAGAATAGCGATACATAAGCTCTGTGAAGTCGGAGGACAACCTTTGGGATACGGGAAAAGATGAAGACACATCTAGTACTGACTCTAAAGAGGATACTTCAACTTTAGACTTATCAGAAGTTGCTCCTGAGAAGAATAGTGGAGACATAAATTTAGAATTACCTGAAAAAATTGAAGAAAAAGACGAAGAATGGGCTATACCTTTAGCTGAGGATGTTGATGGACTAAACCTAAGAACAATTGGCATTGTAGGGACTATAGTTATTCTTCTTTTGACTGGAACACTGTATGTACTATTGAGAGAAACTATTGATGAAGTGCAAGTACCTAATGAGAGGTATGAAGAACAAATTAATTATAGTGTAAATGGTTTTCTAGATTTTGAAAGTAATTTAGATATTCCTATTCCCTTTGGATTTTTTGATAATGACATAATCATAAATAATCTTGACGTAACGTTCAGTGGTGATTTGAGTCTAGGAATAGAAGGCCCCCAAACGATTATTAAAAATGGTTATGGTGAATCAATAAACTCTGTTTTCAAGAAATATATTAATCAAAATTTAGATGATGTCGATGGTACTTTAACAGAATCATGTGAGGAATGCCAACCTGCTGAGTTAAAAAATTCAAAAATAATAACCAGCCAAGACCAATATGTGGATAGTGGATCTTTGAACGTCATAAGATCTGATATCACCTCTAATGCATCTACTGCTAAAATTTCAGGTATTGGACAGAGATGGGCTTGGCAGAGCGCTACTGATTGGATACCTCGCCAGCATAGTAGTGGAATATTGCCCCACGGGAATGCATACATTGGTAAAACTTTGACCGAAGGTGATAGTGGGACTTTATACGAAAGTGGAATAGAGTTCACAACAAAGGTAACTGAAGGTGAAAAAATTAAAGATTATGACACTTTAAAGCTACAAGTTATCACCTCGTATATCTCTGATTCTTTACTTGGATATGAATACGACTATAGCTATATTTTTTCATTTTACATGTCTGATGTAAGTAGCTTGCCTCTAAAGTTTGAATTCCAATTGAATTCTGAGGCAAAGTCTCCTGGTACTCAATTATATTCAATTGATTTGAAATACACTGCTACAGCTAAAGATATTTTTGAAGGATATGAATTTGTTCCAACGAAAAGTTATGACTCTTTTTCAGGAAGCAGTGAAGGTGAATTTTTAAACTGGAATAGCGGAGCGCCGGCTTTCGGAACCTGCAATGAAAATTCACAATTAAACGAAAATTTTAATCTCCAAACAGGAATTACTTCTGCAAGGAATAATATTTCCTCTTTCGATAATTATATCAATGATCAGCAAGCCAGAAACGAAGAAGCTTTTGTAATCGAAGCTAACTATAGTTCAAAAAACGACTATAGATGGAACTTTACAATGGCACATAATAGTGAGCGCACACAAAAAGTTGACGGGTGGAACTTAGACTATCGTGAGATTAAAAACAATAGTTCAATTATAGTTAATGGAAGTGAAAATGAACTTGATAATCCTATTCTAAAAATGGAAGACATTGAATCGCCATTGACAGTTTGCTCAGCCGAGAAACTTATGACTGATTTTGAGGAGATTGCTGAATGGGCTATAGATGAAAATACTAATAATGTAAACTATCAAGAGACTACCCTCATACTTGGTCAAAATTTAATATCTGAACAAAGCTTGTCATCTCCAACATCAATACTCGACTTTGGGAATATAGATTTGATTAGCGCAATATCTGATCTTAATTCTGGAAATTTGAATTTAAATGATTACTCAAATAATATTGATGTAGATACTGCTGGAAGCTACGCATACTTTCTAGATAAAAACGGAGGAAGTGATTCACTAGGATATGATTATCAGGAAGTTGCTGGAATTGATGCGAAGAATGGACTTGTAATGTTTAACCTACAGTCTCGAAGCGCCCTCTAACCTATATAATTAACATCTACTTTATCTTCAACTTCGGACTCTGTCTCTTTCAGTTGACTCGTAATACTATCTACTTGTTTCGCTCTTTTTTCTAATTCTTCCAAATTTATTTCTATATTCAATAATTTCTGTAGTGATTTCAAAACAATACTTGCAGATTTAGGATCTACCATGTAACCACTAGTCTCTCCCATAAGGCATCCACCTTCAATTCCTTGAAGTTTGCCTAATCCAAGCAATAATCCTGAAGCTCCAACGATTCCTGCACCAGGTTCACCATCAATAAATTCAACATCTGCTGATTTAAATAAGTCCACCATCTTTTGTGAAGTAGCTGCACCAAGTACTCGAGGTTCTGGAACTAATTTGCCTAACCCATAGCCACCTAATGTATATATGCTAGACACGCCCATTTCTTTAACTAATGAAATCAGCTGATTGCATAATTCATACTGGCCTGAAGAATCCATACCCTGATATTCTCCTACTAGAAATAGTAGATCCTTAGATTTTCCTTTACCTTTGTGGTAGTATAATTCATTATTTACTAATTTTACAACTCCATCGTCGTCAATCAAAACCTGTGGAGGAAAATGGGAAGAGTATATTTCAGTACACTTCTTAGCTTTCAATTCTTCAATCAAGTGCATAGCTGCTAACTTTCCGACATTACCAACACCAGGTAAGCCTTCCAAAAGAATTGCATCTTTCAACTTTACGTCTTCAATTCTAACTATTTCAGTAAAACTCAAACAGATTTCTCCCTTAACATTCTACGATATTTACCATATTTATCTTCAGGTGAAAACTTAGGAGGCAGTGGATTAGAAGTTCTTGCATTGCATTTACCACAGAAATTATTCAATGTAAATAAATGGCACGCTTTGCAATGTAGAAGCGATGAACGCATTAGGCCCTCTCAAAAGAACCATTACCGCCCTCTTTTTTCAGCATTTTAAGGACTAAATCTACTGAAGATTTTAACTCTTCTTCCGCTTGCTTGTAATTTGGGGCTTTAACTAGTATCCTATAATTTGGCGCCCCATCTGAGGCTATAGTAATTTTAGTATCATCATGGGCTGCTTGAGGACCCATTAATGAAGTTTTGATGCCCTCTACGCCATCCTCTTTTTCAGAGGTCAAACTAAACATTCCTCCGATTGTAACAAAAGGTGGAGTAACATTTTCAATACCTACTTTGATAAATTCAGAAACCCAAGGACCTTTCCATTTCTTTTCGAAGTCATCACTATTGATAACGGATTCTTCAAATGCTCCGTACAGCGTCTCATAATCATTTATTAAATCGTCTCTAATTTCTTCACGCAAAATATCATAATCGGCCTTAATATTCTTCGCGACTAATTCAAGTAATTTAGATGCGCGTTGTTCATTTTTCCATGCCCTTATCTTTTCTTTTTTACGATGTCCAGAAACTTGTCTGACCGAGGCATCTATTATCTTACTGCCTTTCTTAACTTTTGTAACTTTAGCAACAACCATCTGGCCTTCGCGAATAAAATCGCGAATATATTTTACCCAACCAGAAGCTACTTCTGAAATGTGAACAAAAGCTTTCCGGCCAGGATACTCAAGTAAATCTAAATTAGCTCCAAAATCTTTTACTTCAATAACACGCCCAATAATATAATCGCCATCTTCAGGTACGTCCAAAGGACTCACTCAAGCTCCTCTAATATTTCTCCGAGGATTTTTGCTTTACCGCCAGTAGGAATTGCTATTGTTGAACCTGTTACTGGATCTTTTACGACTGTGTCACACTTATCAAAGATAACAACTGTGTAGTCGCTATCTGGACTTTTAACTTTTAGAAATTTACTTTTTGTCATTCTTACTCCGTCAACTCGAACTTTTTAGCTCTAAAATTTTTCTTATGGTGCGCCTTTCCAGTCTCAGTACATCTATATCTAACATAAACTCTCTTTGTAGGCTTTTCACGACCTTCTGGTTTAGGTCTAGGAAAACCACCGTAGCCGGACGTTACACTTCTAAACTTTCTTTGCCCTCTTGCTAACTCAGAAGCTCTCTTCTTCTTAACTACTTCAATTTCATGAAGTGTATGCTTTTTTGCATAAGGGCTGTACATCTTAACTTTTCGTGGTATTTTCATGATACCTGAGTCCTCAGGAAACGCTCCGAGCCAAAGGGTTTAATAAAGCTAATCCGAGAAATCAATTTAACGCTTTAATTTCTTTATGCTTAAAACCAAAAAGAGCTTGAATTAACGCCAGAGGTAATTTAAACCAAAAGTTTGTTGTAGCTTTTCCTTTGTAATCTCCCCTAGTCAAATCGGCCAGCATTCCAAAAAGAGCAGGCGTTCTGCCTAAAGCGAAACCTATTTTCATAAAAAAAGGCTTATAAATTTTGTGTTTAGTGTTTGCAGCGCGATACATATCTCTACTGTAATGAGAACGCCAATACTGTTCAAATAAAGTTGGATCTCCTTTAGAAATTGCTTTAGCTGCTAACCTTCCACCTAATGCGCAATGATTGAGACCCTCTCCATGAATAGGATTTACATGGCCTGCCGCATCGCCACAAAGTACCCAATTTTTACCTGAAACTGGCTCATCAAATAATTTTGGATCATTGTAGGAAGGAATAACTGAACCAAACTTCTTACAATCTACAACCTCCCCAGTTTCTTTCAGCTTCCATTTACCATTTCGAACAAACTCACCTGGCCACCTTTCTGCAAGAAGTTTGTCTAAAGCTTCACGCATACCTGGTGTTCCTGAATTATAACAGTAACCAATATTGTAATGGTCGCTTTTAGGAAATACCCAAAGATACCCTTCTTCACCAGGTAAAGCCCCTACAATAAATTCAACGTCGTTCTCATCAGGTTTAATTGATAAATAATATCCTGCCGCGGCAAAAAGATGCTCTCGCGGTATTCTGTCCATAAAATGCTTTCGAGTAAAACCATTAACGCCATCCGCTCCAATAATATATTTTGATTTATATTTACCATTGATCAACCAAATATCATCAACTAATTCCAAAGATTTAACTCTTTCAATAACATGACCTGCACCAGCTTCTTTAGCTCTGTTAAATAAATAAAAATCCCAATCATCTCTTCGGATTAATTTACCTTTGTTTACTGGAATCTTTAATTTAGTATTATTGTAAGTGAAAGAAATAGAGGACATTTCGCATTCAATAGACTCATCAGGCGCATCCATCCATTCAATTCCTTTAACGGGTAAGCCCCCTCCACAAGCTTTCCTTCTTGGATGTGCATGATCAAATAAAATTACTGATAAACCTCGTTCAGCCGCCTCACGGGCTGCTGAAGAACCTGCTGGCCCTCCTCCTACAACTGCAACATCTACGATTTCCACAGTAAAGCATCACGAATGCTCTAAATTAAGGTTTACGACTCTGTCTGAATTTTAGAATAAGATAACTGACTTTTGATTCCATCTATTGATTGGAAAATACAGCCTTGAAGAATTAAATCTTTCTGACCTAATCTTGAAACTACATAAATCACTCGAGGCTCTTGAAAGTCTAGAATCGTAAATAAAGGGTCTTCTAAATTTGTAAGATTTAAAGATGCCGTACTATTATTGTAAATATCAAATGATTTAAAATCAAAACCTCTTCCTTCAATAAATATTCTATGACTTTTACCTGAAAAACTAAAACTAGGCATTTCTTCATTAATATCTACTGAAGCCATGCAGTCTTAGTTTACCTGCATTTAAAGAACTTATTATAAATGAGAATTTAATTTCAGAAAAGCTGGACCCCACTTAAAAACCGACATAATAGTTTCAGCATGTTCATTCTCCTTACAGATTAGTAAAGCAGAAGCAAGTGCCTCTGCGGTAGTTAGTTTACCTATCTTTCCAGAATTTACTGGATTTGCTGGAGTTATTAGTGGTAAGCACCTAGGCTCTAGACCCATTAAACGTAAACGAGAAAACGTTTCCGGAGCCTTATTCCAGGAGCAATCTACGCCAACTATTCCACCCACCTCTGCAAGAGGAATATCCTCACTATTAAGAATTCTGTCTGAGAAAGGATCTAAAACTATACCCATAGGCGGTAATGTTTTGAAGCTGGAGTGATTATCTGAAAGATTGAATTTCTCTAATCTCTTAGCGGTACATTTTTTAGGATCGTCTTGATCAAAGCAAAGAATTCTTATATTAAACGACATGTAAAGAAAAGTCCACTGGTAATGATGACATTGTCAGACTTCCTAGACTTATGAAATCTGCTTTTTTTGCATAGTCTGCTATATTTTCAATGGTTATACCTCCGGAAATTTCAATCTCTATATTAGAAATAGTTCGTAACTTTTCTATTGTAACCATCGCTTCCTCGGGTGTAAAATTGTCAAGCATAACTCTGTCTGCCCCATTAATTGCTATTTCAATTGCTTGTTTTTCATTATCTGCTTCTACTTCAAGCATTAAATTTGGGTATTTGCTTCTTGACGATTCTATCGCCTCTTTAATACTTTTAGATAATTTAAGATGATTATCTTTAATCAGTATAGCATCATCTAAGCGCATGCGATGAGTTGCGCCACCTCCGTGAACTACGGCCTGCTTTTCCACTTTCCTGAGACCGGGGAGGGTTTTTCTCGTAGCTAATATTTCTACATTAGGATTAACATCCTTAGCTATTCTTACTATCTTATTTGTATGTGTGGCAATTCCACTGAGATGGCTGAGGATATTTAGTAAAAGACGCTCTGTCGCTAGAATGTCATGAGCTTTTCCTTTTAAAGAAAATATCAAATTAGAAACTATCGAATCTCCATCTTTGTAATTTGTTCTAAATTCTATATGCCGACTTTCAAGAAGTAGGCTGCAAATTTTTAAACCTGAAATTATCCCTGGCCCTCCTGTTATTTTAGCTTTACAGATCTCATTAGCAACTACAGCTAAAGAAGTAACGTCACCGTTACCGAAATCTTCTGCAAACCAATCCTCTAAATTCTCTTGCATTACGTCCAATGCTTAAATTGTTGCTTTAAGCTCTTCTGCGTAAAACTACAAGTGTAGTTAAGGCAAGTAATGAGGCAATTAAACCAAAGCCTGGCAGGGAACTATCTTCTTCTGACTCTATTTCCTCAACTTCTACTTCACCACCGCCTGTTGTTTCTTTAACTTCAATTTTTACTGAGAAATCTGGGCTAATGTACTCGCTACCATCCGCTGAAGTCACAACTACTTGGAAAGTATAATCTCTGCCTGACAATGCAGCTGCATCTGGTGATAGTGTAATAGTTATAGCTTGTGTTTGTCCGCGTCCTATTTGCACAGTATCTGCACCCAATGAGGCCCAACTAGGTGCGTTAGTCATAGACATATTTAGAGTGTCAATTCCATTACCATTATTCGTTACATTTAATTTCAATAAAATTTGAGTTTCTTGAGTAACTGTAGCTGTACCATTTGAGCCACTAACGTAGCCCAAACCTATATCATAAACTTGAGAGGTAGTCACTGAAACCGTACTATTGGCCGTTGATAATCCATCTGATGAAATAACTGTTACTATAATGTCTCCACTACTTGCGCCTGCATCTCTGTCTGAAGGAATCGTAACTGTCAAAGTAATCTGTGAAACACTGACTGCACTAACGGAAGTTGAATTTTGGCTCAATATTGGATTCCACACAGCAGGTCCAGCTACTGAAAGACTGTAGATGTCTTGCCCATTGCCTGTATTAGTTAGATTAAAAATAAAATCTACATTTTGACCTGGCTTACTCTCTTTGGAATCTGAATCTACAGATAAAAGAACACCGTAATGCTGATTAACTGTGGCAGTAAATTCTTGTGTAGCCGTTTGTGTATTATCGCCATTACTTGATGCATTCATAGAAAAGGTAGCTGTACTACCTGCTGATGAATCACTAGGGACACTTAATACTACATTGAATTCATAGAACCTATTCCAATCAATAGAATCAGTCACCATAGGTGCTGATGAATCTACATTAAGGTTCCAACCCGATGGTACGCCTTGAACATCCCATGTGATTGTGAAATCATCGTTAGTATTACCTAAATTGTTCACTCTAACAGTCCACTCGGCAACAGATGCGCCGGCACTCAGATCAACATCTCTAATCCCAGCCCCATCTAGCTTTATGCCATACATTTCAGCTGCAGAAACTGGAATACTTAGCATACCAAATGGTTGATAATATGCAAAGCCAAACTGTTCGTCCGGATCTGTACTAAATGCTTGGAAATCTAAAACTGCATTACCTGCCTTAACTTTACTGCTTAGAGTAACTTTGATATCCCATGTATATACTTGACTTGCTGAAAGTCCAGTTAATGTTCCACCCTGAAGCATATCCCAGTTTGAATCATCGCTAGAAATTGTCCAACCTCCAAGCCCTCCAAATGAAACGGTTATTATGTCTGATATATCAACTGCTTGAGTAGTGCCATCTGGAAGTGCCTCAACAGCTATATTCTCTACTAAAATTTGATAAGTATAATTATCTCCAATCTCATATGTGTTGGTAGCAGGAGATGTTGGAAAATCTGATTGGTAAGCTTTCCAATTTGAAACTACTATAACAGTATCTGGAGCTAAAAACTCATTAGAATCAGCAGTTACCTTTAGACTCATGTATACAAATTTAGACATGTCTACTATGGCACCATAGCCAACAACTACGTCAACTGAAACTTGAACAAGTGCGCCAGAAACAAGGGAACCTAAATCTATGGCTCCATCGGACGTTGAGCCGGATGTTGTAAATGTTACATTACCCACTTCCCAACTTGAATCATCAAATGAAGCCTCTAATCCCACTTGGTTAAAGTCAACATCACCATCGTTTGTAATGGTTAAGGCAAAAGAGGCTGTACCATTTACTGATGCGAACGAATATTCATTATGATCTCCATCAACTTCAATATTCAACGAGGAAGCTGCACTTGCTGGAGTGAATACTAAAGTTGACGCTAGCAATAAAGATATGGCGAAAAACGGCAGAAATTGCCTACTTAGGGACATTTAGTTATCTCCTTAAAGCCTGCGGCGCAGCAATAATACTGCACCAATAGCAGCTATTGCTGAAAGGAAGCCAAATCCAGGTAAACCACCGTCATCATCATCAACTTCTTCAGTTGTTGGTCCTGAGGAATCTGTTGATTTCTCAACAATAGTAACTGTGAAGTCACCGGTTGTTGAGCTTGTTAAGCCATCTGATGACGAAGCTATAATTTGGAAAGTATTGACACCCAAACTTCCTGAAACTGGAGCTAAGATATCCAGCGTAACTGTAGTCTCTGTTCCTGGGCCTACTAATACTGTATCTTGGGATAATGTGATCCAAGATGGCGCATCTGTTGACAAAGCAACAGCTATGTTATCATTTCCATTACCGTTATTGGTAACATTGAATTTCAATTGTAAAGCCATCCCTTCTTGAACTGAAGCGCTTGCCATCGATGCATTGTAGTAATAGCCTGCTGCAATGTCATATACTTGATTGGAAGAAAGTTCCATTGAAACATGTGCTTCGTAATCTGAATTAATAGCCTTACAACCCGAAGTATCATCACCACAAACCTCTGAATAACCATGAACCATCGCCATTCCACTCTTAGCTGCAGAACTCGAATCTGCAGGTACAGTCATAGAAAATACTACTTGACTAGTTGCTCCTGAAGCTATTGTGGAAGTCATCTCAGATAGTGTAGGAGTCCAAGCTGAAGCTCCCATAGTATCGAAAGATACGGTATCTTCTCCGTTACCATCGTTAGTAACTGTTACAGTAAAATCGGAGGAAGCGCCTGGATTTGCGCTATCTGTTGTTTTATCAACAGACATAGAAATTCCGTAGCATTGTACTACTGTTGCACTAAATTCTTGTGTTTGGGTTTGTGAAGGATCACCTTCCGAGGTTACGGTCATTGTAAACCCGTGCTTAGTTCCTGCAGCTAAACCACTTGGAACTGTCATTTCTAATTCATAAGTAGTCATACCATTTTCAGCCTTAGGTAATATGTTACTAATTGTTCCGTCATTAGCTCCAGTAATAACCCAACCTGCTGAATCTGCTAAATTAAAAGTAACTGAAAAATTATCTCGTGTGTTTCCGAAATTCTTTACATCTACATCCCAATCTACCTTGTAATCTTGATCTGAGCAGCCATTATCTACATCTTCATTGCCTGAACCTTGCACACTAACTGCAAAATTATCTAAAACTATTGCTTCATATTCTACAAAATCGTAAATATTATTGTCATCTTGAATTGTAAAAGCTAATACTGAAGGGTTTTCGGTATATGAAGTGGCTAAAGCATAACTTCCTGATAACGATACATTAATGACGAAATCATAGCTTTCACCAGCCTCAATAAAACCAATTATTGCCTTCCTTTCCAATTCATTCCAAGCAGTATCCATACTATCAATTCTCCAACCAGGCGTGGCTGAATCGTAACTAATCCTAACTGGGTCTGTCAAATCTACAGGATCTCCTGATTCGTCAAGCTTATTATTGTGAATTGTAATTGTATAAGTTTGACAGTTGACTGCTACATTACAATCTTCTTCAATTGCCTCAGACTCTTCGAAAGTTTTTGCATCAACATCTTGAGTACTGAATGTCCAATCTGAAACTATTACTTGTGAATCTTCAGTTAAGGAAGTAAAATCATCTGTACTTGCGCTTACTGCTAGTTCACCGACAGCTCCATTATCGAAAGCTCCATCAATTCCAACTGAAATACAAAAATCTACTGAAGCTGCAGCATCTATTGTTCCAAAGTCTTCACCTGGTTCTAAAAAGTCACAAGTAGTTCCATCCCAGGACCCAATTGATACACTATCATCATTCCATCCCTCTAATTTAGAATCATCAGAAAATGATGCTGAGACTGACAAACCATCGCTAGGAGCTGAGTTGGTGTTAGTTACACTTCCTATGAAGCTTGCTTGCCCATATTTTGCACCATAAGAGGTTAGACCTTTATCTCCTGTTAAGGATATAGACAAGTCTTCACCATCAGCACTTACATTCGGCATAACTAAAACTGACGCGATTAGAGCTAAAGTAGCTACAAACGCACCCAATTTGTTTATTTTTTGTTCCATTTTTTCACCTTTTTTTCGACCTATTAAACCTTTGACTATTGGCATAAGGTAACTAAACTCATTGTAACACGTATTTAAAAAGCTTCTGAAAAAAATACTTATCGTTGCAGTTTTGTTCTTTTACAATAAGACTTAGTAAGTCTTTTATAGTTAGACCACTAGCTAAAATTATAATTTCTTAATAAATAGGAAGGTAAAAAATGCGAGAACATTCAAGATTTGAAAAAGCCAGAGTTATAGGTGCAAGAGCATTACAAATTTCAATGGGCGCTCCCGTAGATATTAAGGTGCCTGAAGGAATAATCGACCCTGTTATCATTGCACAAATGGAATATGATACAGATGCAATACCTATAGATATTGTAGATCGAGAAAATAAGTGATTATCAGAGACATCTATCTAAGAAAAATAACGGACTCTCGAGGCAATCCTACTGTTGAAGCTGATATAATAACAAATGATGGATTTGGAAGGGCTGCAGCTCCAGCTGGAGCTTCAACAGGAACCTTTGAAGCCCAAGCATGGCCAAAAAATGACGTGAATTTGGGAATACGTAATGCTAAAAAAAACTTGATTCCCGCACTGATAGGAATTACTACTAATGATCAGAACACATTTGATAACACAATAAAAGAAAAAGATGGAACCAAAAATCTACAAAATGTAGGTGGAAACATAGCTGTTGCATTATCTCTTGCCTGTGCAAAGGCTGCAGCTAATTCAAAAAATATTCCGCTTTTTGAACATGTTAGTAAAACGAAATCATATTCGATTCCAGCCCCAATGTCTAATGTACTTGGAGGTGGAGCTCACGCAATAGGTGGTACAGATATTCAAGAATATTTAGTAACTTCTTTTGATAATGATATCAATACTGCAATTGAAACAAACGCTGCCGTTCACAAAGAGGTGGCTAATATATTAAAGAAAAAATTTCCTAATATTGCACTCGGTAAAGGGGACGAAGGAGCTTGGGTTGCTCCACTAGAAAATGTAGAAGCATTAGAACTTGTTACAAAAGCTGTTGATAATGTTCAAAAAGATACTGGTGTTGAAGTAAGAACTGGTTTGGATGTAGCTGCCAGTGAATTTTATAAAAATGGGAGATATGTATACAAAGAACAAACGCTTACACCTGAGGAACAAGTTGATTTCATGTTAGGTTTAATTGAAGAATATGATTTACATTCAGTAGAGGATCCACTGGATCAAAACGACTTTGAATCATGGGCATCTTTGACTGGCCAAACTGACTCATTAATTATTGGAGATGATTTATACGTCACCAATACTGAAAGATTAAAAGAAGGGATCAAAAAGAAGTCTACCAATTCTATTTTGATTAAACCAAACCAAATCGGAACCTTAACTGATACTATCGAAACTGTGGAAATGGCTAAAGATTCTGATATGGCTACAGTTATCTCACACCGTAGTGGAGAGACAACTGATACATCCATAGCACATCTTGGAGTTGCCTTCGAATCTCATGCAATCAAAACCGGAATTATGGGCGGTGAAAGGATTGCAAAGCTTAATGAACTGGTCCGAATCAGCGAGAAATTCCTATGACCGAAGTCGAAGCAAAAGAACTGCTCATCGATGAGGATACTTTCCTCACTTGTGGAGTCCACATTGGAACCAAACAAAAAAGTAAGGATATGGAGCCTTATGTCTACAAAGTTAGAGACGATGGACTGAGAATACTCAACGTCAACATGACCTCTGAAAAAGTAGTAGAAGCTGCTCAATTCCTAAAAGATTTTGACCCTAAAGATGTACTAGTGGTTTCTGCAAGACAGTACGGATGGAAACCCGCAACTAAATTTGCAGAAAACTGTGGATTCGAATGTATTGCTGGACGTTTTACTCCAGGTAGATTAACAAATCCTGAAATGAGATTCTTTATGGAACCAAAAGCTATCGTATTAACTGATCCTGCTGCTGATGCACAGGCTTTCAGAGAAGCCACAAATATCAAAATTCCAGTAATTGCAATGTGTGATTCTAATAATCTAACTACTAATGTAGATCTTGTTATTCCTGGAAATAATAAAGGAAGAAGATCATTAGCCCTAATTTATTGGTTATTATCAAGAGAGATTTTGAGAATAAGGGGTGAATTGGCTGCCGATGAAGAGCTTGAAGAAACCATAGACGATTTCGAAGCTCCGTTAATTTAGAGCAATAGGTTTTCTTTTTAACAAGTAAGCCATAGGTCTATTGTGTGGGTAATCGAAATATTATATTTCATTTACATTTTAATCAGGCTCAGATTAGAAATTCCCTTTTACTCACGTGAAAAGTATCGTGAAAATGTAACGAATTGGTGTCGAAAGTTAATGAAACGTTACAACACAAACATTTACGTACATGGAAAACCTCAACCCGGCTTTCTAGTTCCAAATCACACTAGCTATCTAGATACTATTTTAGTTTTAGCTTTGAAAGCGGGCGGTGCCGTTGCAAAAAGAGAAATTAAGGATTATTTGCTATTCGGACCTATAGGTCAAAAACTGGGAGTTTTATGGGTAAAAAGGGAAAGGAAAAATTCTAGAAGTAGCGTAATTGACCAGTTAAATAACTGGGATGCAGTAAACAAACCTCTTTGGATTTTCCCCGAAGGAACAACTTCTCCGTTTGGAGAACTTTATCCTTTCAAAATGGGTGTTTTCAAAGCTGCTGAAAATAGTGGAATGCCAATACAGCCTGTTGTATTTTGCTATGACAACCCAAATGTAGATTGGTCTAGTAATGGAAATGATAAAGATGTCCTAGGAAGTATGATTGATTTTTACAGGAATAAGATTAGAACAAATGTTTACTGCTTTTGGTTAAAGCCAATTACAATTAAACCTGGAGAAGCTAAAGAAAAATCTGATGAATTACATGCCAAAATGCTAAAATATATTAAACAATTTGAGAGACCAAGAAATGAGTAAAAAGCGATGGGAAGATGAGACACTTAAGCCAACTCTAGATAGATATCCAGAAAGAAAAGAAGCCTTGTTGGATAATAAAGAAAGGCTAAATATTCCAGAAGACGTAAAAAATACTGAAAACGAATTTCCTGGCTCTTTTCCATACACTCGAGGAATACATCCTACCGGATACCGAGGTAAAATGTGGACAATGAGGCAGTATGCTGGTTTTGGTACCGCTGAAGAAACAAACAAACGCTTCAGATATTTACTCGATGAAGGTCAAACGGGATTATCTGTAGCATTTGATTTACCTACACAAATCGGATATGATAGTGATGATCCTATGTCACAAGGTGAAGTAGGAAAAGTAGGGGTTGCAATTGATACTATTGAGGATATGAAGCAATTGTTTGATGGAGTTCCACTTGATACCGTTTCGACTAGTATGACAATCAATGCTCCGGCATCAATGTTGTTAGCAATGTATGTTGCTACTGGACAATCTCAAGGAGTGAAAGAATCTCAACTTAGAGGAACTATACAGAATGATATTTTGAAAGAATATATTGCTAGAGGAACATACATCTTTCCGCCTGAGCAATCTATGAGATTAACTACAGATGTATTCGAATATTGCAGTAAAAAGATACCTAAATGGAATACCATATCTGTTTCTGGTTATCACATAAGGGAGGCTGGATGTAGTACTGAACAAGAATTAGCTTTTACTATTGCGAATGGAGTTACGTATGCGAGAGCTGCCGTCGAAAAGGGTTTGGATGTCGATGACTTTGCACCAAGAATGGCTTTCTTCTTTAACGGACACAATGATTTTCTTCACGAAATAGCAAAATATAGAGCTGCAAGGCAAATTTGGGCTCGGATAATGAAAAAGGAATTCAATGCTAAAAATGAGAAATCAATGATGCTAAGATTCCATACTCAGACTGGAGGCTCTACACTGACAGCACAACAACCACACAATAATGTGGTTAGAACTGCTATTCAGGCCTTATCTGCAGTCTTGGGAGGAACTCAGAGCCTTCATACCAACTCAATGGACGAAGCTTTGGGATTACCCTCTGAAAAGGCAGCTAAAGTGGCCCTCAGGACTCAACAAATTATTGCCGAAGAATCAGGGATTCCATTCACTATAGATCCGCTTGCTGGATCTTATACTATTGAAAGTATGACTGAAGAACTAGTTGCAAACACTATGGAGATTATAGAAAGAATTGACACAAATGGAGGTATGCTACAATGCATAGAAGAGGGATGGGTTCAATCCCAAATCATGGATTCAGCATACAAATATCAAAGAGAAATTGAAGAAAATGAACGAATTATTGTGGGTGTAAACAAATACAAAGATGATGAAGAAGGTAGAAGTGAAGTTACGAAGATAAATGAAAAATTAATTAAAGAAAAAATTGGAAAATTATTAATTTTAAAAGAAAAAAGAGGAAATGTAGAAGAATACATTGACAAGATAACACAATATGCTACTACGGATGAAAATTTACTTCCCCACATAATTGAAGCTGTGAGTGCTAAAGTAAGTCTCGGTGAGATTTGTAATTCACTGCGTAAGGTCTGGGGCGAATATAGGCCTAAGGATATTATCTAATTATCAAGTAATTTTATGTAATGCCTTGCCAGTCATGAAATAGTGGCGAAGCTAGGCTAGTTTGGTTAAACTGGGGGATTGTGGTTCCCTCGTCCCGGGTTCGATTCCCGGGCTTCGCCCCATTTTTTATAGTACTAAATTATAGGTGTTTTAGAATGAA
>JBJLCC010000055.1:0-19907 GCA_045567855.1 Candidatus Poseidoniales archaeon | reverse complement strand
AGAGCACATAACTAATCATAACCAATATCTTTGGGATATGAAGATGATAAATTTAATGAAAGAAGGTAAAACAAAAGAATTGATTGATTTAATGCCTGATTTTACTGAACAGACAGTAGCCGAAACTGAAGCTGGATGTTTAACTTGGTTAATGAGTGCATTAGGTTTTCCAGATTACAAGGCTACAGTACATGCTTATGGGACAGTAATAGGAACAGGTAACGCGATAATTGGTTGGGATCCTAAAAAGGCTAAACTATGAGAGATGATAATGTCTGTAAAGGAATTTTAGTTCCAGGTTTACCGCATCCGCTTCTTTGTCCAGAAAAAAATAAGGGGTGGCAAAGAGTTCGTGATGCTTATGAAAAAGCTAGAATAGAGCTTGAGGAAAGTGAAGCTGAAATTTTAGTTCTCTACAGTACTTTTTGGCCTTCGATTTTAGGCCACCAAATTCAAGCATATCCTGAACCAGAGTGGACCTATGTAGATGAAGAGTTTCATGATTTGGGAAGCATTGATTACAAGTTCCGTATGGATCCTGAATTTGCAGAATTGGCCGTAACTAAGTGTAAGGAACGTGGATTGCATGCTCGTACAGTTTCATATTATGGTTTTCCAATAGACACAGGTTCAATTGTAGCACTTAAATTATTGAATCCAGAAAATAAGTTACCGGCAATAATTGTTTCGAGTAATATGTATGCAAATCGTGCAGAAAGTATAGTTCTAGGCAAATCAGTAAGGGATGCAATAGATGCTAGTGGGAAAAAAGCTGCAGTAGTAGTAGTTTCTGCGTTATCTAATAGGTTGCATACGGTAGAGATTGATCCTAAAGATGACAGAATACATTCACTTAAAGACCACGAATGGAATTCAAAGTTTCTTGAATATTTAGAGAAAGGAAGATTAGAAGACGTTTCTCAACTATCAAGGCAATTCCATAATGAAGCTAGAGTTCCGAAAGTAGTTAGTTTCAAACCATTTTGGATTATGGCTTCCATAATGGGTCAAAACAATCTATACGATGGAAATGTATTGGCCTATGAACCCATTTGCGGAACCGGTGCTGCAGTCGTAACATTAACTCCCGCAGAAGATACGGCAGGCGATCTCGAGTATGATGAAGATGATCCTGAATTCTACAAAGGCGATAGAGAAGTTCTAGATTTTTATGATCAACCAGGCATGGGTCCATTAGAGGAAAGAGATGGCGATTAATACAAAAAAAGCCGCTAAACCAGTAGGAAAATACGTCCATGCTAAAGAAGCTGGAGATTTAGTTTTTCTTTCAGGCGTAGGTCCAAGACATCCTGAAACGGATGAAATACCAGCAGGTATAGATGCCCAGACACATGCCGTTTTTAGTAACGTAAATGCCATACTTGAGGCTGCAAACTTATCAATGTCAAACGTAGTTGACATAATGGTTTTTTTAACGAATATGAAAGGAGATTTTTCAAAATTTAATCAGATTTATTCAGAATACCTTGAAGGATTTGAAGCTACAAGAACAACTGTTGAAGTAGGCTCACTCCCCACTCCCATATTAGTAGAATTTAAGGTGGTAGCACATAAATGAAATTTATCTTTTTTTCAATAACTGAACATCCTTGGGGTAGAGAGATGCTTTCTCAATTAATTGATTCAGGATTAGTTCCATCATTGATTATTGAGGAAAATTCGGAGGGTGGAAAAACGGAAAGAGAAAAATTTGAATTTAGGCTTGGTTCTTATTCTTTACCCCCTACAATGCGTTCCCAAATCGAGAAGTATAACATTCCGTTCGTAGAAGTACCTGTTCACAATGATGAACACTGTATTGAGCATATTGAAAAAGTAGGTCCAGATTTAATAGTATTTGGAGGGACTAGAATAATCAGAGGCGAAATTTTAGAATACGGTGGAAAAAGAGGAGGAGTTCTAAATTCCCACCCTGGATTGTTGCCTGAGTGTCGAGGCTCGGCGTCCCCTGCATGGAGCGTTCATGAAGGAATAAAAATAGGTAGTAGTTGTCATTTTTGTTCTACTGATATAGATGCAGGAGATTTAGTTGGTAAGAGAGAAATAGAAGTCAGGAGAGGCGATGATTATCATGATTTATGTTATAAAACTTCAGTTGTAGCTTCGAATTTAATGGTTGAAGCAGTCGTAGCTTTTTCAAACAAGAAGTTAGACGAATTACGTATGCCTCAAGGAGAGAGTCCAAATCCAGTTTTTAGATATGATTCAGAAATTGAAAAGAAAGCTATTATAATGCTTGAAAATCAAGAATATGAGCATTACATCGATTAAATAAGTTTTAATTACAGGTACAAAATCTAAGTTTATGGCTATAGTTCGTTTATTCGGTTTATATTTCCTAATGACACTACTGATGGTTGTTGTTGGTTCAATTTTTGGAGCTTATTTTGCAGGAAATTTTATAGGAGGGGCTTTCTTTTTCTTGATATTTTCTTTACCAATTGCACTTTATTCTTATTTTTACAGTGATTCAATAGTTTTGAGAGCATACGGTGCTAAAATAATTGAAAGGCAGGATAATCCTAGATTGTATGGTATCGTAAAGAAAATAGCCGATTTGAATGGCCTCCCCACTCCAAGAATTGCAATAGTTCCGTCCTCTACTCCAAACGCTTTTGCAACGGGTCGTAATCCAAAAAATGCAGTTGTAGCTGCGACAACTGGAATAATGTCTGTACTTGATGATCATGAATTAGAAGGAGTAATGGCACATGAAATGGCTCATGTAAAGAATAGAGATACCCTAGTCATGTGTGTAGCTGCAGTAATTGCTGGCTTCATATCTTTTGCAGCTAGAATGATGATGTGGAACAGCATGTTCGGTAGAAATAGGAATGTGCATCCGGCCTTGCTAATTTTAGTAGCTATTACGGCACCTCTTGCAGCCTTCCTACTCCAGATGGCAGTGTCGCGATCTAGAGAGTACCACGCAGATGCTACTGCTGCTAAGCTGACAAATAAGCCATGGGCTTTGGTTAGCGCTCTCAAGAAACTAGAATGGGAAAATCATAGAAAACCATTAGACTGTGGTTCACCTAGTAATGCAGCTTTATGTATTGCAAATCCACTAAGAGGAGATGGTTTTTTCGTGAATATGTTTTCTACACATCCTCCAATGGAAAAAAGAATTAAGGCACTGGAAAAGCTGTGAAGCAAGCATCTTTAATTATTATAGGAGATGAGATTCTTTCCGGAAGAACGGAAGATAAAAATTTGGCATATTTGGCTAAATGGTTAGGTAAATTGGGTATTTCATTATCAGAAGTCAGAGTGGTTTTAGATGTTGAGGATGCTATAATTGGTGCAGTAAATTCTTTAAGAAAAAGATATGATTATGTTTTTACAACCGGAGGCATAGGGCCAACACACGATGATATTACAACGGAATCAATTGCAAAAGCTTTCGGTGTTGAAGCAAAAATTGACGATGACGCTTTAGAAAAAATGAAAGCTTTTTTTGAGGGTAAAGAATTAACAGAACCGTTACTAAAAATGCTCCGTATTCCTGAAGGTGGAGAGTTGATTTACAGTCCGGTAACTAAAGCTCCAGGGTACAAAATTGGTAATGTTTTTGTTATGGCAGGTATTCCGAGAATAATGCAAGGCATGTTGGAAGGAATGTATGATTATCTTGAATCTGGAGATGTCATCAATTCGAGATCTCATGACATTATGGTTGGGGAAAGCTTTTTTGCAGAAGAATTAACACAAATCCAAGAACAATTTTCAAACGTTTCAGTAGGCAGTTACCCTTTCTCCAGAGATGGAATTTATGGTGCAACAATTGTGTTAAGATCTTCAGACAGAAGTGCACTTGATTCTTGCGAGAAACAAGTTTTAAATTTAATTAATAAATTTTAGTTTATTCTTCTTCAGATTCGTCATCAGTTGTAGCCATAACAGATTTTGGTTCTACAACCTCTTTTTCAAACGTTTCTTTAGTTTCCGGTATGCTATTTTCGTGTTCTTGTTTATTCTCAGTTAGTCCCGCTTGTCTAGCCCAAAGAACTAAAATACTTGGTAGAACCCAAACGGATGATAAGAATGAAAACAAAATTGTTAAAGCAGTAATTGTACCAAATTGCTGCATTGGAACCAGTATAGATTGAGACAGCACTCCGAATGATAGCACAGTAGTCATTGCAGCCCCAAATAGTGAGAATCCAGTATTCTTTACAGTATTATTAACTGCTTTTTCAAGGGAATGGTGCTCTTCCAGTTCTTCTATAAATCTGTGTGAAATATGTATTGCATAAGTAACACCTAATCCTATCGTTAATGCTCCAATAAGTGTGGTCATCACATTAAGTGTGTATCCAATAACTACCATAGTTCCAAGAATCCATGTGAGAACTAACAGAACTGGAATTATAGTTAATACTCCTAAGAGAGGTTGACCATCATTAAACCAGAAAACCGCGGTCAATACTATTGACGATAATATAATAGTATAGATAATGGATTGGATCATAGTGGCCGTAATAGTATCCATCACAACCATAAAAATAGGAGGTTGGCCTGTTGCAACTGCATTTATTTCACTACTTGACTCTATGTCATCAAGAGCTTTCATATCTTTATTTAATTCATCACTAACTTCAACATAATAGACATTTTTTGACTTAGTTGTAACCATGATATAAGAAACAGTATACTCATTAGTTTCTTCATCATAATAAATGAAGTTCTTAATCATTGAAGGTTGATTGATTCCTTCACCGATAAATAGCCAGTCAAGTAATTCCTTTACATCTGCATCGGTATCTGGTACCCCGTCGCTGTTGCCATCTTTCGAATTGAATAATTCAGCAAATGTAGCATTATAGAAATAGCCTGATTCGTTAGATGCTAAATTTCTCATACCGTTTAATGCTGAAAAGATTCCATTTTCATCTCCAGAAATATAGGTATCATCTATTAGAAGCTGATTTTGAGTTTCATCAATGGCTTGGAAAACTGCGTTGGTAGCCAAATTTTCTCCGCTAATGTAGATGAATGAAACTTCGCCCGCCGAAGCGCCAAAATTATCTTGATAATAATTAAATTGTTTAACAACTTCAACCTCTTGAGGTAAGAAATCTTCTGCATTAAACTCGGATGAAATTTGACTTCCTCCGTATCCTGCAACAAGTGTTAATACTATGAAGAAAGCCAGAGTTTTTTCAGGATATTTTAAAGCTAGAATAGACCCTATGCTCATAAACCTGTCAGAGAGTGCATTACTCTCACTTCCCATCTTTTTAGCCTTAATAATATCTATATTTATTTGTGATAAAACTTCTTCGCCCTTATTTTTGTAATACCTAGCAATAACTATCCTACAAGCCGGAAGGAAAGTCACGAAGATGATAAATGCGGATAAAATACCTAGTCCAGTTTGAATACCAAATTCCTTTATTGGAGTTATTTCTGACGATAGGTTCGAAAAGAAGCCAATCATTGTTGTAATTGTTGCAAATAAGAGTGCGGAACCAACAGAAACAACAGAAATTTGGTTAGATTTATCAATATCTCCGTCCTCGACGACTCCTTCTCTGTATCTCATAGTAAGATGAATACCGTAATCCACCCCTAAACCAATCAATAGAATGGGTATAATAGTTAGGAAAAAGCTAGGTTCAAAATCAAGTATGACTCCAAAAGCAAATGTCCAAATAATAGATATAAACAATGAAACAAGAGTTAACATCATATCAATTCCAGATCTGAATGTCAAGTATAAAACTAGTAAAATGAAACCTAAAACAAAAGGCATTAATCGAGTTCCAATATCTTCTTCAAATTGGGAGTTAATTTCAGCGTCCATTGCTCCCTGACCTAGTGAATATGCACTTGTGCCTTGGAATTTATTTTCTCTATGTTCCATAGAAATAGTTCCCATCACATTTTCTACTTTAGCAACTCTTTCTAGTGCTTGAACTGAGTTTTCGCCTTCACGGTTACTATTGTCTAAGATTAGTGTAATTATAGTGGATTTGGCTGTAGTTCCATTTTCTTCAAATTCACCGAGCAATGGATTTATTGAAGCCGAGATAGAGGGGTCTTCCATCGCACTTTGTACTGCAGATTTTATCTCTTGATTGCTTATTCCTTCGTAAAAAGTTTTGAGTTCAGACAAATTATCACTGCTAACATTGAATTGTGAAGCTAACAAATTAGGTAAGGAGACAATACTGTTTGATTTTGTTTGTTGGTCAGTTAGGCTATCAGAAATATCTTCATCACTTACAAATGCTATTTCAAGTTCTAACATGTCCACAAATGTGGAGTTGGATATTACATCATTAGATTTTATAAGCGTTACAACCTGATACTCTGTACTGAATTTTTCGCCAATATCAGTCATTGCATCTACGACTTCATTTTCAGGAATGAAACCAGATTGACTAGGATCTCCGGCAGGAGGTGCTGTAGCTAAAACAGTAAACATGATTGCTGTAACTATCATTATAGCTCCGATAACAGTTAAAGGATTACGATTTATTTGTTCTGCGACACTATCTAATTGTTGCATAATCCGGCTTTTGCAAAATAGTTTAAATAAGTACTGACCGTTTTTTATATTTAAAAGAAGTATTAATTCAGTAGTTTTCTAAAACATTTAAATACTTTTGATTTATCTTTCTATTGATCTAACTAAATTTCCTAGATTCATATTTCTTAGTCTAATCCAAGAAGGAATTGTTGCAGACACGCTGAGTAATACAACACAGATGATCATAACAATAGGCAATCCGCTTGGGAAATATGTAGGTACATAATAAATTTCATATGTAAATGTTTGCAATAACCACACAGCTACAGGATAGCCAATTACTATTCCTGCAATTCCTGCGATAGTTCCCATTACAAAATTTTCAGCAGATGTAGCTTTGCTAAGTATAACATCACTTGTTCCTAATGTTTTTAGAGTTGCCATTTCTCTTTCACGCTCTAACATGTTTATTGTGGCGGTATTTGCTATAATTAAAAATGCCATGACTGCAGCTAGTCCATAGTATAAATTAATGAAAAACGTAAATAATTCCATCAATTTATCAACTTGGCCTTTGAGATCATCTTTTGCGATAACAGCAACCATGTAATCTGGCGATTCGCTGTTGAGACGTGTCGCATCTCCTGTAAGATAAACTCCACTGATAGGCTTAAGAGGCAGATCAGGTAATTTTTCGATTTCAGTTTCGTTAAGAACTGAAGAGTTAACGGCAAGTGATTTTATTTCATCCTCCCATTCATGTAGCCATAGTTGTAATCCTTCGAGGCTCATGAATCCCCCTCCAAGTATTTGAGTATGAATTGCAGCTACAGTAAGGTTCTTTTTTTGACCTAGCAATGAAGCTTCAAAAATGTCATTTACTTCTAAATCGTTTCTCATAGCAAATAAAGAATCAATAATTATTTCATCATTATTTGTAAATTCTGTAAATTTAGTTTCAGTGGGTAAACTAAAAACATTTCCGTAATTAGATCCAATTACCACGATTCTTTCATTGAATGCGTTTATTTGCCAAGATAAGACTGGGTCTGCGCTGCTGATGTAATTCCTACTTTCTAGGTCATTGATGGTCGTGCTTTGCTCTTGGAATGAGTCAAAAACAGCAGTACCGTCCCAACCAGGAAGGTCAAAACTAGTCTCAACAGCATTTTCTGTACTCGATAGTATTACTCCTAATGCAAAAGGAGTGACTAAGGCAAGTGAAAGTCCAATTGTGGTAAGCATCGTTCTTGTTTGGTTTCTTGAAAAGTTCCTAAAAGCTAATCTTAAAGATAATGATAGTTTTGAACTCATCTCTGTAAGTTTAGAATCTTTAAAGCTAGGTATATCAGGAGACATTGAATCAGTTATTGCAATATTTGCAGCTTTTCTAACAGGCAGGATTACAAAGACCAGGCTAGAAATCATACTCAAAGTAATTCCAAACACAACCAATCTAGGAGATAAACCATAAACAATACCGGGAATTTCAGTTGCTAAGGCGTACTGGTAGGTTATGTATACAGATATTCCCAGCCCTGCAATTATGCCTCCGATTGAACCAATTGTGCCAATGAACAGTCCATACCAAGTATAGAACGACATAACTTCGTTCGAAGTCATTCCAGCAGCTCTCATCACACCTATCTGCTTCTTTTGTGATTGGATAATTCTATAAAGATTTAGAGATATAGTACAACCCGCAATCAATAGCCAAATACCAGCGAGCTTTGGTGTTACCTGCTTTACGCCTTTTTGATCATTATTCAGGATCATATAGGATTCCATATTTTCTTTTTCATATGAAGAAATTATTACATTCTCTAAAGGAGTTCCAGAAAATAGTTCATTGGGGCTACTATCTGATTTTATACTAACTTGATTAATCATTCCATCAAATCCAGTCACATTTTGTAGTATAGGTAAATTTACAAACATTACACCAATTGTTGACTGTCTAGGTACAAATACGCCCTGGTTCCCAGTGATAAGGAAATATTCGGCAGACACAGCCACTCCAACAACTTCTACAGTAACATTTATGCTCTCAAACTCAATCGCTTCTTGATCAATTTTAACAATACTTAGATTAAAAGTATCTCCTAATCCATAGCCATGATATTTTTCAAATCTTGATTCGATTACAACTGGAATGTTCTTAGACTTTGCTTCAGTAGTTAAATCGCCACCATCAGTTATTCTCAGTTTGTTAATTCTTTGCTCCTCAGGTAATCCTAAAATTTCTATAATTATAGGTCCATTATCTCCTTCAGATTTACCATAAAGGTGCAATCTGGGTTGCACCACATCAATTTGAGGTAAAATATCGTTTATGCTTTCGTCATCACTTTGTTCACTATATTCGATTAATTCTTCAGGAGTAGGAATAGGTATTGGCTGTAAATTTATCCATGAATCACCTAGTTTCAATTCTTCATATTGCCAGTCTACAGTTTCTTTAATATTATCTGAAACTTGAAAGAATGTAATGAATCCCCCGATTCCCATAGAAATAATAATTATGGAAACTGCAATTTTGGGTAATTCTGAATATAAATCCCGCTGAAATTTTTTGAATATAATACTCATTTAATCTCAATCAACTTTCCTTCGTTCAATTCGTAAGCTTTATCTGCTATTGCAAGATAATCACTATCATGTGTTGCAATAATAATAGTTGCATCGCTTGATATTTCTTTGAAAAGATTTCTTACAGATTGTGAATTAGTTTTATCTAGGTTTCCAGTTGGTTCGTCGGCCACAATTAGTGCGGGTGTTTTTGCCATAGCTCTTGCTATAGCTACTCTTTGTTGTTCGCCTCCGGAAAGCTGAGCCGGGAAGCGTTGAGACTTATCTCCAAGACCTACTTTATCTAAAATTATTTTTGCATAGTCTATTTTTTCACCTTTCAATTCTAATCCTAAGGATGCATTTTCCATAACAGTTAGATTTGGTAATAAATTGTAAAATTGAAATATATATCCTACTGAATCTCTTCGGTATTCAGTTAATTCCAGATCAGTCATCTCAGATAAATTTTTTCCAAGCACCAATATTTTCCCACTATTTGCAGTATCTATTCCTGCAATCAAATTCAAAAGTGTTGTTTTTCCGCTTCCTGAAGGGCCGAGTAAAACAATCAATTCGCCTCTTGCAATTTCCAGGTCAATACCCGTGAGTACACTGGTAGTATCGTACGATTTTACCACTCCTGACAGAGCTACTAGCTTTTCCATGTATTACTGTAGAATATGGTATAATAAATGAATTATCTAATGCCTATAGCTAAGTTAGATTTCCTATATTCTCTACAACACTCTTCAATTCAGTTATACTCTTCGCAATAGAACGATTAACTTTCAAAATATCATCACGTTCTTTTTGAAGCTTTTTTGCTTGTATAAACAATCCTTCCATGAGGGCCCTTATGGTATTTCCAGTCTCATCACAAGAAGGACAAAAGTCAAATAATTCTTTATCCGTTTTGAATACTTCACGCCTAACATAGTCTTCAAGTGTTGTAAGTTCCATATTTTCTTAGAGGTCGGAGTTTAATACTTCTTTGCTTCTATATTTTTAAGTATATGATTCTAATACTTGACTCCAGTGGAAGAGCCAATCTTTTTAGCTAAAAAAAATGCCCATGAAAGAGATTCTCATATCTCATTTGAAGAAGGTCCTCATATATACACGATAGACGGCGATTCAGATTATATGTCTGTTACATCTTGGAATAGTACACACTTTCCTAAATTTGACTCCGATAAAGTCATAACTAAGATGATGAATTCTCCTCGTTGGCCAAATAGTCCCTATTTTGGCATGACTAGAGAAGAAATAAAAATGAAATGGAAGAATGATGGTATTGTGGCCTCTGAAGCGGGGACAGATATGCACTATAATATCGAATGTTTCTACAATGAGATGGATGTTAAAGACGATGGGAGTTTGGAATGGAAATATTTCAAAGAATTTAATGATTCGTTAGATTCGAAGTTAACTCCGTATAGAACGGAATGGATGGTTTGGGATAGAGAACTTCGTCTTGCAGGTTCAGTAGATATGCTTTTTGAAAATCCAGATGGTACTTTGCAGATTTATGATTGGAAAAGGTCAAAAAAAGTGGTAAAAGAGAACAGATGGGCCTCAGCAATTGTGGATTGTATTTCTCATCTACCAGATGCTAATTTTTGGAAATATTGCCTGCAATTAAACACCTATAAATGGATTTTAGAAAAAAATTATGGTAAAAAAGTTAGCAATATGTTTTTGGTTTGGCTCCACCCAGATAATCCGGGTAATTCTTATTTGAGATATGAGGTAGATTCCTTACCAAAAGAAATGGAAGATTTGGTAGAACTAAGATTACGGCATACTAATTCAGGTGAAACTTCAAATCCTTTTATTGATACATCTACCATGACCTCAGTTCAAGCATCAGAGACAGTTGATAAACTTGTAGAACTTAGAAATAAAAAGAAAGAATTAGCTTCAGATATGGATGCTATGCTTGATACTCTTGAAAATAAATTAGTAAATTATTCTAAAGAATCAGGACACAATTCAATAAGCGGTAAGGATTACAAGATAACGTTAAGTGAAGATTCGAATTTTAAAATGCCTGAAAAGAAAGATTTAAGGAGATACGAATTAGAGACTACATTGAAAGAGCTAGATTTATGGTCTCAAATACAAGAAATGTCAGCATATAAACTTAAATCTTTGTTGAAGTCAGAGGATTTATCTTCTGAACAGAAATCATCAATTTTAGAATATATGGATGAAGAAACAAAGATGAAGTTAAGTTTGAAGAAGTTATAATTTCTTAGTCCTTAAATACATTCCTTTAGATTCAGGAGCGGTTGGTCTAAATCCCCACTTTTCGTAAAAGTTATCAACGTCAGCAATTAAGTTTACGTATGCTCTATCTATTTTTTGTTCCTTAATAAAAGTCATCAATGCATCCATGATCATTTTTCCTCCTCCTTGATTTTGATAAGTTGAGATAACTGCCATATCACAAATTTGGAAAACAGTACCTCCGTCACCAATTACTCTTCCCATTCCGATGGTCTTTCTTTCTTCTTTATCGATTAGTACTACAGAGAATAGTTCATTACCGAGTCCTTTCTTTGCGCCTTCAAGGTCTCTTGGCTCCATGTTTGCAGCTTCTCTCAGGTACATGTAGTCTTTAAGAGTCGGCACTTTCTCAATAATCTCGAATGAATTCATTAATATATTTTACTGAAGAACCATCTTCCTATTCCATCAGCATCATCAGACGTCTGAAATTCACTAATGTAAGCAGGGTATGTGGCATTGTATGTTCTCCTTGAAGAAGGATCTGGTTTATCTATTATCTTCAGATTTTTAGCATAATACAGCTTTCCAGCTTCAGCTAAAATCTTTGGAATAATTAATAAGGTGCGAATAGGATACTTTAGTATTAATTTGATTAGATTGAACTTTGTAATTGGTTGACATTTCCCTGAAATTCTAGAGTAAAAAAAGTTTTCCTTTTCTTTTGAAACATTGATTCTTACATCTAATTTGGTCCGAAGTTCTGAGAAATGAAAGTTATAATCTCCTTCTACTTTGTTGAATGGAGATACATGAAATTCTTTTGGAACTAAATATTCAGTTCCAATCTTCGATTTATCGCCATTTTGCAAAATATATAAGTGTCCTTCGCCAAAAGTATTGTGTACTTCAGCGACATGATAAACAACATTATCTTCAGAATCTAAACAATAGTAAAATATTACTGGATTAAATGTGTGCTTAAAGACCCTTAATGTAGTTATCATTTTTACAGTGGAATATTTTTCTTCGTGCCCAAATTTGATTAACCAGTTTTTTAGCTTTCTTTTGATACTACCTCTCTCAGATCCTAAATAATCCGAATCATACAGAGTAAAAACTGAGCCTCTATTGTATCCGAAAAAACGTACTTCTTTATCTAAAAATTTCAACTCATCTAAATCTAGTACGAACGTATATATTGGGAACGAAAATTTATGTTTTACAGGTTTCGTTCTAGCATGAGTTATTTTCCCTTCATATATTTTAGATTTAAGATTCATAATTCACATCCTAATTTCTTTGCAACTCTTACAGCTGAAAGTACTGCATCCTCATGGAATCCATATCTACAGTAGCTGCCACAAAAATAGAGCTTATTTGAACCGCTTACTCTTTTTATTTTTTCTTGAGTAGAAATTGATTGATGTGTATATTTTGGATGGGTATATTCAGTTTCATAAATTATTTTATCCTTAGGTATAACTTTAGTTGGATTGAGAGTTACTAGATAATCTTCATTAGTTTTTAAACCTTGAAGCCGATTCATATAATAGGTAACAGAAACATCATCATTATCTTTACTATTTTTATTTTTAATGTAATTCCAACAGGCCCATGCAGATTTTGAAGGTGGCATGATTGATGTATCAGTATGTAATACAGTTTTGTTTCTTGAATATTCCCATGGTTGTAGTATCTGTTCTTCTTCTACTGTAATGTCTTTAATCATGCGATATGTTTGGTCTGCGTGGGAGGCGCATACTAGTTTATCAAAAGTCATTCGTTCACCATTATCTAAAGATACAGACACACCCTCATTTTTACGAACAATTGTTTTAACACGATTTCCAGTTATAATTTTTCCATTGAAATTATTTATTATTTTGTTGACATAAGTGCAACTACCTCCAACAACAGTATGCCATTGTGGCGCGTTACTCAAATCTAGGATTCCATGATTGTCAAAAAATTTAAGAAACATTTTAACAGGAAAATTAGCGATTTCCTTTCTAGATCCAGACCAAACAGCAGCTCCCATCGGAATCATAAATTTGTCAATAATATCTTTTGGAAAATTATTTTTTATCAAGTATTCACCTAATGTTTCATCATTTAGGGCATCGTTGGCAACATCATTTGCAGCTTTTTTTGAATATTTCTTAACATTCAGCAAAAATTTGTAGTGTTTAGGGCTAAATAAATTCTTTTTTTGTGAAAAATAGCCTGAAATACCCGTTCCTGCATAATTAAACCCATCATTTTCATCATAATAACTAAAAGACATGTCTGTATCTCTTATTCTTACATTCAATTTTTTCAATAATTCCTTAAAATTAGTATAATTTCTATCATTTAAAACAATAAATCCAGTATCAACACCAATTTTTTGACCGTTTTCTTCCACATATATGGTGTTAGTATGTCCTCCAATACGTTTATCTTTTTCAATTAGGGTAATATTGTATTTCTTTGAAAGTAGATGGGCGGCAGTTAATCCAGCTACGCCAGCACCTACTACGCCTATGTTCATTTTTCACTCTTTTTGAATAAGTGATGAGAGATTACCCATTCTTTACCATTGTCATAGCCAAAAATCTCTGCACAAGCTATGTAGAAAAGTCTCCAAAAATGGAATTTTCGTTTTGCTATACTTTTACTATATTCCCTTTCAAACAATGAAAGGATTTTGTCCCTATTCAAGTCCATTTTCGCTAACCACGCATTTGAGGTTTTTTCGTAGTGAGTTCCGGGTAGCATCCAAGATTTTCTATAATCTAGGTTTGATCTTAAATCTTTGAATAGATCATGATTTGGCATCATACCTCCGGTAAAAAAATATTTTGCCATCCATGCGTTTTTTTGGTCTCTGTCAAAGTAATATGGATTTTCTCTATGTGCGAAAACATGCATAAAAAACAGACCATTTGGATTTAGCCAGTCATTGATTAGGTTCATTAACTTTTTAGTATTTTTAGTATGCTCAAACATTTCTATTGATAGTATTCTATCATATTTCTCATTAGCTCTAAAATCATTTATGTCTTTAGTTATTATCTTTATGTTTGAAATATTTCTTTCCTGAGCTAATGAATCAATGAATTTTTTTTGCGAATAAGAGTTAGAAACTCCGGTAATTTCAGAATTTGGATATTTATGAGCTAAAAAAAGGCTAAGAGAGCCCCACCCACACCCTATGTCTAGAATGCTCATTCCATCTACAATTTCAGCACGTTCGGAGTAAATTTCCAGCATGTTATACTCAGCAGAGTCTAAATCTAACGTCTCATCTTCCCAAAAGCAGCAACTATATTTCATATTTTTACCAAGGCAGTAATTGAAAAATTCGGAATCTACTTCATAATGCTGATTATTGGCATCATCAGTATTTACAGCAATATCTCCAGAACTTGCTTCATCCATGAATTTGTTGTATTCTTCTGGAGCATCAACAGCATTCATCATGCTTAGTCTTTCTTTACCTTGACTCCTAACTCCCCTTCTCAGTAACCAATCGGGAATTAATCCCCTGGCAAGCAGTGAATTAAACCACATTCGAACCGTAACGCTTCTCTATTATTGAATCTTCAGGTACATCGCGTATATCCCAGACAATACCTACCTTTGAAAGAGACCACAGGATATAGTGGCAAATATCAATTTGGTACCATTTATGTCCTTGTCTCTCCGAATTCGGAAAGGCATGATGATTATTATGCCAGCCTTCACCTAGTGTTAAAATTGCAACTATCCAATTATTTACACTTCCATCTTTTGTATCATAAGTTCGATATCCAAAAACATGACACACCGAATTAACGGTAAATGTGGCATGGTAAAGTATAACTGTACTAATGAAAAATCCCCACATTAGTAACTCCATTCCATTTGTATTATATTGAGTGTAGTGTATAGACATATAGTCTCCCAATGCAAACAGAAATACAGCCATACTGAGTGGAGCAATGTAATGGTATTTATCTAAGAATTTAAGCTCTGGGAATCGTTTTAAGTCTCCAACATATTCCTCTTTTGTAGGGACGTTAGATGGAGACATTATCCATCCTACGTGAGCCCAAAAGAACCCCTTGAGTGTTGGAGTGTGTGGGTCTTCTATTTCATCAGTGTATTTGTGATGGTGCCTATGATGAGATGCCCACCATATGGGCCCCATTTGAGCCGATGAAGTAGCCAAGTAAGCTAGAATAAATTGAAATACACGGCTAGTTTTGAAAGTCTTGTGAGAGAAAAACCGATGAAAACCAGCAGTTATTCCAAACATTCTAATAAAATACATTAAAAAAACCATGAATAGTGCGAAAGGAGAGGGAGATATTGTAAGGGCAAACAGAGCACCAATGTGGACTGAGATGAATGGTAAACTAACAAGCAATGAAAGCTTTTCTCCAGGCAATCTATTTTCGTATGCTTCAAGCATTAGCAATTCCTCCTTTGATTACTAGTTGAACATCATCTATAGTATTATTTGCAAAACCAGCTTCACAATAGCTGAAGTAATAATTCCACAAGTTTATGAAATACTGATCAAAGCCCATTTCTTTTATTTGTTCAATATTATCGTTAAAGTTCTTATTCCAAATATTTAATGTAGTAGCATAATGACTACCTATTCTTTCCATATTATCAAGCTTCAACCCGGTTAAATTAATAGAATTTTCCATAGCACCTACAGATGGAAGTAAGCTGCCAGGAAATATAAACTTCTGAATGAAATCACAACCTTTTCTGTATGTATCATAATTTTCATCCGGATAAGTTATGGCCTGAATAACTGCAGTACCATTAGGTTTCATTAATTCTTCAATTCGCTTAAAATAAGAATTGAATAAGTCATAGCCAATAGCTTCAATCATTTCCACTGAAACAACTCTATCATAGTGGCCTTTAACATTTCTGAAGTCAATTAACTGAATATCTATATCTTTCTCCAGTCTTTCCTTTTTTATCATTTTTTTTACATACGAGTATTGCCTTTCAGATAAGGTAATTGTAGTTACCTTGCAGCCCTTTGTCTCAACAGCTCTTTTAGCTAAAGCTCCCCATCCGGATCCAATTTCAAGTATATGATGTCCTTCTTTGATGTCTGCCTTATCTAATATTTTATCAATCTTATTTAGCTGTGATTTGTGAAGTGAATCATTTTTATTTTCAAAAAAGCCACAAGAATATGTCATAGTTTCATCTAAAAAAGTTGTGAACATTTCATTGCTTAAATCATAATGCTCTTGAATATTTTTCTTACTTCCAGATAGAGTATTTTTTCTTCTCCAATGGCTTAATCGAGCAAGCATCTTTGTTAAAAAGCTCCATTTAACATCTAAACCAGATAAGCTATCTTTGTTTAGGATTAGTATAGTAATTAAGTCAGTCAAACTATCAGTAAACCATTCGCTCTTTGCATAAGATTCAGCAAATCCTAGATCTCCGCCTAGAATAGTTCTTCTGTAAAATCGTGGCGATACTACTTCTATAGTTACTTTTGGTTCACCAGAGCCAAATGTTTTGGAAAAGTCATCATTAATGGTAATTTTACCGTACTTAATTTTTTCTAAAAAACTCAGCAAATTTTTTTTGTAAAAACCACCTAGCATTAACACTAAATTAAAATGGGAGAAATATAATTAAGCATATCCATTGGATGTTAATGCAAAAAGCCCAAGCTCTTGTAATTTCTTTTATTTTTTTAGCTTCAGGGTGCTTAAATTCCAATCAGAGAGATGAGAATGATATTTCAAATTATGAGTGGTGGGAAGTTCCATTAGAGAAGAGATATTTAATGGATTTAGATTTTTCATCTTGGCGTTCAACGCTTCCCGAAAAAGGAATTTATGATTGGACTGGACCTTCCGAATTCTTTGTTGAAGTAGACTTACCACTTGAGGAAAGAGATGCAGGTTATCCTGAGGATCCTTTGATGCATGTGGCACTGTGGATGCCAAACGTACCTCCAGGAACTTTAGTTCCAGTAATAGCAACGATTCATCCTTACTATGAGTTTGCAGGTTCTAATCCAAATACGATTCCGGACTTAGGAATTGGTCAATGGGTTCTTGAAGAGTTTGTTCCACATGGATATGCCTTAGCTCAAATCTCTACATTTGGCTCAGGTAAATCTACACATTGTCAAGATGTTAAGGGACTAGGCGAGCAAATTGGAGTACAGGCTGCAGTAGATTGGCTAGGAAAACAACCTTGGTCTAATGGTAATGTAGGGTTAATGGGAAAATCATATGCTGGCACAACTAATTGGGAGGCTGCTCAAAACCCCTCTCCACATTTGAAGACAATTGTTCCTATTTCGGGTTCAATTGGAGTTAGAGAAATGTTCTACAGAAATGGTTCAAGTGAATCTCGAGCAATGCTCTATGATGCTTTGTATGAAGGTGCCACAGCCGGTGCTTCAACGGATGATATGAGAATGTGTACTGACGATGCCATAGGCCCCGCTAGTCCGTGGACAACTTATGCTCTTGCAGAATATGGTGGAGATCAATGGAATGATTATTGGGAAGAGCGTTATCATCTTCAGGACGTTCTCGACAACTACAATGGGAGTGTCTACATTGTTTGGGGTATGCAGGATTGGAATGTAGACCCATATCATGCTTTTCCTACTTACCAAATGCTTAGAAATAAGGGACTTAATGTAAAAGGAATAATGGGCCAATGGGGTCATAATTATCCAGATCAGCCGAATGTTCATGAAAATATGAGTAGTGGATACGGAGCTGAGGCTTTTCCAAAAGTAACTAGAATGGATTGGTCTATTGAGCTATATAATTGGTTTAATTATTATCTGAAAGGAATTGGTCCTGAGCCTCAATCACAAGTTCAAATACAAAGGAATGATGGTGAATGGCATGTTGAAGAAACTTGGCCTTCATTTGATGTTAAATGGGATTTACATGATGTTTCTACTTGGGGAAATCTTGGAACTGTATCTTCTTCCTCATCAATAATATTGTCAAGTCAGCCACTTGAATCAGAAATGCATATCTCAGGTTTACCTACTTTTCATGCACAAGTAAGGGCTAATTCTTGTAACGGTGGGCAACTATTTGTCACAATGTCAGATGGAACTTCTGGATTAAGATTAGGCCATGCTACGATGGACTTAAGGTACAGAGATGGTGGCTATGAGTCTAAATCTGTAACTCCATTTTCAAGTTATACAATGAAGATGGAGTTCAATCCAATGGACGTAATCATACCAGAGGGACATGTCATAAATTTAGAAATTACGGAATCTGGGGAGGATTATTTACCTTCAACATGTGCATCAGCAGGAATAACCTTGAGTGAAACAGAACAACCTTTGGCCTTACCTCTAATTGATAGATCTCAAACAGATGAGCGTTGGTTTGAAGTTCCTCAATGGTGGGAATAAAAGAGTAAAGCATACTATTATATTTGACCGCTTGAATCTCCATAAGCCTCGGCTATCGGAGAGAGTCTACATTAATTTCCCTCATTCCATCCCGAGGCATCTTTCTTCTACAATCTTTTAAATAACACCTAATGTAGTTTAATTTGTGCGTATATTATCATATATCATTTTAGCATTCATGCTGAATTTGTCATTCGTAGGCTGTCTGGCTCCAGAAGACAATAGGATAGTCATAGAAGAACCAACTATTTTTGATTTTGAAAGGCCAATTCCTGAAACAACTTGGTATCATTATTCAGGAGGAATTAATGCGTTAGATCCTGCAGCAGTGGAACAGGCCAATTTAACTGCAAATTTGTTTGGTAACAATGTACCTTTTTGGACTCAAGGGAGTTATTACAGTATAGGCTTAACTACATTTGAACCTACCATGGGAATAACTTCAAGCGATAATTTGTATATGTCAAGTTATGGTAATGGGCCTGCAGGTTCAACAGCGATTGTCCAGTGCACAGGACTTATAGAGATGACTAACTTATCTGACTATTCTTGTGCTAATATTTACGATCCTATCTCACCAGTACCTAACAGTAATGATCCTTACGTATACGTAGACAAGTGGACTGATAGAATAATGAAATTTGACATGCACGCATTAGCAGGAATGACTGTAGAATGGTCAGATAATGATGGTTCTTCATGGTCACCTCCAACTTTCGCGACATCTTATTCAGTTCAGGATCACCAAACTATTGGCTCATCACCTTATCCTGCCTTAGCACACCCAACAACCTGGGTTTTCTGTGTTAATGGCAATTGGGCAGCTCCACTCTGTTCGACAAGTTTTGACGGTGGCTTGACATGGAGTCCTGAAGTTCCCGGTGCACCTATTGATTGTAATAGTGGTGGACTAAGTGCACACATTGAAGGTGCTGACAATGGTAACTTTTACAGAGGAAATGTGGGTTGTAATGGTAGTGGCTATTCAATTTACAGAAGTACAGATGGTGGGTTTACTTGGACAGAACATCCTCTGCCTACATCAGATTCAGGAACTGCAGATACTTGGAATTTCGAAGAGGCCCAAGTAGCAATTGATGACAATAACAATGTTCATGCAATGTGGATGGGTAGTGATAACATGCCATACTATGCATATTCTAGAGATAATGGTGGTTCTTGGAGCGAAGCTATGATGGTTGC
>JBJLCC010000054.1:0-19909 GCA_045567855.1 Candidatus Poseidoniales archaeon | reverse complement strand
AGGCATTGAACCGTTAAGTTCGAAGTTCACGCTAAAAAAATTCAATGAATTAATTGAAAGAAGAAGTGGTACTATCAAACCCTTATTGCTTAATCAGGGATTTATTGCTGGAATAGGCAATTATCTAGCTGATGAAATTCTATTTCGATCTAGTTTACATCCTTTAAGGAAAGCTAATACATTATCAAAGAAAGAAATAGCTAAACTACATGATTCAATAAAATATGTAATAAAAAAATCTATAGATTATGGAGGTACAACTTTCTTAACTTTCAGAGGACCTGAAGGAAAGAAAGGTGAATTCTGGAAAAAACTGCAAGTTTTTAGGAAGACTAATGAGCCTTGTCCACATTGTGGAAGACCAATAAAGAGAATTGTTGTTGGTCAAAGAGGCACACATCTTTGTGAAAACAAGCAAAAGCTTCGAAATTATTGATTAATATTATATAGAGTCTCAACTGTAATCATATCTCGAGGTTAGAAACCATGATGGCTGCTAAAAAAGTATCAAAGAAAATTGTTGTCCTAGGAGACCCCGCTGTAGGAAAGACTAGTTTAATCCGTCGATTCGTTATAAACGCTTTCGATGACAAATACCTAACTACAATCGGAGCAAAGATCGTAAAGAAGGAAGTGCAACTGAGATCTGGCGGAGCTAAGCCAGACATTGATGTTACCTTAATGATTTGGGATGTTGCCGGACAAAAAACACTAGGAAATGTGAAACAAGCATATTATCGTGGTTCTGAAGGTGCAATGATTGTTTGTGATATAACAAGGCGCGAAACCTTACTGTCGACCATAGACTGGATTAAGACCTTGATGCAAGTGACCGGTGAAATCCCTGTTGTCCTTCTTGCGAACAAATGTGATTTGATGGACAAAGCATTGTTCGGCGAAAAAGAAATGTCTGAAGTTTCTAAGAAGCTGAATGCTCCATTTATGATGACATCTGCAAAAGATGGACGTAATGTTGGGGAAGCTTTCCAAAATATTTCGGAAAGTATGGTCGAGGGAATGTAAGAAGGGCCCGAAGCCCTATGGACGATTTCTACGATACAGACATTGGAGTACAAACTTCAGATATCTTAGTACTGCCAAGTGCATTTCTAGGCACGCTTTGGACTGAATTGCAATCTCTTGGAATAGATAATGCTAGAAATATAATGTTCAAATGTGGACATACTGTAGGCGTAAACTTGTCAGTTAATTATGCTGGAATGGGCACTGATGATTTGGATATGGTACTTAATCAAGCATGGGCTGAGGCTGGTTTAGGCCACCTATTCGTTTTAGATACTAATGTTGAAAAAGTTATTGTTAAAGTTGAAAATCTATTAGAAATAGGGATTATTGGTAAAGAAAATAATTGTGATTTTACATCTGGTTGCTTAGCTGGAGTACTTGAAGGCCTCCTACAACAACCTTATAGCGTGGCTGAAGATATGGTTGGAGAAGAGGAAAGAGTCTTCACATTCGAGAAAAAATAAATATGGCCGGAAATTGGAAAAAAACACTTGATGATTTACTCTATAATGGTGACCTTGATGGAGCTTACAATTTACTTGATGGAATTCTAAGAGATAATTCTGGAGATATTAAAGCTAGGATTGCATTTGGTAAAGTCCAATATGAGCTTGGCGATCCTGACAATGCAAGAAATACATTTGAAACTGTTCTTAAGCAGAGTCCTAATCATCCTGAAGCTTTGAAGGGAAGAGCTGAAGTTTGTGAACTCTTAGGTGATTATGAAGAAGCAATAAGGTCTTACCACCAAGCTACACAACAAGCGCCTAAGGATATTGATACATGGAAATCTATGGGTATTTTGTTGACTAAGTTAAAGAAATTCGGTAAAGCTGACAAGTGCTGGAATGCGATTTTACGATTAAACCCTAGAGATGCTGAAGCTTGGTACAACAAAGGTTACGCTAAGATGCTTGTTCAAAAATATGATGACGCGGAAAAATGTTTGAAGAAAGCAATCAAATTCAAACCAGATATGAAAGAAGCTCACAATGATTTAGTACTAGTACTTAGGAAAAAAGGAGATAATAAATCCGCTCTAAAAGTTTGTTCTCATGCCTTAAAATCACACGAAAATGACGATACTCTACATCGAAATAAAGGAAATATCCTTTATGCTCTGGACGAATCCGAAAAAGCTCTAGAAGCTTTTGAAAAAGCCTTGGACTTGAATCCGTATGTTGTTGATACTTGGGTTAACAAGGGTACTGTGCTTTGGAAAGGCTTAACGGAAAGAGAAAAAGCCCTAGCAGCTTTTGACAAAGCTTTAGAAATTAATCCTAACTTCATGGCTGCTGTTGACTCAAGAATAAACCTCATGGCTGAAATTAAAGCAAATAGGCCCCCTTTCTGGAAAAGAATATTCGGTGGATAATTCTAAGCCAATTTATGAAAAATTATACTCAATCTAACGATGACGTGGAATTATTAATACAAAAAGCTCGTTTAGCCTTTACTGATAGACAGCCGAAGGCTTTCCATGATATCTTTTCGAAAAATTGTGATGACTATATTGCTAAAGAAAATAGCTTAAATTGCATAAAATGCGGTTTAGTTGTTCCCTATTCACCAGAAATGCTTGAAGACGCAATTGAACTGTTTAAAACTCAATTTGATATCTGAAACGATTCACTTTATAAAAATCTAACCGTAAAATATTTAGTAAAAGTCCACAGGCAGATTTTTATTGACCGCCCGCATGAATATAGTCCTTGGCTAACGATATACCGCTCGAAGAATTAATGGAACTCTGGCGTTCCTTTTTTCAAGATTCTAGAAACAGACCTGTAGATAAGTTTGGAAAAGAAGCTTCAGCCCCAAAATGTACTATGTGCGAAGGCACTGGTGAGTACGAAGGAAAACTCTGCCCAAAGTGTAAAGGGGAAAGAGTTGACTCTGAAAGTATTCCAACTTACAGTGATGAAATCCAGAAAGTATCAAGAGAATATCCTGACGGAGAAAGATCGGTTAGTGTAACTTGGGAAGCTGTAGCTGACTTTAATGGAAGATTGTCTAGTAATCTAAGATGGAACCTAGATGAAACTTTAGAATCTGCAAAGTATGTTGTTCAAGAATTCATTGATGAAGATACAAAGCAGAGAGTTAGAGAAGAACACCGTACAAAGATAGATTTAGATGTTGTGCCTGTTGGAATTCCTGATGAATTATATGAAGTTGAAATTAGTGGATTAAGAAAAGAACATCTTTATCGAACTGTAAAGCTTAGAGGACTTGTAAGAAAAGCAACACCCGTTCGTCCTAGAATGGAAATAGGAAATTTTGAATGTGATTGGGAAAGACATCGTAACTCATTCATACAAGATTTTTTCACAATAAAAGAACCTACTCGTTGTACTTCTGAGGGTTGTAAATGTACGGATTTCAAATTGAGAGATGATTTATCGCAATATATTGATTCCCAGAAGATAGAAATTCAAGAATTCCCGGAAGATTTACCACCTGGTGCTCAACCTGAAAGATTATCAGCATATTTTGAAAGTTCATTAGCCCATAAAGTTCAACCTGGCGATAGAGTTGCTCTTGTTGGGATTATTAAACCAAAAGCTCAATTCCAAGGAAGAAGGCAAAAAAGTGAGTTTGATATCTACCTTTATGCACATAGTATTGATGAAAGAGTAGGTGAAGACGAAGATGTAGAACCTACCCCTTCTGAACTTATAGAGATAAAGGAGCTGGCACTTCGTGAGGATATAGCTAATAGAATTAGAGATTCTTTGGCGCCAGCTATATTCGGAATGGAATGGGAAAAAAGTGCACTAGCACTACAACAGTTTGGTGGAGTTGACAAAGAATTACCAGATGGAACAAGAATTAGAGGTGATATTCACATGCTAATGATGGGAGATCCTGGTTTAGCTAAGTCACAGCTTTTGCGATCAGCTTCAAGAATCGCACCAAGAGGCGTTATGGCTACAGGTAAATCAACATCTGCTGCAGGACTAACTGCTGCTGCCGTGAGAGATGAATTTGGTGAAGGAAGATGGAGTTTAGAAGCTGGAACGCTTGTACTAGCTTCAGGAGGTATTGCTTGTATTGATGAGATAGATAAAATGTCTGAGGAGGACCGTTCTGCTATGCACGAAGCTATGGAACAGCAAACTATCAGTATTGCGAAAGCTGGAATAAATGCCCAACTGAAATCTAAATGTTCTGTTCTTGCTGCAGCAAATCCAAAGAGAAGTCGTTTCGATATGACTATGCCTTTACCATCCCAGGTAAACATGCCTGTTTCACTCTTAAGCCGCTTTGATATTTTCTTTATAATTACAGATTCGCCTGATCCTGATAGAGACAAATTACTAGCTGATAGAATATTAGAAAGTCACAGGGCTGGAGAAACAATGATCCCGGGAGAAGTTGCTGATGTAGAAACTGCTAAATCACTTGAAGGCCCAATAGATTCAAGGCTATTGAAATTGTACATTGCATACGCTCGAAGATTAAGACCTGTAATGACACATCAAGCGCAGAATAGAATCAAAGAACACTATACTAAACTTCGAAATGTTTATCATAATTTAGATGACCAAGATAAGACAATGCCGATCACACCTAGGCAATTAGAATCTATAATTCGATTGGCTGAAGCAAATGCAAAAATGCATCTTTCAGAAACTGTTGATTTAAAACATGCTGAACGGGCTATTGATTTGATGGAATTATTCCTGAAAGTCACACTAGGCGGAGACGTTGATTTCGCCTTTTTTGGAGCTGATGCAAAACAAAGGAGAAAAGAGACGGATCCGAGAATGATACTACTAGATTTACTTGCTAGCGGCCCCCCTGAAGGTATGGATAAAAACGAAATATTAGATTTAATGGATGAAAAAGGATTCAATCGGAAGAAATCTGAAACTCTTCTAGATGGAATGGTTGAGAGTGGTGACGGAATACTACGTGACGGTTACGATAAATATAGAAAAAACTAATGAATAGTAAGGTATTATTTAATTCTCCAGATTTTGTAAGACCAAAACCTGAATTGGAACAATATTCTACACCTCCCGACATTGCCTTTGAAATAATCAAGAAAGTAAATTCTGCAGGTAATTTGTCCGGAAAAGTAGCTGATTTAGGATGCGGAACTGGAAGGCTAGCAATCGCTGCCGCAATACTTGGAGCTGAAGTTACAGGATTTGAAATAGATGAAGAGGCAATTAATGTTGCAGAAGAATATTCAAAGAGAGAAAATTTAGAAATCAGATGGGTTACTAAACCTATAGAGGCAATTGAAGATAAATTTGATACCGTCATTATGAACCCTCCATTTGGATCGCAAAGACCCGGAGCTGACAAGATATTTCTAAAGAAAGCAATGGACATTGCAAAAAATATATGGACTATACATTTATCCGAAACTAGAAAATTTATAGAAAAAACTGTGGAAAACCATAATTGCCAAATAATTGAGTTATATGGATTTGATTATCCACTAAGGAAGAGTATGCCTTTCCATTCAAAGAGCAGTAGTACCGAGAACGCAATCCTTTATCATATAGCCTCTCTGCCAAAATAATGAAGCAACCCGGTGATGTACTAGCAAGCGCAATGGAATATATGCCTGGAAAAGGTGTTTACGAAGACAATGGGGAATTAATAGCTGGAGTATGCGGAACCGTCAAAGAAGATACTGAAAATATGATAATAAGCATTAAACCGTCTGTATCTACACCTGTTGAATTTAATGAAGGAGATAAGGTCTTTGGTAAGATTCAAAGTGTGCGCGATAGTATGGTTTCTGTTGAAGTTTTGAAAATAAAAGGTGTTAAAAGATCAATAGGGAATTACACAGTAGGAACATTACATATTGCAAAAATGTCAAAGGATTTCGTTTCGAACATTAGAGAATTGTACCAAGTAAATGATTTGATTCAAGCTACTGTAATAAAGGCAAAACCTGCAATTGAATTAACAACCAGTCATGGTGATGATGGTGTTGTTTATGCAAAATGTGATGTAACACATGAGGACCTAAAGGTAGTCGATGGGAAGCTATGGTCAGAAGAATTAAGAAAAGTTGTTAATCGCAAAATTTCCAAACAATATGGGAAAATCAAAGTTTAGTTTAGCTATTCTAGCTCTATTATTACTTTCACCAAACACTACTGGAGAGGTACAAATAACTGCAAATGGAGAATCTAACATACTATTCGTAGATTCTGGTCAAACGATAACGTTCAATGCAAAGGGTATCGAAAATTCAACATCTATTTTGTGGGATTTTGGAAGAAATATAAATGGACCTGACACTAGATATTCAAATCTTAGTTTAATAGAGCATACTGTACACGCCTCAGGGAGATATAACGTAACACTAACAGCATCCTATGAAAATGAAGAAAATATTGTTAAAAAAATCATTATAATAGTATCTTTTGAAGAAACTTTTGAAGAAGAAATTGTTCATAGTGAAGCTTTATTCTTTTCAATAGCTGCTACCGAAGTTATTATGAGCCTAGGCCTAGGATATTGGACCTCTCTTATTAGGAAAGAAAAAGTCTACCTTTGACGTCTACTTACTGCAATTATTGAAATTAATAGTACTGAAACTAAAACCGATAACGAAGGAAGATCATCTGATGATTCTGTCAGTGTCTCTTCTGCTTGACTCTCTCCATCAGAATTACTATTGTCTTGGCCAACATTAACCGTAGGGCCATAGAAATCTTCAAGACCTCTATCTATACCGTCTTTCCATATAACTGTGACATCTATTGGGTAATTTCCTAACTCATCAAACTCAAGTGAAAAATTGACGGATTTATCTTCAACGGTATATTTAAGAGAAGTACCATTTGGATAAAGCACTTTTATTTCGAAATAGTCGAAATCACCTGTGGTTTGGCTAAAATCCATTTCAAAACTTTCACCTATATCTATATTTTTTGAACTGAAAGCAGCGATAAAATTTTTCATCTCCGTTATTTTAACTGCAATATCTTTACTAATTACAGATTTCATTCCACCATCATCAGTTACTTCTAAAGCTATAGTGTATGTTCCAGTTTCACTAGCTGCCCAAGTTATGTTCTCATCATTAGAGTAAAATTCTCCGTTTATAGACCACTGATATGTCGAAATACTCCCTTCAGCATCTGAGACTGACGAGTTAAACATATACATTGATTCTTCTGAGGAAAAGGTGAAATCAACTGAAGGGGCTGAGTTTGGAATAATTTTAAAATTTGTAGATATCCTTGAGCTCCACACTCCATCATCATCTTGAACCTCCAGTTTTATTTGATGAATTATGCCATTTGGCCCCGTTTCATTGAATGATCGAGAAAATTGATTTTCTTCAGAAATTACTTCATTATTGAAATACCATTTGTACATTATGATATTACCATCAGGATCTGATGAAGTCGAAATAAATGTTAAAATTGAATATTGATAATAGTGGGGAGTTAAACCTCTTAGTGAATCTGGAGTTATCATAATTGAAGCGGTAGGATTAACATTAGGTGGCTCTACCTTTACTATAAAATCATAATATGAAGAAAAAATATTTGTTCCATTATCTTTTGCTCTTAGTATGAATTCATAAGAACCTATTGAATTTGTCAAGTTAGAAACCGTAATTGAAGAACCTAACAACTCAAATAATAAATCCGGATTGCCATCATCATCCCAAACTTCCCAATAATATTCACAGTTAAGTTCCACCTGATTATTATCGAAGCAAGTGGCCCCAACTACTAAATTTTCCCCTTCTTTAATAGAATCTCCACTAGTAAAATTAAAATTTAATCCCGGAATTGGTGGAAGAACTACGAATTCCTGGGTCTCATTAGCAGTTTCACCGTCAAAAGTGATAGAAAGCTTAACTGTATGTGTTCCTTCTTGTAAATTGGCGTAAGAAAAAGATTCCAAGTCGCTTAGGTATGTCCAATTCCCTTGATTATTCCAATCTACCTCCCAAAGAAACTGTAATTCAGCATCATCATCATCCACACAAGGCTGTGCTTGCGGGTACATTTCGTTACAAGCTCTAAAATTAACACTTTGTCCAAGGTGTACCACTGGTGGTTCAAAATCAAAATTAACTTCTATCTCACCCTCATTCTCTTTTCCTGAGACTACTATAGTAGTTCTGGAATCATCAGTTTCTGGGCTCCATAGTTCATCCTCATCTCTTACTTGGAAGGTGATTATGTGATCACCAAGACTAAAATCTGATGAAGATAAGACTATATTGTGATTTTCTGTACCTTGCGAAAGAACTCCATCAAGCGAGGAATTCCAATAAAAATAAGTTAAACCCTCTCCATCACAAACTGAGCACTCTGCGTTGAAATAAACGTCTTCCTCTTGTTGATTATCTATTGTGTCTGGATCTACAATAACAAGACTTACTTGAGGTTCAGCTTTAACATCTGTCGATAACAATACTAAAACTACTAGCATGAATGCCAAAATTATGAAATAACGCATTTTAAACCTAATTACTTACTATAACTACTGCATTTAATGCTTACCTTTTTTCTCTGCTAGCTTTGCCTTTCTCTGATTGATTTTATCCCTTCTAGAATCTGAATGATGCATAGGATACATGAGTTCACCTAAACCTGGCATGTCCTTTTTCATCCTCTTGGCCAACATTTTCAAAATATAATAGCTAAGAAAAGCTCCGATACCAACACCAATTAAAGGATAGAAATTCATTCAAAATCAGGTTCAAACTCGGCCTGAAGTTCACTCATCACTTGATTTAGTAAACCATCGAATCTTTTACTACGGTACTCACGGGCTCCGCCCATATCGGTTTGAACTTTTGCTATGAAAGTCTTATCTTCTGTCTCAAGCTCAATGCGGCAAATTGATTCTTCCATAGTAGTTCAGATTAAGGTGATATTTAAGCCTTAATCTTATTACATTCGGAAAACGCCAAAATTTGTCTTTCCAATTTCTTCATTCATTGCAGTGGATAGGCCAAGCGCGAGTATCATTCTTGTATCTAGTGGATCGATGACTCCATCATCCCACAACCTTGATGTTGAATAGTATGGATTACCCTCATCTTCATATTTGTTCAAAATGGGATCACGAATATTATCTATTTCCTTTTGACTCAACTTTGAACCTGATGCCTCTACTTGATCCTTCTTTATTGTTGACAATACATCTGCAGCTTGCTCTCCACCCATAACTGAAATCCTAGAATTAGGCCACATCCATAGTTGTCTTGGTTGGTACGCACGCCCACACATACCATAGTTTCCGGCTCCAAACGAACCTCCTATGACTACCGTAAATTTGGGTACATTCGCATTTGAAACAGCCATCACCATCTTTGCACCATCTTTAGCAATTCCTCCAGCCTCGTAATCTTTACCTACCATAAAACCAACTATATTTTGCAAAAATACTAATGGAATCTTACGTTGGCAGCACATCTCAATAAAGTGAGTTGCTTTCAACGATGATTCTGAAAATAAAATACCATTATTGGCTATAATTCCAACAGGATAGCCCATTATTTTGGAAAAGCCACAAACTACTGTAGTACCATAGTTTGCTTTAAATTCATGAAATTTGGAAGAATCTACAATTCTTGCTATTATCTCTCTTACATCATATGGTTTCTTTGAATCCTTAGGGATTATTTGATACAGTTCTTCTGGATTAAACAGGGGCTCTTCAGGTTCGCTAATCAATGATATTGATTTAGGTTTACGATTTAAATTTAAGACAACATCTCTTGCAATTTCAAGTGCATGTGAATCATTTAAGGCATAATGATCTGCAACACCACTCTTGCGAGTATGAACCTCAGCCCCACCTAAATCCTGCGAACTTACGACTTCTCCGGTAGCTGCCTTTACAAGAGGTGGACCGCCTAAAAAAATTGTACCTTGCTCTTTGACAATTATAGTTTCATCTGACATTGCTGGAACATACGCACCTCCAGCAGTACATGAACCCATTACAACCGCAATTTGAGGAATACCTTTTGCTGACATATGAGCTTGATTGTAAAATATTCTACCAAAATGTTCTTTATCAGGAAAAACCTCGTCTTGCATTGGAAGAAAAGCACCTCCTGAGTCAACTAAATAAATGCAAGGAAGATTATTCTCTTGAGCAATTTCTTGTGCACGCAAATGCTTCTTAACAGTTAGTGGGAAGTAAGTACCTCCTTTGACTGTGGCATCGTTTGCAATAATCATAACTTCTCTCCCATGTACTACTCCAATACCTGTGACTATTCCTGCTGATGGAACCTCATTATCGTACATACCCATAGCTGCAAGAGTCGATAATTCTAAGAATGGCGTATCTGGATCAATCAACGAATCAATTCTATCTCTAACAAGTAACTTCCCTCTTTCCTGATGCTTCTTTACTGCGCCTTTCTTTCCTCCCCTGCTAACTTCTGAAATTTTATCTTTTAACTCTTGTACTAACTTTTTATTATAATCCAAATTTGATAAAGATTGCTCACTATTCGGATTATGATTGCTCTTGAGTGTACTCATACTTCCTCCAGTTCAAACATAAAATCACCTTCTTTAACTTGACTACCTACTTCAACCTCTGCAATTTTGGATATTTTTCCGTCTCTAGGTGCTATTAATCTATGCTCCATTTTCATAGCCTCAAGAACTAAAACTACATCTCCTTTAGAAACTAAATTGCCTTGGGATTCTTTACAATCCAATAATTTACCAGTTATTGGACTTAAAACTAAATCTTCACTAACTTCTTCTTGCTCTGCGGAATCAAATCTTATTTTCTTATGCTTAAAAAAATAATTTTTACCATTAGCAAAAACATATACTTCATCTAAATTCTTTTCAGAATAACATATAGAATTTGAATCGCCAAACTGAACATTGATACCGCCATCAAATGTCTTAGAGTAAGTACCCTGGTATTCATCCTCGCCAACTGTAAGTGTAAAACTATCTCCAGTTCTTCTTATTTTTACATCGAAAGATGTATCGCCTAATACCAATCTTTCACTCATTACAATCCCTGCCTCCAATGACCTTTTTGATTCCAAGGCGATGAAATTAATTTTTCATCATTAGATATTGCAGCTGCTGAAGAACTTTTTGAGGATAATAAGGCACTTGCGATAGCCTCTAATGGAACGTCATTCAAATTCCATTCAGAGAAATTTTCAGATATAAAATTAGTATCGAAATTACCTTTAACAAAATCTTCATTTGAGATAACTTCTTTCAAAAAAGGTTGATTTGTTATCAAGCCAAGAACAACAAAATTACCTAATGCATAATTCATCTTATCTATTGCATCAGCCCTATTTGAATCCCAAACCACCAGCTTTGATAAAAGTGGATCATAAGAACTTGAAACTTCCTGACCTTCAACTATGCCTACATCATTTCTAATTCCGGGGCCAATTGGAAGACTGAGTTTTCTAACATGGCCTGGCGTAGGTAAAAAATTACGCGAAGGATCTTCTGCATATATTCTGCATTCAATTGAGTGGCCTCTCTGCTTAATGTCTTTTTGGGCAAGGGATAATTCCTCGCCATTAGCTATGCGAATTTGCCATTTTACCAAGTCAACTCCACATACCATCTCAGTAACACCGTGCTCCACTTGTAGCCTAGTATTCATTTCTAGGAAGAAAAATTCTCCATCCTGATACAAAAATTCTACTGTTCCTGTACTATGATAATTGGTAACTTTTGCAGCTTTAATTGCAGCTTCCCCCATTTCTTTTCTGAGCTTATTAGTAATTGCTGATGAAGGCGATTCCTCTATTATCTTTTGGTGTCGTCTTTGAATTGTACATTCTCTCTCAAAAAGGTGTATAATATTTCCTTTCTGGTCGCCCAATATTTGTACCTCTATGTGTCGAGGTTTGTCCAAAAAACGTTCTAATATTAAAGTGTCATTTCCGAATGAATTACGAGCTTCGTTACTAGCTGATTCTATAGCTCCAGATAACTCGTCTGGTCCATAAACTGCTCTCATTCCTTTTCCACCACCACCCGCTGCAGCCTTAACCATAAGTGGAAAACCTATCTCTTTTGCTATTGAATCTATATTTCCACTTAGTTCTCCATCGTGCCCTGGAATCGTTGGAACTCCTGCTTCAACCATCATTTTCTTTGATTCTGCCTTATCGCCCATAACTTTGATAGTTTCTGGACTCGGACCTATGAAGATTAAACCTGAATCAAGAACGCGTTGAGCAAAATCCCCGTTTTCTGATAGGAATCCATACCCTGGATGTATTGCCTCTGAAGACGTAGCCTTTGCAGCATCTATAATCTTGTCAAAGTTCAGATAGCTTTCCGATGGATTTGCAGGTCCAATGCAAACGGCTTCATCTGCCATATTTACGTGAGGTGAATCAATATCTACATCGGAGTAAACTGAGACTGATTTAATCGACATTTCCTTACAAGCCCTTATAACTCTACAAGCAATTTCTCCCCTGTTCGCAATTAAAATTTTATTTATCATTTTTTACTCCAGGAAGGTAAACGTTTTTGCATAAATGCAGATATTCCTTCTTGACCTTCCGAACCTTCCTTTATTTGAGTTATGAGTTCAGCCAGCTGTGAATCTCTCTCATCGATATAATCTTTATCAACTTCCTCTGAAAGTAATTTCTTTACGAAACTCTGTGCTAGGGGTGCGCCCTTAATTATGTTTTCAACTAAACTATCAACATCGGCTTCTAAACTATAGAGGAAACCAAAATTATACGCTTGTTCTATTCCAAACCTTTCACCAGTAATAAATAACTCTCTCATACGCCCAATGCTTAACTTCCGAGAAACGTAAGGTGAGATAACGGCTGGAATCAATCCTATTTTAACTTCAGGAAAACCAAACATTGTCCCTTTGTCAGCGATAATGAAATCGCATGCTGAAGCCACACCCATTCCTCCACCAAAACATACCCCATGCACGTGTGCAATAGTTGGTATTGGACAGTCTGTAATTGAAAATAATAATTTTTGCAACTCTTCAGGATTCCAAGTGTTGATATCTGCCCCTGAACAAAAAGTAGAACCATTACCTCTGATAACTATCACTCGCAAGTCTTCATAATTTTTAGCGTCCTCAAATATCGAAGTTAAAGCCCCCATCATTTCAGAAGTAAGAGCATTTTTTTTATTTGTATTATTAAGACTTAGACTCAATACCGCCCCTTCCCTCACAACAATCAATGGTATTTCATCGGCCATACTTGTTTACAATAAAAATACCTGTATTAATAATAGTCACTAATTTGAATCTGTATGTGCTTCTAAATCATCACCACCTGCAAAGGTAGATTGAACTATGGAATAAAGATCATCCATTCCTTCACCTTCCTTTGAGGATACTGCTAAAAGATTAGATTCTAATGCTAAGACTTGCAATACTTTAAGAAGTTCTGATGACAAAACACCACTCATGCCAGACATATTGGGCATATTCATTGCTAATTTATCCAAATCAGCTGCCCATTCCCTGACGTTCTCTACTTCTTCGGGTTTAAGCAAATCACATTTAGTTAATACTGGAAACATTGGAATTGGAAAACGCAAATGTGCTGCAGAAGCAAGCAGTAATTGAGTCACAAAACCTTCAGGAGTTCTGGAAAGCATAGGATCTAGAAGCAAAACTATACCTGCCCTTGGTGAAATATTTTCCACTAGTACTTTTGAAGCCTCCCTGTAAAGAAATAATTCTGTTTGGCCTGGAGTATCTACCAAAAAATAATCACAATTTATCTCGTCTACCTGCTCCTTAATCCAATCCAACTCAACTGCTAGTAAATCAGCACAGACCACTTGAGCTCCGTTTGGACCTAGACTATATTCATCCATTATTTGAGAAACTGTAAATTTTTCCCTGACATCAATTGCAGCCTCGTAAGCTACAGTCTCTGAACCAGGATCTAGATTAATTGCAACTCCATCATACCTATAGTGCTGCATCCATTCTTGCAAAGTAGCTACTAATGTAGATTTACCAGCCCCTGCCGGACCTACGAAATAAAGAAGGGCTGTGTGGTCCATTAATTTCTTCTACGGATTAAAGCAACCATGCTAAATATTACCAAAATTGCAAGTAGTGAAGGTGCAGGCAAGAGTCCATCATCCTCTTCATCATCATCTAAATTAGCTACATTGGAAGCTCCAAAAGTTTGCTCCTTTGAAGGGAAAATATTATCTGATTCTTCGACCTCTTTAATCATGTCTGAGGGGTCTATTATTGCCACAAAGATGTAGCCTCCGTCTTTGACGGCCCAAGTGAATGAGATAGCTTTTGAATCTCCACGCATCAATCCCTCGATGGTTTTTACTGTTAGAGTATCAATAGGAGGATTTCCATCTGCATAATCTGATGCTTTGTAAACATGCATAGCAATCTCAACGTCAAGCTCAGATTGTTCTCCTTGTGGATACCCTATTGTAACCCTAAGCTCGGCCGAGCCGTCGTTCTCTGTCACCTTAAAGGCTTCAACTGCTAAATTAGTGGTTAACTTAGTGATTGACAACTGATTGACGTATGCAATATCATTTTCATCATTAACATTAATCGAACTGCTTACACTAACTGAAGCATTGTATTTGTCAGTCCTCTCTTTGCTAGGAAACCATGGAACCTCAACCGTTTGGCTACTGTAGCTTGAATTAAAATCAATAAAGGCATACTGACCACTTACTGAATAACCTGTACCTACCGGATAAAATCCAGTAGAATTTTGATTTGCTAAACTAAGTACTTCACCCCATCCAAAAGTGCCGTCAACAGAAACATTGAAATGAAGTCTGTAAGTTGCACCTTGAGGGATATTTGCAATACCAACCTCAAAAACCATTGGACACTCTTTACCTGCTAAACCATCTCCTAGGTCAACTGTCATGTTGGACACAAAAGCATCTACTGAACTTTCTGCATATACATTCTTAGCTCCCTCGTTGTTCAATTCTGGACCACCAGGGCCTTCAGAAATCTCTTGATTTTCATCAACTTTCACTATGAAACGATAAGCTGCATTTTCGAAGAAAGTAAAGGGAATCGTAACATCGGTAGTTTCACCCATAGCCAATGCTTTATCTACGTTGATTGCAGCTAATTTAGAATTAAAGGGTGAAACTGTGTAGAATGAAACCTCCAGTTTCGTTCCCTCACTATCTGTCATATTTCTAACTCCTGAGTTAGTTATGGTTGCTGTAATTTCACTATTAACTCCAACCATTGCATAACCTCCATCACTGACGGGAGATACGCTGATAGCTGCAATTTCTAAATCTGGAAGTTTCTCGTAAACTGTAACAGGTATATTTGAAAGCTGATTATTGTCTTCACTCCATTCAAGTATTTCATCATTTCTGTCAACATGCGCACTGATTCCATAAGTACCCACTTTTGTAGGAGTCCAAACATGTTCAAAAAATGTAGGCAAACCATCAAAACCAACAGTTTTAGGTTCATCAATTTCAAACCACTCAATTGGGTCATTAAAAGGATCTACGATTCTAAGATAAACTTTAACATTACTTGCCAAGCTATCTCCTAAGTCTGCCTGAGATACTGCAATAAGTAATGTGTTTTCTTCATTATTGTATACTTTTTCATTTCCTTCATCAATATTAGCTACAATTAAATCTGGCCTTTGCTCTCTCAATTCCAAGTAGTCGCTCTTAACTTTGTACCAATCGGCATCAGAGTTTGCATTATTAGTTTCATTCAATTCATTAATTGAGTCATAACCATCAACAAACACTCTAACATTCCAGAAGCCTGCATCTTGAGGAGAAGTACTCCAATTCATTCTTAAGAAAAAATCATCATTAAATTCGCCTCCATTAGCTGGTATTCCTGGCCTAATTTCACGACTTTCATTTACTTTAACCCAAGTTTGATCACTACAATCTTTGTTAGGGCATTTCATAACTTCCAAAAACATCACCAAAGGATTGCTAGGTGTCCCTCTTGCTTCTCCTTGACCTATATTCTCAATGGAATAACTAAATGTTACTATTCTACCTGCAACAGGTTCCTCAGGTAAACTAACTAAAGTATCTGGACCCCTATCTTTAACTTTGAGATCTGCCTGACTGCAATCCCCAACACACAAGTCTATTATGTCAACATTATTGCTAGTATCTGAATCTTCTGTATTATTTCCATCTGAGTCTATCTTTACCTTAAGTTTGTATAATCCATCTTCAATATCTGGAAGTGTGTATTCCCAGTCAAGCCTAGCAGGCGGTATTCCTTCATCATCTGGATCTGGACTGATAAAATCAAATGTCGCTGGTGATGGATCTACAACATATTCTTCGTTGTTATCATCATCCCCAAACCATACCATTAAAGAAATTGGAGTTTGGGTACTAACATCACCTTGATTACCAAATTCAAAAGTTATAGTTACCGGCTCCTGAGCTGCAGCTTCATTAGATTCCATATCAAATGAGGCATAAAGATCGGCATCTCCAGTTTCAGGTTCAACTGTAATTATTACTTGATACTCTCCATAATTGTTACCATCGTTAACAATTGCCGCAGTAATACAAACATCACCTACCTGATCAAAAGTTATAGAAAGAGTGACTTGGCCATTTTGGTCGCTTTCCATGTTAAAATCATTTGTTTCATCAGCTACTGATGAAAATGAACAATCTCCATTCGAAGCTGGTGCATATAATACCACTTTACCTGTGTAATCACTGTCACCTACATTTCTCCAGTTGATTAAATAATCATACTCAATATTCTGGCGCGGCGGAGGCGTTCCATCCGGCGCGTACGCATCAGTTATCTGCAAATCATCTGAAGCATCTGCTTGAGACCCTGCTAGAAATACTACACTTGACAATAGCAACAAAGCTGCAACTGAAGTGACAAACACTTTACTCATTCGACTGTCTACCATAAAATCGCCTATACACCAACCTTACACCCCTTAATAAGGAGTGTGTTATATTGCAAGTAAGATAATATCCATAATAGACGAAAGCTAGGAAGTATGAAACTAAAAATCAAGAAGCTCATCGAAATCACCAAGAAACTAAGCAAGGATTGTGAAATTGCTAAAAAAGGAATTATTAGAGACAACCAAAATATTGATTTCGCATACAATCCATTAAAATATGCCTGGAAATCGCATAAAATGTATTTGGAAAAGTATGGTAATTTAGGTGCTGATACCATTATCATGGGAATGAATCCAGGACACGGAATGGGAAATACCGGGATTCCTTTTGGATGTCCTGAAAAAGTCAAAGATTATTTAAAAATAAAGAATTTGAAGATTAGAGAGCCAAAAAATAGTCACCCAAAAAGAATAATTACTGGATTAGAATGCAATAAACCTGAAATTTCAGGCAGAAGAATATGGAGTTTAATTGAAGAAATATTTGGTTCACCTGAAGAAGCATTCAAACAAATATTTGTTCTAAACCATTTCCCTCTATGGCTGTTCAACAAATCTGGACAAAACATAACTCCAGATAAATTAAAATCTTCTTCGGCTAAAGAGATCTTTGACATATGCAATGGATATTTGCTTGAAGTCAGCAATATACTAAAAGTAAAGAGAGTAATCGCCGTTGGAAAATACGCATCTAGAATGGCTAAAAAAGCAATTGAAGACTCTAATCATAAATCTTTTGTAATAGATGAAATACCGCATCCAAGTCCTGCGAATCCTTTGGCCAATAAGCAAAAGGGTGCTATATGGAGAAAAATAGCTCGGGAAATTATTACTAATAAATAAATGCCACAAAAACCACAGATTAACTTTTATCTAAGGGCCTAGGTTGCAAATTAATGGAACAACATTCTAAAAGATTATTTGCAACCGCAATATCAGTTTTTATTATAGGATTTGTTGGTAGAATTGTACTTCACGATTACCCCAATTTTGAGACTGTTATGGTGGCTAGTTTCTTATCTGCACTGGTTTTACCAAGAAACTGGACGTTTGTAGTCACAATTTCTATGATTGTTTCTAGTGACATCTATCTTGGATATTTTGGAGGATCTAAAATAATCTTGTTTACATATTCTGGATTTTTATTTGTTTCGCTTTTAACTTCTAAGTTTAAAAATAACATCAAAGGAGGGCTTAAGCCAGGTACAGTCTACAAATTTGGAGGGGCTGGAATCTTAGTCACTTTAATGTATGACATATGGACAAATTTTGGAGTGTTTTTATTAACATACAATTATACTTTAGATAATTTAATTCTGGTGTATGTTTTAGGCTTGCCTTTTATGCTTTACCACCTAATTTCCAGTTTGGTTACATTTACTTTAATTGGATTTCCATTTTACGCTCTCTTTTCACAAAGTATGAATAACAAGCTAAACATAGAAGACGAAGTTATTAATTATGAGCAAAACTAAGATATTTATTGCAGTTGCACTAATAAACATCGCAGTTATAGCTGGGATTCTAAATGAATTAGGACTTGATAATGAAGAAGTTGATACATCTACAATAGTAACTGCAAAATTAACTATAACTTATTCAAACGCAGGGGAAAACGATACACTAGTATTTGAAGAAATAACAACTACTGAGTCTACTGTATTTGGACTATTAAGAGCTGGAAGCAGTCAAGGAAACTATGAAGTTACGACTACTAACGCAGGTCAAGGTATTACTGTGACTGACATTATTATAAGCAACTGTGAAAATTGTCAGGAAGAAGAGGGATACGGTTGGCAATATACCTTAAATGGATTTTACAGTGACATCGCTGCAAATAGAAATATCATCACGAATGGTGATGTCGTAGAATGGATATATACTAACGAAATATAACTCAAAGAGCTTTTATACTCTTACAATAAAGGCCACTTATGAGTAAGAAAATAAGTATGGCTGTGGCTTTTTTCTTACTATCCACCGTTTTTGGATACACTAATTATGATGCTACTGCAGAAGATGAAATTCCTGAATGGGGATTTTACGTATATATGGCTGGCGATAACACCTTGTATAACGAACTAACCGATGATTTAAATGAAATGAAAATGGTTGGTTCAAACGATAACTTGGAGATTGTTGCATTAACCGATAAAATGAGTGACAATGATTCTCACATGTACCACGTACTAAAGCATAACCTAGTGGAGTATAATCTAAGTGAAGTTAATAGCACTTGGCAAAATGAATTAGACATGGGAGAAGGAGATACGCTAAGAGATTTTTTGATATGGGCATCCAATGAATTTCCAGCAAAAAGAAAAATCTTAATAATCTGGAATCACGGGAGCGGATGGGAAAAGGTAGCTGAAGATGGAAATAGTTTTTTGACTGTGCCGGAAATAAATAATTCAATAAGCGAATACCGAGAAACTACTAATGAAGATCCATTCACTCTAATCGGATTTGATGCTTGCTTAATGGGTATGTTTGAGATCATGTATGAATTAAAAGAACACGCTGAGATGATACACGGTTCTGAAGCTTACGAACCTTTAGAAGGTTGGACATACAATAATTTACTGTACAAATTAAAAAAGAATCTAATTAGCGAAGATTTAGCATATAACGTCGTGAACGATTACGTTGAGTCGTACCGAAACGGTTCCGTTTACACTAGCTATTCTGTAACTGCTTCTGTAGTCTCTAGTAATAATCTAGAATATTTATGGAATGAACTAGATAACTTTAGCTCTGAGGTTAATAGCGTCTTACCTTTGTTTAAAGAAGAACTTGTAGATGCTAGAAGTAACACTCAACGATTTGATCAGAATCCAAACTACCGTGATCTATATGACTTGACTGAAAAAATTGAGAAAGAAATCCCTGTACTATCTGTAAAAGAAGCTTCAAAGAGCCTAAGAAAAGCTATAAACAAAACTGTAATGTTTGAAGATCACTGGAAAAAACCTGAAAAACTAAATGTAGAAAGGGCGA
>JBJLCC010000053.1:0-20542 GCA_045567855.1 Candidatus Poseidoniales archaeon | reverse complement strand
AACCTGTAGCAGTAGCGGCAGAACCTGTAGCAGTAGCGGCAGAACCTGTAGCAGTAGCGGCAGAACCTGTAGCAGTAGCGGCAGAACCTGTAGCAGTAGCAGCAGAACCTGTTGCAATAACACCTCCAAAATCATCTGACGATGAATCTGAAGACATGGATTTTGATATGGAATGGGATTAATTTTCGGTAAATACTATGGGTTGTTCTTTTAATGGGATACTTTTATCACGTCTGAGTTGAAAGTACAAGAATATATTTCTAGCCGAAGAGAGGAACGTCCTCTACACTTCACTCTGCTTGATCCAGGTAAAACTAGTTCAGATGATTTGATAACTTTAGCCAGACAAACTGCAGAAGCTGGAACTGATGGATTCATGGTCGGAGGCTCCACAGATTTAAGTCTTGAAAATGTTGATTTGGCAGTAGAGACAATTAAAGAAATAACTCATATGCCAGTGATTTTGTTTCCTACTCATGCTTCTTCAGTATCAGGAAAAGCAGATGCTATTTTCTTCATGTCACTTCTTAATAGTGAAAGTCGGCAATTTCTCGTTGGCGAGCAGATTGCGAGCGCACCCTGGGTCAAAAAGACGGGTTTGGAACCACTGTCCATGGCTTACCTTGTAGTGGCTCCAGGTATGACTGCTGGCCGAGTAGGGCAAGCTCAACCTTTACCAAGAGACAAACCAGAGTTGGTAGTTTCTCACGCATTAGCTGGGCAATATTTAGGCATGAATTTTATCTATCTTGAAGCTGGTTCGGGAGCCTCTGAGCCAGTTCCAGAAGAAATTATTAAATCAGTTAGAGAATCAATAGATGTAACGTTAATAGTTGGCGGTGGAATCAGAACCCCTGAATCAGCACGTAAAGTTGTTGAGGCTGGTGCCGACATCGTAGTTACAGGTACATTTGTTGAGACTTCTCAAAGTCTTAAAGAGGAAATGACGGCTTTAACTAACGCTATTCATTCAAAATAATGGTTCCCGAATTAAAAGTAGATAAGATAAGCCCTCCACCTGCTAGATTATCGGCTTTCTTGTATCATACACCAACAAATTTGTTTAGCTTTGCGTTATTTTTCACTACCACTCTATTATTGGTATCTAGTGGAATTCTCTGGTTGGGTCGGGCAGAAACAAATATAGATTATTCAATATTTAGTATGGTCACCTTTTCCCTTCCAGTACTTTTAACCTCTTTCTTGGTGACTAATATTTCTTGGGTTTGGGATGGAAGATATCCTTTCAGGTATGGACTCCAGGCTGGAGCTACAGGTTCAGTGTTGATGATAATTACAACTTTTATTGGTTATTCTTATGGCTTAGCGAATGAAGGTTTAGCTTTTGGCTTTGGTTGCATGGGTGGATTATGGTATTTGACACTTAGAACACACGGTAGCGCGCCTGCAAGAGTAGCTCTACCTCTGTCACTATTTTCCCCATTTGTTAGTATTTACTTTTTTTGGTATGGGGATTCAGCATCATCATTTAACTTTGGCCTTTTAGCAACAATTTCTCTAGTTTTTGCAAGTCATTTTTATCTTTTCTTAGTAGATTCTCCTTACAAAAAGGCTGTAGGGGTAAGCGGGACAAGACACATGGCTGCCTTCATAGATCATTTTTCTACAGGCAACGGCCGAAGATTAACGGAGGCAATACGAGAAATTTGTCAAGTTGTTGAGACACGGAATAGCTGGATTTCAATTAAGAAGGATGGTAAGCCAGCAGCATTTTTTGCGGTACCTGGAGTTCATCCAGGCCCTCTAGGAAACTTGGGAGGCTCGAATCTCCCAGTAAAAATAGAACCTACTTTGCCTGGTTTGAGCTTTGCTTTTCATGGTTCTTCAACCAATGACCATAATCCCTTACGTGATGAAGATATAGCAAGAATTGGTAAGGCAATGGTAGAAGCATCTGAAGATGCTATTTATTCAAATAAATCCAGAGCTTTGGTTAGTAAGGGAAAAACGCCTTCAGCCCATGTTCTAAATTTTGGAGAAGGGAGCCTCATTTTCGCTAGCCCTGGAGATAGTGATGATATTCTTCCAGAGTTGTCGGCTCGTTTGGAAAGTTCATCTCTAGATACTAAAGGCGAACGAATTGTTATAGACCTGCACAATCAAGAGGGTTGGGGAAGGCCGCCTCTAGCAGCAGGTTCTAAGGAAGGTTCATTACTTGAAAAGCATGCGGCTGCAGCTATATCAGAAAGTCGTAAATTAGATTTTAATGATCTAAAAGTAGGTTTTTCTCATATTCCTGGCGAAAATTTGGGTAGAGGCATTGGCCCAGGCGGTGTCAGGGCTGCAGTTTTTGAAAATGAAGTTAAGGATAAGAAAGAGTTGACGGGTATTTTGCTATGGGATGCAAACGGCTTAAGTCCGGGAATGAACGATGATTTACAAGATAAATTGAAAGGAAAGGTAGATAATTTGCTTATTTCAACAACAGATAATCACTTCGTGAACATTAAACCCGGAGGTTTTAACCCATTATCAGATTTAGACGGTCTTTTAACTTCAGCAAATCAAGTTCTTGATGAAGCTATAGCCGATATTTCAGGCGCTGAATCTGCGATGGGTACAGTTTACGTTGATGGCGTCGAAATAATGGGTCAAGGTAAGCAAGATAAGATTAGCGCAGCGGCTAATTCAATTATTGAGGTTGCACGCTACTCATGGTTGCCAATATATTCATCAGCAACCATGTTTTGTATGATTGCTTCCTCTTATATCTAAGTTTGAATTTGGATAGAAATTTTGACACCATCAGGAATTTGAATTCTCATTAATTGCCTCATGGCTCTTTCATCTGCGTCGATGTAAATCAACCGTTTATGTAATCTTGCTTCCCAACGATCCCAAGTTTCTGATCCTTCTCCATCAGGTGATTTCCTTACAGGTACTTTCAGCTTTTTAGTTGGTAAAGGTATTGGCCCAGTCATCCCGACTCCGGTTCTGTCAGATATAGTTTTGATTTGCTCACATACACTATCTACTATATCATAGCTCAAGGAATGCAGCGAAATACAAGCTCTGCTGGATGCCTTTTTTGGAGCCATTAATTAACTACTCAATCCCAGTGTTCTTCAATTTTTAGACACATACCGGCAGCCACAGTAGCTCCCATGTCTCTAATTGCAAATCTTGCCAAAGGCTTGAACTTTGATTGTTCTTCAATTGCCAGAGGTTTTGTTGGTTTGATAAGAACCATAGCAGCATCTCCTTTCTTTAGGAAATCTGGATTCTCTTCAGTAACTTGCCCAGTTCTTGGGTCCATTTTTGCAAGAAGTTTATCAAAAGTACATGCAACTTGTGCAGTGTGACAGTGGAATACGGGAGTATATCCTTCAGTAATTACATTAGGGTGATCTAAAATCATAACTTGGGCTTTGAATGCACGAGCAACGGTAGGAGGATCATTTTCTGGCCCTCCAACGTCTCCTCTTCTAATGTCAGTGTGAGATATACCCCTACAATTAAATCCGATATTAGCGCCAGGTCCAGCAGATGGAACTTCAGCGTGGTGCATTTCAACAGATTTAACTTCTCCAACTTTACCGCCAGTGTGAGCTGATGGTTTGAAAATTAGTTTTGTGCCTGCTTTAATTGTTCCGGTTTCGACACGACCTACAGGTACAGCGCCGATACCAGATATTTTGTAAACATCTTGTATTGGAATTCTTACACTTGCGTCAGCAGATCCAGTTGGTGGATTTAGTTTGTCTAAAGCGCCTAGTAAGGTATCTCCTTTCCACCAAGAGAGATTATCTCCGGTTTCTTTTATATTATCAGCTTTCCAACCTGAAGCCGGTAAGATGTTAACCTGATCATCTGCAAATCCAACCATTCCTAGCATTGCTTTAACTTCTTTAACAACTTCATTAAATCGTTCTTCACTATATGCAGGTTTTGTAATATCCATTTTGTTTACAGATATGATCATTTGTTCAATGCCCATAACTTTGGATAACCACAAGTGTTCTTTGGTTTGAGCAGCAATACCATCATCTGCAGCTACAACTAATACAGCAGCATCTGCCTGGGATGTACCAGTTATCATATTCTTAACAAAATCTCTGTGTCCAGGAGCGTCAATAATTGTAAAATGCTTTGAAGCAGTCTTGAATTCCTTGTGGGCTACATCTATGGTAACTCCACGTTCTCTTTCTTCTTTTAGATTATCCATGACATAAGCCAATTCAAAACCAGCCTTTCCGCGTTCCTCAGCTTCTTTCCTGAATTTATCTATCAAGTGCTGTTCAATAGCACCCCCTTCCAATAGGACTCTACCTACTGTTGTTGACTTACCATGGTCGACGTGACCAATGAATACTACGTTCAAATGTTGTTTTTCAGCCATTATAATTTCCCTCCTTGGGATAGATATGTCGGCAGGATAGGGGGTAAATAAAGGATTCCCTCAATTAATAGAGGAGTGATAAGAGTATTATGGCAATATTTTTTTTTCTTCTTTTATCGGTAAATGAATGATAGATGAAAAAATCCCTATAGCTATTCCCACCCACCAAACGAAGGTATACGTCCCATAATCGTCGTATAATACACCACCTAACCACACCCCTACAAAGCTACCAAGTTGGTGAGAAAAGAAGACAATTCCATATAATGTAGCCATGTACTTTAGTCCATATATGTGAGCTACAAGTCCACTTGTCAATGGAACTGTTGCAAGCCATAAGAATCCTAGGGCAAAAGAAAAAATCAGTACTGTATTTGCAGTAATAGGAGTTAAAATAAACCAAGCAGCTATAACTGATCGGCCAGCATATATTCCAGAGAGGAGCCATTTTTTTTTGTATTTTTTTCCGGCCCAGCCAGCTACAAGAGTACCAATAATATTAGCAAAACCAATAATTGATATTGAAAGTCCACCTAGTGCGGCAGTCGTAGTTATCCCCAAATCTCCGCACCACCCATAAGAGTCAACTGGAGCACTCATCTCAGTGACCAAGGCAGGAAAGTGTGCAGTAATGAATGCTAATTGGTAACCGCATGCGAAAAAACCTATAAAAATCATAGCAAAAGAAGGGTCTCTAGATGCAACTTTCAATATGTCTCCGAGACTCTCTTCGATCTCGTCTTTGGTAGCTATTTCAGAGGTTTTCATAAAAGGTAATAGGAGTAACACAGACAATATGGATGCAGCAAAAACAATGAAGACCATCTGCCATTCCATTAGAGATAGTAGGGCAATGGCAGTAGGCGGCCCTATAATCTGTCCAGCTGAACCAGATGCTGTGGCTATAGACAAACTCATCTGCCTATTATCGTCTGAACTTGCTCTACCTATTACTGCAAGAATAACGCCGAACCCAGTTCCAGCAATACCAAAGCCAACTAATATTTCATAAATTTGATGCTCTAAAGGAGTAGTGGCTCCAGCAGACAAAATCAAGCCTAATGCATAAAGTATGGCACCTAAAATTATGGCTTTTCTGTCTCCCATTCTTTCAGCCATTGCGCCAAAAAAGGGGCTGCCAAACCCCCAAGCTAGATTTTGAATTGCTATTGCCAAACTAAATTCAGCTCTTGGCCATCCAAATTCATTAGCTATTGGAATTTGAAAAACGCCATAGGAAGCACGTATAGAAAAACCTACAAGAATGATGAAACATCCAGCCAATAGTACAGGACTAATCAGAGGTTTTTTTCTACTCATCAGATAAACATGTGGAGTGGAGGATTTAAGTTAAATACCTCAGCCACTACTAATAAGGTATGAAGTTTGACATCAAAGGCAATCCTTCTTACGGAGAAGTTGACGTAGAACTAGGTCCTGGAGAAGTATTCCTGATAGAGCCCGGGGCTATGTCTAGAATGTCTTCAAATATGGAGTCTAGTTTTCAGAGACAAGGCGGTTTCTTTTCTGCAATGTTTCGCAAAATGTTCGGAGGAGAAAATTTTTTCTTAGGTAAATATAGTCATGAAAATGGTGGCAATCTTACCTTTGCACCTTCAATACCTGGCGCAGTTGAGCACTACAATCTATCTAATAATCATTTGAATATAATGGCAGGTTCTTTCTTGGCATGTACGCCTGGGATAAATATCAAGGCTAAATTTGGAGGTATCAAAGCTTTGTTTTCAGGAGAGGGGGCTTTTCTTTTAGAAGCCTCAGGTAGTGGTGATTTATTTTTTAATTCCTTTGGAGGAATAATTGAGAAAGAGATTAACGGAGAATTTATAGTTGATACAGGGCATGTCGTAGGCTTCGAACCTACATTAAATTATAAGATATCAGGAATGGGAAATTGGAAATCAACAATGCTTTCAGGGGAAGGTTTGGTTATGACATTTAACGGCACTGGAAAAATATATTTACAAACAAGGACTATAGACGGTATTGCTTCTTGGCTTACACCGAGGTTAATATGAACATAAAAATAGATGCCGAAGGGGCATTTGGTTCAGCAATTGTAGTTCTAGAACCCGGAGAAAAGTTTGTGTCAGAGGCAGGTGCAATGTATAGGGCATCTCCGAACATGTCTATCGAGGTTGAATCTCGTAGAAAAAAGGATGAAGGTTTGTGGGGGGCTTTCAAATCAGGCATGAAAGCAATGTTTGCCGGAGAGTCTTTCTTTTTATCTTCCTATCAAACAACAGATAATACGACTGCAGAAGTAGGTCTTGCTCCAACACATCAGGGAGAAGTACGAAAAGTAGAAGTTGGTTCAGATACTTGGATATGTTCAGGCGGAAGTTACCTTGGTTCTTCAGGCGGTATTGATTTAGACACTCAATATCAAGGATTAGTAAAGGGGATGTTTAGCAAAGAAGGTCTAGTTTTTGTAAGGGCTTCAGGAAAAGGAGAGTTACTTGTAAATGGTTTCGGTAGAATCTCCGAGGTTTCTATTGGAAATGGAATAACAATAGATAATGGACATTTGATTGCCTTTACAGAAGGCCTAGAGTACGAAATTAGTAAGGCCGGCGGAGGCTGGATTTCTTCCATGATGTCAGGCGAAGGGCTAGTTATGAAGTTTAGAGGACAAGGTAAAATATTAGTTCAATCACATGATCCGAGTAGGCTTGGTGGAGCTTTGGGTCCTTTATTGCCGCCAAGGGAGGGCTAATGAAATACGACATAATCTCAGCACCTTCATACGCACTTGTTGAAATGTCATTAAATGAGGGTGAGTCGGTTATTGTTGAGCCTGGTTCAATGTCTTGGATGGATACTACAATTAAACCTAAAACTGAGATGAAAGGGGGTCTTTTCGCAGGCTTGAAGAGAAGAATGGGTGGAGAGTCTTTCTTTCTTAATACGTATACTGCAGAGGGAGGTTCAGGAAAGATAGGTATTGCACCAGGTTATTCAGGAGATATTATAGTAAAAGAGCTTAAAAATGAGACAATTTATATGGAGCGTGGTGCCTATCTTTGTCATGTAGGAAATATTGAAACCAGTGCATCTTGGGAAGGTTTTATGGGTACATTTGCAGAAGGAATGTTAGGCCTTAGAGTAAGTGGAACTGGCTTACTATTCTTTGGTTCATATGGAGATGTCCAAGAAGTAGATGTTCAAGGTTCCTATACTGTAGATAATGGTTATGCCGTTGCCTGGGAAAGTTCTTTGGATTACAGTATCGGCCGTTCAGGAAGGAGAATTCGTAGCTTTTTGTTTGGAGATCAATTGATTTGCAATTACCATGGGAATGGTAAATTGTGGATACAAACACGAAGTCCTCGTAATTTATCAGCCTGGGTTCATCCGTTTAGGCCAGTTCAAACAAATAATGATTGATAAAGTAAAAACTTAAGAGTAGTTTTCAGGTCTTGGCATTTCAGCTTTCAAACCTTTACGTTGTCTAATATCTTCAGTAATTCCATCGATTAATTCTCTAGGTAGTGCTTCGTAACCTGCAAATTCAGTACTCCAAAGAGCTCTACCGCCTGTGGCAGATCGAATCTCACTTGCAAATCCAAACATCTCTTTAACTGGAGCTTTAGCAGTAATTATTGCCATATCTCCTTCAGTTTCCATTCCAGCAATTTCAGCACGTCTTTGTGACATTTCACCAGTCACAGATCCCATTAATTCCTGAGGAACGTTAATGTAAACATTTTGCTTCGGTTCTAACAACGCAACTCCGGCTGAAACAAGAGCTCCGTTAATTCCATTCCGTACTGCAGGAATAGTCTGCGCAGGCCCTCTGTGAATAGCATCCTCATGTAATTTAGCGTCGTTCAAAATAATCTTTACACCCATCATCTTCTCATGAGCTCTAGGTCCTCTCTTTACAACTTCATTGAATGCTTCAATTAGTAATTCCCTAGTTTCGAATAAGTTCTGGATACCCTTTGTTGCGTCAACAAAAACGCACCCGTTTTCAATGCAGAGAACACCACGGCCGTGAACTTTTGTCCATCCCATGTCTATTAATTGTCTTGCTACCTCTTTTGATTTTTTAATGTTACCAGAAGGTATAGTTCCATCAACAATAGCTTCTCTAACATCCTCTTCCAGCGGTTCAACAGTGATATAGAAACGGTTATGTTTATTCGGAGATTTACCCTCAAAATCACCAGGAGATTGCATTGCCACAGTTTCACGATAAACGACAATAGGTGGTGAAGTAGTGATTTCAACACCGTGTTCATTCTTAATTCTGTACTCCGTAATTTCCAAATGTAATTCACCCATTCCAGACATCAAATGCTCTCCAGTTTCTAAATTACTGTCAATTTGAATTGAAGGGTCTGATTTAGCTACAGCACGAAGAACTTCAACAAGTTTAGGAAGATCTTTAGTGTGTTTAGCTTCTATTGCAGTAGTTACAACAGGATCAGAATTATGAACAATTCTTTCAAAAGGCGTCATTTCTTTGTTAGATGAAATAGTTGATCCTGACTGAGCGTCTCTTAATCCTGAAACTGCAATAATGTTTCCAGCAGTTACAGTTTCGGTTGCAATGCGATCACCGCCAACAAACATACCTACTGATTGTACTCTGTTTGCATTTGGCATACCTGCAACATACATTTGATCACCTTTCTTGATAGAACCTGAGAATAATCGGCCTACTGCAATTTCTCCAGCGTGTGGATCTAGAACAACCTTGGTAACCATGAAGGCAGAGTCTCCTTTTCCGTCTGCATTAACCATAGCTTGTCCAATTTCTTCTTCAGACTCGCCTCTCCAAATGTGAGGAATGCGATATTTTTGAGCGTGGTTTGCAGAAGGTAATTTTTCTACAATCATATCTAATAATACTTCATGTAAGGGAGCAGCTTGAGCCAGTTCTCGTTTTTGCTCTTTCTCCATAAATTCATAAATTTGTTTAAAATTAACATTCTTTTTAGCCATGAAAGGTAAAGATGTTGCCCAATTATGATACGCTGAACCAAAAGCGACAGTTCCAGCTTGCGCATCAACCATCCATTCTTTTTTGAATTCGTCAGGTACCATTCGACTTATTAATTTATTAACCTCAGTAATAATTTTGCCAAATCTTTGCATCATATCCTCAGGCGTAACTTGTAGTTCTGCAATTAATCGATCGACTTTATTAATGAATAAAACTGGTTTAACTTTTTCTTTTAGAGCTTGTCTAATAACAGTTTCAGTTTGTGGCATTATTCCTTCGACAGCGCAAACAACAATTATGACTCCATCAAGAGCTCTCATAGCTCTCGTAACGTCTCCACCAAAGTCAACGTGACCAGGTGTATCAATTAAATTGATTAGATAATCTTCTCCTTTGTGTTCGTGGACCATTGATGCATTAGCTGCATTAATCGTAATTCCTCTTGCCGATTCTTGTTCATCAAAATCTAGCATTAACTGTTTACCAGCTAAATCTTCAGACATCATACCAGCTCCGAAGATCAAGTTATCAGATAATGTTGTCTTACCATGATCAATATGTGCGGCAGTACCTATGTTTCTAACTTGCTCTAGCTTTGTAAATAAAGCAGTTGCCCGCTTTATGTTGTCTTCTTTACGGCCCATTTTTTCTCACTTTAGTTGTGTGCAGCTTCAGCTTGACGCTCAACTTCTTCTTTTTTACCAATTGCATAAGAATCAGGATTAGCTTCGGAAGCTAGCATAATTTCTTTTGCAAGAGCTTTTTCAATTGAACGTTGCTTTTTTGATGAACTTAAAGCACCGATACATAGATTTCGGATGGCAGTGTCAATTCTCCTTGTTGGAGAAACATCTACACCACTGTATACCCTTATTCCGCCGTATCTTAGAGAAACAACTTCAGCCCGTGGAGCTGAATTCTCTAATGCTTTAACCATATGTTGAGCTGGATTGTCTTTTTTCTTTTGATGAATCAGCTCAAATGAATTCTTTAGAACAGAGTATGCTTGAGCTTTTTTACCAGTGTATTTCTCAGATCTCATTAAATTGTTAATGATTCTTTCAATAACGGTTAAGTTTCTTTTTCCGAATCTTTTTTTAGAGTGTCTGCCACCAGTATGTGGTACCTGGAATGCATTTAGATTAATATGTTGCTCCAATGTTTTATCATTAACATCGACTTCAGTTAAGTCCCATTTACCAAACAATGGAACTACAGGTAATATTACTTCAGCGGTAGCTTCAGTTTCTTCTTCACTAGTAATTTCTTTATCTTCAGCCATATAATTTACCTAATTGGTTTCTCTTTTCTGCCTCGAACCATCTCTTTCAACGAAACATTATTTACTTTAGCAACCCTGTAACGTACACCAGACAAATCTCCATATGATCTTCCCATTCTTCCACCGACTCCTTCGATTACAACTTCATCGTGCTCATCTATGAAACTTATAGCAAGATTGCCTGGAGCTAGCGCAGTCACTTGTCTGCCATTCTTAATTAATTGAACTCTGACGCATTTTCGAATACCTGAGTTAGGCTGTTTTGCTTCTACACCAACCTTTTCCACAACTATTCCTTTTGCTTGAGGTGCGCCTTGTAAAGGGTCAGCTTTTTCCTTTAGCTTCATAGCTCTCTTACGATAGTATCTATCGTTCCAACGATGTTTTTGCCTTTTGGTACGTTGTGCTGATGCTGTGTAAAGACCTTTTGCCACTTGCGTATCTCCTTCTCAATGAATCGAGGTTTCAGCCGACAAGAGACCCATATATATACTGTTCGGCATTCTTTTTAAAAAATGTGAAAAGATAGGGTAAAGCCTTTTTTTAGAGTAGCCCAAAAGGGTATTGAGCCACCGTAGCTTAGCCCGGTTGAGCGGCTGACTTGTAATCAGCAGGCCGAGGGTTCAAATCCCTCCGGTGGCTCCAAGCATTTATGTTTATTTAGCAGCATTTAGTTATACTCAATAGGCAAAAATCAATAATTTATGTTAAGAAGTACCTCAGTAAAGCAGGAGTCTTGGAAACCAGTTAAGCTATTAGCTAAACAGCCGGTTAAAGATAAAATTTTATCTCTAGAATGCGACTTAGAAGGCAAAATAGCTGTTGCATTAACTGCAACTTCAATGAATATATTCAACGAAAGAGAGTTACTGAGTATCGTTGATATAGATGGAGGTTATCAATTAAAAATTTCTAGCCATTTAGAAAATATTTTCGTTCTAAATTCAAAAAAATTAGCTTGCTTTGATTATTGGGGCAATTTAAAATGGGAATATATTTCAGATGGTCTTATCGATGATTTTGAGATAGATCCCTTAGGTAAAAATATAGTTTTAAGAGGAGAAAAGTTCGTAGTTTTTTTAAATCGATTTGGAGACTTGGAATGGGATTATAATTTTTCAGAATATATTATTGATATGCATTTTACTACGGGTGGATCTTTTCTTATTTCAACTACGAATCAAATATACTCATTAATTTCAGACAACGCGTTCGATAAAATTTTAGAGATACCTGGACAGGTTAAGACTTTTTTTTCAGATGACGGAGGGATTGCGATTAATGATAAGAATCTTATTTCATTTTCATTAACAGGACACCTTACATGGGAGAAAGATTCAGTTGATGTAAGCCATGTTAGATTCTCAAATAATTCATTAATGAACTATTTTGTTGAAGGTGACAAAAAATTAGTTTGCCAGGATAGAAATGGTGATAAGTTATGGACCTATTCTTCTGAAGATAAATTGCAAAATTTCAATTTAATTGATTCAGGAACGATGATTGGTTTGTGTTCTAATAATTATTTTCATATTTTAGATGAAAATGGAGCGCAAGCGTGGACATATTATGCTAGAGAAAAAGTAGTTGACTTTTCTTTTTCAAGTTTTGGCGGAGATGTAATCATAGCTTCTGAAAATAAAATCCACTGGTTTCAAAATGAAGGTTTCTTAAGAAACCAAGTTAACCTTAATCTTGAAGGTATCGAATCTTTAATTTCTAAAGTATCCTTTTACGAGTCAAATATTGGAGATATAGAAGATAATTTTGCTTTAGTAAGTGAGCAACCAGGAGGTAACTTTGTGTCACTTAAGAATTCTTTCAAAACGATAGTCAACCTAAGAACTAAGTTAGAGCATCTTCACAGGCGACATGTCAATTATTTAGACTCATTGCCTAAATTTATGGATTTATTGCATCTACAAGGTGCTCAAACTGATGAAATGGTCCCTCTCATATATCCTTATTTTTCTTTACATGGCGATATTATGGATAATTCAAATTATGATAATTTGTTTGAACTTGCAAATCATTTGTTATCAAAATTAGAAAGGTATGATTTAACTAAAATTAAGAACGACAGTATTTTTGATCAAAAAATTTTTATCAGAGATGCTAAAAAGGGAATTGCTAATGAAATTGTGAATATTCAAAAATTGATTGATCAATCAGTAATTGACTTAAAAAATTTAGAGGTTGATGTAAATGGCTTGGTAATTGCTTGGCTAGAATCAGGAAATGTGGATGATAAGCTTCAAGATTTTTTCCATACTTATTCTAATAATCTACTGGCTCGTTCTCTCAAGGGTGAAGTAATTTTAGAAAAAATGGAGAGTCACATGGCTTTTGTCGACTATAGTACGTCGAATGATTCCGTAAAATTGCGCCGAGCTCGTTTCAGGAGTAGAAAGGACATTGAACTAAAATTAGAGCTGTTAAACAATTCAGAAAATAAGTTAGAAAATATGAACGTCAGGGCTAAGATTGAAGGTATCGGCTTAGATTTACTTTCACCCCCCTCAGGAGTTATAAGAATTGATCATCTTAAGCCAGGAGAATCTTCACCAATTACATTCTCATTTTCGCCTAAGAATAGGGCAAAAACGAGAGTGGTTTTAGTCATACAATACTTTGATACAGTAGGAAGAAAATGTACAGATTGGCTAGGCGACGTTGGAACAAATTTCTTAGGTTGTTATGTAAAGCCATTAGCCTTGTCTGAACCGGAGCACGAATCAGAAAGATTAAATTTTAAGGATAATACCTCACATACTTCATTAAATGTGGAAGGTTTGCAGCTCAGTAAAATTACAAAAATTGCGAAAGGAATGCCAGGCCTTTACCTCTGCAATTTAAAAGAGGAAAATACACGATCAATAATTTACCACTCTGGAGAATCTAGTTTAGATGGGTCAAAATATTTGTCTATGATTTTCTTACGTAAATTAGGGGAGGACGAATCTTTGAGGGTTGCCTTAGAACTAATTTGCCATTCAAACGATATTGACAAATCTTCAGAATTAAAAGAGGAAATGTCCCTGTATCTTAAAAATAAGTTATTAGAATTGAATGCTAAGTTTGTTTAATATTCTCTCCATTTATGCTTACACTTAGAGTTAGTACATTGGTATATTCTTGTTGAAGGCTCATCTGCAGCCCGGGTTTGTCTTATCACCCAAGTAGCTTCATTATGCCCACATTTTTCACAAATAATCTTTGCAGTAGGCAGTGTTCCTTCTAAACCTTCAGTTACCACAATTTCCTTTTTTTCCATTTCTCTACTTGTGAGTTTAGTTTCACCCTTACCTTCAGAGTATTCACAATTAGGTCTTTTACACACTCTTTGGCCAGCTTCTCGGTTTAAAACGAGCATAGCTTTACATTTTGGACAGAACATTTTACAGCCTCACATTCTCGATTAAATCAGTAGCTTGTAGTATATTTTTTTGATCAACTCCCATTGCTATACCAATAATTGCGTTACAGTCAAATTCTCCCATAAAGCCTTTGCAATGACTCCAAGAAAAGACCTTGACAAATATGTCTCCAGCATAATTTGGATCAAAGAATAAAGAATCGCTAGTTGTCTTTGCACTCCATTGGTATATTGCAGTACCAAATGGAAGTTCAGAGTTGACTTCAGTTAGAATATTGCCATTAGATTTTAATTCTAAGCCTTCCAAATTCATTTGTTGTTTTACCTTATTAACCGTTACGTCTTGAAAATTCACATTTTCTAAGTTAAGCAAAGAACTTAAAGACAAAACAATAAGTTTTCCAGATAACCCGTCTAAACTTTCATAACTTTCTTTTGAAATTTTTAGATGGCCATTAAATTCTTTAATATTTTCATTTTCAAAAGGTCCATTCCACACGCCTGCGGTGAGATAGAGTGAACCACTACTAATGTTTGCATCTTGATAATTAACTAGTGCAGGCCCTCCAACTAACATTCCTACTGTTAATATAAGTAACAAACTAAATAACCTTCTGATTTTCCCTCTTTTCTTTTCCTGAATCCACCCGCCAATACGCAATTCAGGTTCTTCCATAAATATCGATGTTAATCACTAGTAATAATATTTGTTCTGGATGCCCAAATTAATTAATTGGGCCCTTTTAGCTACATAAATTATGGGTGAAGTTGCTCTAAAATACAGATTGATGCCAGAATCTCCGGATTCAGATATAGAAGCTATTGTTTCAGAAATACCAGGAGTTCTTCCTGAAGATGCAAATTTTGGTGCACACGAAGTTAAACCATTTGCCTTCGGACTTAAAGCAATTATGATAGCAATTATAGGAATAGATAGAGATGGGTTTGCTACAGAAGTTGAAGATGGTTTAAATTCATTAAAAGAGGTACAAACTGTAATTTTAGAAGAACAATCTTTAATTTAAAGAAAACACAGTACTATATTATCACCCTTCCATTGACGATATAATGTCAAACCGTACACCATTATCTTATACAACAACGAGATTAACACTGGGTACGTTTTTGAGAATAATGTTCCGCCCCAGATATTTAGATAGGGACAAAATACCTGTTGACGGCCCTCTAATAATTGCAGCTAATCATCTCTCCCACATAGATCCAGCATTCATAATGACTGCAGTTAAAAGACCAGTCTCATATCTATCTAAAAAAGAACATTTTGATGGCCGAATTAGACGTTTAGTATTTGAGAGAGTAGGAGTTATTCCTGTTGACAGGGAGGCAGGGGGGATCGAAGGTCTCGAGAGCGCAATCAAAATATTAGAAGAAGATGGTGCAATCGGTATATTTCCAGAGGGAACTCGGTCAAAAGATGGTAAAATGGCCCAAGGAAAAACAGGAGTAGCCAGACTGGCAGCTCACACAGGGGCTGCAGTAGTTCCTGTTGCGATCAGGCAAACCGATGGGGTATGGCCTGTTTCTAAAAGAGTGCCAAGGCCGTGGAGAAAATTTTATTATAAATTTGGAGAGCCAATGTATTTTTCAAATTCGGAAGCTAATAAAGAAAATTTACGGGAATTTACTGATGAAGTTATGAAAGAGATCAAATTGTTATCTGAAGAATGTGAGGATTATTGGGAATCTAGAAAAATACTACCTCGAATGAAAAATTACATTAAAAATAAATTACGTTAGTTCTTTCAATTTTGAATAAATATGTTTGATCCGTCTCTCATTTACCATTAAGTCATGTAGGCCTAATCTTGATTGACTTTGTAGCCAAACGTTTGTTTTTCCACCTTTGGTGAATAACTTTACAAATATATCATCGTAAAATCGGAATAAAGGTGTAATTTGGACAAAGTGCATAAAACCATTTTTTTCAGTTACTATTTTTGTTCGTGGCATTTTCATAATTATATTCTTTGCACTCTCTTGAACTTTCTCTACGGAAGACGATGTGATTAGTGGTTTCAGCCCTTCTCCCCTGTTAGGGTTTTCAGCTATTCTTGTACAATTATTTTTACCAAACCTTTTTTTTGGAAAAACATCTCTTGGAACTGTTGGCGACAAGTAATAAATTACGTTAACCATGACTAAATATCCAACTATTGTTATGGCTAATAATGTTATAATAATTAATTCAATATTCATTTCTATTAATAATCCTTAACGATGCATTACTATCTTTCAAAGCTAGATTAATCTTATCTCCTGAATTAATTTCTATACATGGATTATCCTCAAAAGAATGTGCATATGGTACTGCCAATAAACTACATGCAGGTATAGTTTGTTGATCTAAATCAGTGTTAATAATTGCTTTTGGTCCATTTCCATTATAGAATAATCCTAGTAAAACGTAAGGTGCTACAGTGGACCCACTACCTTTTGGAAAAATAAGTATTTTATTTGCCATAGATATGCCATCTAGCGGATGTCCTTCCTCTTCAATAGTTCCAGTTTCCCTGTTTACAAATCCCAAGAAAGTGATTGGTACATCTGTAACAAGAGCTTCCCCTGTAATTTCCCATTCACTTTGTGACTCTAGCCCTTTACCTGAAATCTCAAGTGGTCCTGTTTTCAAAGTCTTATTTGTGATTAAGGTTTTATTTTTTGTTTTTATCGATTTTACGGTTTTGCCAGTTACTAAATCTTTATTTTCAGCAAATTTTATACATTCAGAAAGTCTAGATACTGAAGTACTTATTGAATTTAAGCCAGATTTCAAGTAGTGCTCAGCTTTCATTGAATTAGTAAGTATATGCTTAACTTTATCGTGATTGTAGTGAACTACTTCAGGACAGGTTTCTCTTAGTACCATACCTCCGGCACTTTCAATAGTTTCCACATATCCTTCTTTTTTTGCTTTATCAAAGTTTATTGCAGAAGTAAAAACCCAAAGTCGTTTTTCGGGAATTTCCTTACCGGCCACTAATTCAGCTGTTCTTTCAATTTCCTCAATTGAAGCTTGTGGACATCCAATAGTCACTAGATCTACCTTAGTTTTAGGAGCTAATTCATTATATCTTTTTTGTAAATCTTCATAGTTAAAATCTATTTCTGCTTGGTAATTGGCTTTGTCTGGATTTCTAGTAAAAGAGTCTACAAATAGTAAAGCGCTACCGTAGTTTGCAGAGGCAGCTGTAAGAGCTTTTTTTGATTCAAAATCGAATTCTTTAATTCCATATATGTGGGGGATTGGACCAAACTCAAGTTTCCATTTTGGGTCTATCTGTTTCCCAATCCAATCGCCTAGTATTGAATAATCGACAGGTTCACTTAATTCACATAAGACATTAATTTTTATGTTAGGAATTCTGTTTTCATCAAGCAATAGTCCATATTCAGGGGTATATCCCGATAATGAAGTTGCAAGAGCTGAAAGGCCAGATTCCCTGTTTGTTCGAAGCTCACTGTACGAATTAGCAAAGCATACTGCATTTGATTCAGCCCAAGAAGCATTTCCCTTCTCTAGTATGCTATCATAAGGCGTACAAGATAATGATAATTCAATTCCTAATTTTTCATAAGCATCTAATATCATTTGCTGTTTTTCAATATAATCTTTTACAGGTATATCCATTTCTTCAAATCGATTCCTGTCGCAACCTGCAGAATTCAAGCTAGTTTCTACAACTGCAGTTCCATCATTATCACTTACCAAATCCTCTAAAAATTTAATCAGCCCGTCACCTCCTGTCAGAGGAGAAACTCCAGAAACATGTGCTGAAGTTACAGGAACTAATCTGTTTGCTTTAGCAGCCTTACCTAGGTCGATTAGTAGACGAATAGCCTTTTGTCTTGTTTTTCCTTGCTTACCTTCTAGAATATGTTCTTGCTCAGGTGTTAATCTCATTAATCTAAGTAATCTTCTAATTTTACTTTCATAGCAGGTTTTGGTTTGATGAAATCATCTTTATCTCTATTCAGAGGTATTGTACAGTCAAATCCAACTTTTACAGTTTCACGCGTTTCAGGGTTAGAACTAGGATCTAAAGATGAGCCTTTCACTCCAGTCTTAACAACGATCCCCTTATCGCCTTGAAATCTTGTAGCCATTGCCCATTCAACTGCTTGCGGATTTGTAATATCAATGTCAGAGTCTACAATCCAAACATGTTTCATTGATGCATGTCCTGCAAATGCAGCGTCAATAGCTTTCAATCCATCATCATCGTTCTTCTTATTAATTGCAACAACACCATGTAACCATGAGCCTCCACCGTGTGTCATAAAAACGTCATGACAGTCGACAACCTCGTTAACTTTGTTGTAGATGGTTGGTTCTCTAGGCATGCCCATGAGAACTTTGTGTTCAGGGCCACTTGGCAACAAGGCATGAAAGATTGAATCGTCTCTGACGAAGATTTTCTTAATCTCAATTACAGGTCCTTTTCTAATAATATCAGGAGTTTCTGTTAAATCAAGGAAAGAGCCTTCATCGTGCAGCTCTCCTGTAAACTCACATATCATAACTACCTCAGATTGAGGTACCATATGTCCACCTACTTCAATCACTGGAGAATCAGCAAGTGCATTTGCTACAGCCATTTCATCATTCTCAATTTCAAAGGAGGTTGCAGATCCAAGTAAAACGGGTACAGAAACACCATTACAGTAAGCGAATTCTTTCAATCCTCTATCAATATATTCTTTAAGATGTCTGTCTAAAATTCTCATTACCATATGCTTACTATCAATCTTCATAGCTCTGTGGAAAGAAATATTTCTTCCATGTTCATCATCATGAGCAACAGCCATTGCTGAAGCAATGTAAGGGCCACCGTCGGTTGTTTGGTGAGTGAGTATTGGTAAATTGTCAAGTGAGGCTTCTATTTCCTTGTAACTATCTGTGTTGACAGTTTTAGGTTCACTTAGGTTGTTAATAGCATTAGAAATTTTTGAGATAATCTCGTTTGGGCCACACTCAAGGGCCAGTGCGACTAGCTCTCTGCTAGAACATATATTAGTTATACAAGGTAGAACACTTCCTTTGACATTTTCTAAGTACAATGGAGTGTCACCAGCATCTTCCATTAAGGCTGCTACTTCATAAACTGGATCAATTTCTTTCGTAACTCTTTTGAGTTTTCCGTTTTTCTCCAGTAAATCAACAAATTCTTTTAGATTCATTAATCCTCACCAAACGTAGTGTGGTACGCCCTATATCCGGCTTCTGTTATCTTTTCACATATTTCAGCTTGTTCTTCCGCGTTATTTGTTAAAGCAACCATATTTCCGCCTCCCCCTCCACCGGTCAATTTTGCACCTAGTGCTCCAGCGTCTAAAGTAAGGTCGACTAGTTTTTCAAGTAAGGGATGACCTACTCCAATTTTGTTGAGTAATTCGTGATTCTTATTCATGAGCTCTCCTACAGCTTCCTTATTTCCTTCTTCTATTGCCATTTTTCCACCTTTCGTGACATTTGCAATTTCATCAAAATATCCATTCATTAAGTTAGGTTCTTTTTCCCACTGTTGCCTTACATTTCCTACAGTTTCTTTAGTTGAGGCTTCAATTCCAGTATCTCCAATTACTAGGTAAAAAGTACGTCCAGAGTTAAAAGTTAGAGGGTCTTCACCTTTGACAAAATATACTGGAGATTCATAAGCTACAACAGTGTTATCAATTCCACTTGGAGTCCCGTGAACAATTTTTTCAGCATTAAAGACTAGCTCAGAAATTTGATTTCTTTCTAAATCTACGCCCAAGTAATTGGATAGTGCCTTACAGACTACTGTAGCTGTAGCAGCACTACTTCCCATTCCTGAACCTTGTGGTAATTTCGATGTCAGGTTGATAGTTAGATTGGGCTCATTTTGTTTAGTTTTGGATAATAGAGCCTGTGCAAGTACGCTAAATTGGCTTGTTTTGTTATTTAGGTCAATTTTTTCATTTAGATCAAGTGCGTTTATTGTTAACTTTCCTTCACCAGGTTCACTCCAAGCACTAGCTCGCATTCCACTTACTGGAATTGCAATTGCAGGTTTACCATAAACCACAGCGTGCTCTCCGAATAAGATAATTTTACCCGGTGCTGTGAAAGAGTCACTCATATTACGATAAAAATATGCGTACTTATACGCTTATCTGTCGAAAGTTTTTTTTGAAAAATCATTATATTGGGGCGTTCCTTGAAACATTGTGGGTTTTTTCGATACAATAGGCCGTGGTTGGACACTTAGCAAGCTTAGTTTTTCAGTAGTTAAGGCAGATCCTGAACTTTTACTTTATACGTTTTTATCAGCTTTAATGGTCTTTGCTACTATTGGTGCAGCATCATATCCTGCATATGAAGCAGATAAAAATAGCGAAAGTCATTGGGCCTTCACTGACGAAAAGATAGATACTCAAACTGGTGATTCGAGTGGTGGCGAAATAACCGAGGCGTACATGGCTTGGATTTTCTTGACCTACATGACTGGCAGTATCGTCGTCGTTTTTTGGAATACGGCCATAATTGCTAGTGCACATGAAAGATTAACGGGC
>JBJLCC010000052.1:0-21092 GCA_045567855.1 Candidatus Poseidoniales archaeon | reverse complement strand
TATTGTAGATTTAGGAATCCAGACTTGAACTTTCTTTTCAGATTCTTTTCCATCCTTATTTTTTAGAGCTTCTCCCTCTGAAAGTTTAACTTTCTTTTCAGTACTCATACGGGGTAATAGTTACCGGCGATTATAAGATTTATTATTCAGCTGTAATTAGCTAGATTTCGTAATAGTTTGGTGCGTAAGCAAATAGGTTAGTATAATTACCAAGATTAGCTATCATGATAAGAAATTTATTATTGATTAAAAACATCTGGTAAGGATTGCCACTATTAATTCCAGACTGAAATTCATGTACCATTACTGTGCCATCTGAAGTTCCATCTGATTTCCACAATTCATAACCTGTTGGTTGCGTATACAATGACATATAAAACTCGCCATCGAGCAAAACTGGCGTTCCTGAAATATAAATGTTACTGCTATGAACGTCTAAATCCATTATCATTTGTTTGCCGTCTGTCATGAAAAGACGATAACTATCCCCATCGTGAGCTCTAAAGTAAAAATAGTCCTCAGTATTAAAATAAATATTAGGGTTTGAACCGGAAGAACCATCGCGTATATCTGAAAACATGAGGGTTCCAGCTTCCGTACCATCTGTGTACCATAGTTCACGGCCATGTGTACCATCCTCAGCACTGAACCAAAGCTTGTCACCGAATTCAAAGAAACATTTTTGGTAGTAACAATATGTTGAACTTGAACTTCCTTCACGTATATCTTTGAGCATTCGAGTGCCATTTGCAGTTCCATCGGTTACCCATAGCTCTGATCCATTTGAACCGTCGTCGGCTGTAAAAAATATTTGGTCTCCAAATTTATAATATGGCTGAAAAGAGTTGTCGCACTCCATATCACACCCATAACTTGAACCTGGAGTTCCTTCCCTTATATCTTTGAGCATTCGAGTTCCGTTGGCAGTACCGTCTGTCATCCAAGGCTCACTACCGTGCTCACCATCGTTAGCAATGAAATACATTGTATCTCCGATCGTTGTAAAACTGTTAGGACTTGAACCATAGTTATTGCCGTTAGAGTCTTCACCTCTTATTTCTTTAACTAAATAAGTGCCATTTTCGGTTCCATCAGTGGCCCAAAGCTCCTCGCCAGTTGTACCATTGTTAGCTCCAAAGTAGAATTTATCATTAAAGTAGTGGAAACCATAGTAGCCATAAAACCCTGAATTTGTTCCCGGATCAATATCTTTGACCATGTTTGTTCCGCTTTCTGTACCATCAGTCACCCACAACTCGTAACCATTGATTGAAGTTGTTGCTCGGAAAAATAACAAATCTTCAGTCTGGCCCATAAACCAAGGATAAGAATCAGCCTCTCCAGTATTTATATCTTTTAGCATTTCGGCGTTACCATAATAATCTGAAGTCCACAATTCTTCGCCGAAATCCGCGCTTCCTTCAAATCTATAATAAAATTTTCCGTTAAATTCAGTTATATCATTAATATATCCACTTGTGTAGTTAGTAATTGCTAACATTCCAGGTTTACAAACAGATGCTGAATGGTCTATTTCGCCGTCCTCAAGGACATGATTTCCTGCATCGCCATTGTTATCTCCATTATCAATACCTGATGAGTAACTCATTACATATTCATTAGGGCAGTCTCCATCGAAATTCCAATTGGTTATAGACTGATAAGTTTTCCACTCCTCGAATTCTGCCATCATGTCATCATACTCTGTTGAAAGGTCGTCGAACTCCACAAATAGTTCATTATATTGTGTTGAAAGATTATCATATTCTATCTCTAGCATTGAAAAGTTGTTATCGAGCATAGAGTATTCCGATTGCAATGATTCCAAATCAAATTTGTAAGCATTAAAATCATCTTCAAGTGAATTAAAACTAGAATTCAAGTTTTCAAATGAATCATGTGCCATATCTAGATGGCTGTTTGACGTTTCTAATTCATCTCTAAGATTAGATAGTTCTTGTTCTTGGTCTGCAATCGTTGAGTTCATAACTTCGTTATGAGTGTTAGTAACTGCAATCTCAACTTCTAAATCTTTGATATCATTTTGTAACTCTATATTTTTTGTTAGAGCTGTTTCATAATTTGCTGCTAATGTTGATAAATCTGCCGCTAAATTTTCATAGCTAGCAGTCAAATTAGCAAACCTTTGGCTTAGCTCTTCTTCATCCAAATTTGAAACTGGATCTAATATCTCGTCAGTTGAGGAAGTATCTTCACCATCTATACATCCTGTAAAAGTAGTCACGCACAATAATAGTGCGACAATTACGGCCTTGTTCATACTACTTGAATCTGACTAGGGTATTTATTATCTTAATTAGATTGTAATTAATCAGAGTCCCATTTATTAGGGTCGCCACGTCCCGAGATAGTTGATGAATCTGTCCATGTGGAGTCCATCCAAAGGGCATGGCCCCATACTACTCTGCCAACACTTGAACCTGCAAAATCCGAATCTGATAAATCAACATAATCAAAATAAGAATCTGAAAGGTCTGCTAATGAAAATGCTGTGTTTTTGAAATTCATACAAGATACACCTGCAGCGCATCCAGATGTGGTGTTTAACCAAGTGCTATCTTCACTTGGAAAAATACCTTCAGGTGAACCGCCAAAGTGAACATTTGTTAGGTCTGCGCGACGGAATTGTGCATTTTCAAATCTTGCATTTATCGGATTATTTTGGAGAGAAGCTGGAATTTCAGAAGACATAGATCCTCCTGGCGTCTCAGGTATAGGTGTAATACAAATAACTGAATTATCAAGTTTAGTATTATTCAAATCTGCATTCATAAAATCGATACAATTCAAAACTCTAGAGTGATGATAAATATAAAATTCATCATTATCGCTCATCTCGGATTCATCTTTAAATTCTGCATCTAGACTGTCATCAAATTCAGTACACCAGCCATAATTTGGATCTGTCTCTAAACACATTCGAGCACGCACTGCAGTTGCTTGCATTACTGGAGCATCACTAGCTATCGCTAGAGGACTTATTTCCATAGTAGAATGAGACATATCTGCATAAGCAAATGTCGCTCCAACAAATGAAACTGAAGCATAAGTAATACCAATCAATCGTGAAGATGTTGATTCGCCATACCTTGAAAAATCAGCATCATTAAAAGTACTAAGCTCAAATTCACTATAGTCTAAACTTGCTCCTTTCCAGGTAGATGAATGGCCATAAACTTGATAAAAATAACAATCATTCGCATTGACCATATCAAAATTAGAGTTTGATAAATCAGAATCTATAATGATACAATTATGCATTTCAGAATCTGTAAATTTTGCATCTGCCATATTTGAATCTATAATTTCAACATCATTCCAATGTGCTCCAAGGACTGAAACGCCCTCAAACTCTGCATTCCTGAAATATGCGCCATTAGCGTGACTATTATCCATAATTGCCTCGGAAAAATTATTTCCGACGAATCGAGATCCATCCAAATTAGCATCTGATAAATCTGCACCTGCAAAATTAATACCAGATAAATCTGAACCCGATAAATCTGCTTCTGTAAGGTCCCTATTTACTGCGTCATTTTCTCTAAGTTCATGTAACAATTTCATTTTGTGGAAAACTGCACGTTCATTTTCGTCCATTAAACTCATCAATGTTAATTGATTCAATTCGTTAACCAGTTCAGCTAAGTCGTTTGACATGTTAGATACTTCAAGCTGAAGCAAAAATTGGTCTTTTTTAATTTCTCCCATTTCATCCATGTCATCGTGCAAATGATCTAAATCATTACTAAAACTTTTCAAATCTAATTCCAGAACTAATAAATCAGTCTCAAGATCTCCAATCATATTCGAAAGTGAAGAATTCATTACTTCTTGTGATGATTTTAGAGAGTTAAAATCATTTAGAAACTCATCGACTTTAGTTTGTAAAGTTTCAAGATCTTTAGACACATTGCTAAGATCATTTTGACCTACTGGTTCAACTTGTTCATTTTCATCAAGGACTTCAAGGTCTGATGATTCATCGCCACCAATACAACCTGTAAAACTTGAAACGCAAAATAGCATTACAATTATCACTGCTTTATTCATAATTAAGCAATGTAGGTATCTATTTATTGTTTAGAAAACCTACTCATAAAATCCCAGGCAATTTGAGCAGTATCAACTGTTCCCTGATTACCAGGCTCAGGAGACCCAGGATCATTTTTCACATACACATTATGAGTTCCTGAGTGAAGAGTAACAAGCGATACTTCTGATCCATTATCGCAATCTGTAAATTCTTGAACATTGTAAAATGTATCTTGTTCGCTTAATACTGGAGTGTCGCCTGAACATCCATTCATTTCTTTCCAAGTGTATAAATTTTGAATTGCGCCTGTATCCCAAACTTCTTGTTGAAAGAAGAAACCTGTTGGTCCAACGTGAGCATACGGTGCAATTGGATCCAAGAAACCATGAATTTCCATAATAGGTATTGCTGAATAACTAGAATCTTCGCTGCCGATAAAGTACATCGACATACAAGCTATAGCCGTTATTAAGTCAGATTCTTCATTTGCTAATGCTTGGGACATTGCACAACCATTAGACCAACCTGTAGAATAAATTCTATTTGAATCAATAGGGAAATTATCTATCATTTGAAGAGCCAAAGTACGTATAAATCCAAAATCATCTATACCTTCTTCTCTGGCCGGATCGCAACATTCTCTAAAATTCCATGAATTTCCAAATCCTTGAGGATAGATGATTATTGCATTATTTTCTCTGGCAATTCTATCCATATCTGTCATATTGTACTGCTGTTGTGCAGTTCTTTCTAAGCCGTGTAAATCAAAAATTAAGGGTATTGACTGAGTATCATCTGTTTGTTCTGGAACATACAGAATCCAGCATCTCTCAATTCCATTATGCTCAAAGCATTCATCTCGTAATCCTCTAAAAAAAGAATTATTGTCCTCAGCTGGAGGGTCTTCTGGTTCTTCTGGTTCTTCTGGCTCTTCTTCTGCAGTATCATTTGTTTCCTGAACCTGTTCTTGTTGAACTTCTACCTCATCAGAATCCTCTGATTGGTAAATAAAAAAATACCCATATGCACCGCTCGCTCCAGTTACTAGAAGCATTGCGATTACAATTAGGGTCATTTTTTTCATTTTTTTACTAAATTTCTAATGAGGAACTATATTCTCCACTACAAGCTAATGAATTCATCTCGGCTCTGTGGTGAAATACTGCATAAGTCGATTCTAAGTTGTCCTTCTGGCCATTCCAAGTTTTCAGAGCTGATTGCTGCAAAGCTCGGCCATATGAAAAACTCAAAGCCCAAGGATGGTCGCCCATCTTGTTCATTGCATTCAAATGTTCTGTAGCTTCTACTTCTGATTGTCCGCCGGATAGGAAAACTATTCCAGGAACTTCTGCTGGTACTGATTCTGTTAAACATTTGACTGTCATTTCTGCAACCTTCATCATATCTCCCTGAACTTTACACTCGCTTCCTGAGATTACCATGTTTGGTTTCAATAAAATTCCTGGTAAGTAGACGCCTTCATTTTCCAGCTCTTTGAAAACAGTCTTCAACGTCTTTTCAGAAACTTCATAGCATGTTTCAATCGTGTGATCTCCGTCCATCAAAACCTCAGGTTCAACTATCGGAACTAATTCTGCATCTTGGCAAGCTTTTGCATATTTTGCAAGAGCCGAAGCGTTTGCTTGAATGCATTCATCTGTAGGAATTCCATCTCCTATTGTGATCACAGCTCTCCATTTTGCAAATCGGGCTCCTTGCTTGTAATATTCTAAGCACCTCTCATACAAACCATCTAAGCCTTTTGTTAACTTCTCTGAAGGCGAAGAATCCATGGGGTGGGCTCCCTTATCTACCTTAATACCGGGATAAATTCCCTTAGATTCCAAAATTTTAGACAAACGAGTACCATCTTTAGCTTCTTGTGTCAATGTTTCTTCAAATAAAATAACTCCTGAAATATAATCTTCAACTCCGTCTGTATCGAATAAGGCTTGACGAAAATCTCTTCTGTTTTCTTCACTGTTTTCTTGATCGATTAAAGCCAATCTTTTTCCCATAGTAGGGGTGCTTTCGTCAGCTGCCAAAATACCTCTATTAGAAGCGACAATACCGCTTGCGACTTTAGCTAAACTTTCTTTATTCATAACATCGCAAAACGGCCTCAATAAAACAATTAGGGGTTATTCTTGACCGATGTCTTTCAATAAATCTACGAACCAAGATTGTGAAGTGTCAAATTCTTTCCCACCTTCTATCGATTGCAAATCAATCAAACCCAATTCTCCTGAATTATTTTCATCAAGTCCTACCAAACCACTTTGTCCATTAATTGCCAATTCTGCCGCCATAAATGCTGATTTTTTTATCAATTCCAAATCTCTTGAACCTGGTTTAGCAGACCTTGCAAAATATCCACTTTTCTGAATTAATGTCTTATCAGCGCCTAAAGCTTCAGAAAACTGTTTAGCAAACCATTGCCCAGGATTGATATCATCTAATCTTACATGCCCAAAAGCATCTCTTGGTACTGATTCTCCTCTTGATTCTATTTCTCTTACAATCGTATCCATGCCTGCACCTTCACTCAAAAATATGTTAACACAATCATTTTCGTCCATTGTTTTGCGAAGTCTTACAGATTCTGATTTAAAATCAATATTTTTTTCTGGAATATAAACTGCATGTACATCCCATCTTTTTCTAGAGACAAATAATTCTGGTAGATACTCTTTTTTATCTAAAAGTTTCCTGTATTCTAATGCAGTCCCTGCAGTAAGCCAGCCACAATGTCTTCCCATGACTTCGTGAATAATTAATTGTCTACGGCTTGTAGTATTTTCGTTAACTATATTTTGGAAAAACCTAGCTCCTTGTTCAGCTGCAGTCCATGCGCCTAATGTTTGCTTAACTGGAATAACATCATTATCAACAGTCTTTGGAAGGCCCACTACTGTTAGCGATCTACCGGAATTTTTTAAGTGCTTAGCCAAAGCTGCCGCCATTGTATTTGTATCGTCTCCTCCGATTGTATGCAAAATATCAATTTCATCTTTTTCTAATTGTTTTGCAGCTACATCTAAAGGAATCTCTCCTTCTTTTACGAATCCTTTTTTTATGCAATCTTCAACATTAGTTAATTTAACTCTACTATTACCAATCGGACTTCCTCCGAAATCATACAAAACATGATGGTTCTTTTTTACCTCATTAGAAAATTCTACTGATTCGCCGAGTAAAAGTCCTCTGTATCCGTGCATATATCCTATCATCTCAATATTTGGATCTAATTCATTATACTTTTCAATTAATCCTCCTATTGATGCTGAAAGGCAAGGGGCAATTCCTCCGCTTGTCAAGAATGCTACTTTAGGCATGATTGGTTAAGAGGGGGAGACATAAGTATTATGTATCTTCTGAAAATCATCTCTTTTAAATACTACTTTCCCAAGATTAGGCTTTGAGGCATAGGAAAAACTATATGTAACGTAATATTTTGTGCTAAAATCGTGTTTGAACTAAAAAAAAGTACTATTTTAGAATAGACGTTATATAAACCACCCGACTGGCCAAAAGCTCCAATATCATTAATCTAACGGTTAGCGAACAGTAGGGCCTGTAGCTCAGCTAGGTAGAGCGTCCGGCTTTTAACCGGACGGCCAAGGGTTCGAATCCCTTCAGGCCCGCCATAATGATTTGGAAAAAAGGATGCCAAAATGAACGACAACATACTGTGGTTAAACAAGCTCGTACCGAAGCACATTTTGCTTAAGGAATCTGAAATTGAAGGGAAGCTAAGTCCTTTGAATATAACTAGAGACCAATTGCCTAAAATACTTTTGAAAGATCCTGCTTTGAAAGCTCTAGATGAAGAGGCTAAACCAAACGACGTTGTAGAAGTTCATCGATTTAGTGAAAGTGCAGGTAGTAACCTCGCATACAGATTGGTGGTGGAAGAATGAATTCACGTGCATTAATCAAAGGTTTCTTTGATAGCCGCAGTATTTCCGGACCAAGTGCTGCACTAGTTAACCATCAATTGGGTTCTTTCAATGATTTCCTACCGCATGAAAAAAACCAAGCCCCATGGATGCAGAGAGTTGTAGACAATATTTCTGTAGGAGCTGATGAATCTTTAAGAGGAGCAATACGTCTAGAATTAGGAGACTTAGATGTAATTGTTAATCTCGGAAAAATTAGAATCGGAAGGCCAATGGTTTACGAAGCCAATGGTTCACAAACTGACTCTATTCCTATGATGGCACGTCTAAGAAATATGACGTACGCAGCTCCAATTTACTTAAATTTTACAATTGTTGAAGAAGGAATAGAAATTGAAGAAGTAGAAGAAGAAATTGGGAATATGCCAGTTATGGTAAAATCTATGCTTTGTAATCTTCATCGTAATTTTTTGACTGGAGAAAATTCAAGCGATGCTGAATATAGTGAAGGACTCAAAGCAAAATCTGAGGATCCGATGGACCCTGGCGGTTACTTCATTGTAAACGGTACCGAACGTGTTCTCGTCTGTCTTGAAGATTTAGCACCAAACCGAGTCATGGTCGAACAAGAAGAAAGATACCAAAGACAGACTGAGTTAGCAAAAGTTTTCTCACAAAGGGAAGGTTTCCGTGCATTAACTGTAGTAGAAAAGAAAAAGGACGGTATTCTTTCCGTTTCAATTCCTGTAGCTTCAGGTCAAGTTCCTTTAGCTATCTTACTCATGGCCCTTGGAATGGAATCTGCAGACGACATAATGGCTGCAATTACAGATAACAAAGATTTGCAGAATTTAATTTTAGCAAATATTGAAGAAGTACACAATGAAGAAGGTATTTACACCACCCAAGAGGCACTAGAATATTTAGAAAGAAGATTTGCTGCAGGTCAATCAAAAGAATACAGAAAAAAGAGAATTAATTACATTTTAGATAATACTTTGTTACCTCACTTGAGTACTACTGAAGATTCTAGAATGAAAAAAGCAGTTTTCCTTGGGCGAATGTCAAGAGAAGTTCTTGAATTACACGTAGGAGATAGAAAACCTGACGATAAAGATCACTACGCAAATAAAAGATTAAAATTGGCTGGAAACTTAATGGAAGAATTATTCCGCTCTGGTCTTCAAGCTTTACTAAATGATATGAAGTATCAGATGGAACGTTCTTATTCAAAAAGAAAAGAGAACCGAGTTCACCATGCAGTAAGAAGAGATGTATTAACAAATAAAATAATGCATGCAATGGCAACAGGTAACTGGACTGGTGGGCGTGCCGGTGTTTCTCAATTACTAGATAGGACATGTAATATGTCTACTCTATCACATTTACGAAGAGTTATATCTCCGCTAACCCGATCTCAGCCTCACTTCGAAGCTCGTGATTTGCACCCTACTCAATTTGGTAGATTATGCCCGAATGAAACTCCAGAAGGGCAAAATTGTGGTTTGGTTAAAAATTTAGCGCTAATGGTTGATGTTTCGGAGAATGTACCAAATCCAATCATTATGGATTCAATAGCAAAATTAGATATTCAAGATATCGATAAAGCAAGCACAGAATGGGGTAAAGTATACTTTAATGGGGATTTAATTGGTGCTCACAAAGCACCAACTGACCTTGTAAAAGAAATGGTTCAAAGAAGAAGGCAGGGACTAATTAGTAATGTTGTGAACGTACGGTATGATGATTCTTTGAATGATGTTATTATCAACAGCGACCCTGGAAGAATAAGAAGACCTTTAATGATTATTAAGCGAGGAAATAAATTAGCTATAAAAGATAGCGACATTGAGGCCTTGAAGAATGGAAAATTAGTTTGGGAAGATTTAATTGATAAAGGCGTTATCGAGTATATTGATGCTGAAGAAGAAGAGAATTGTCTAATAGCATTAAACACAGATTATTTGATTGAAAAGAAGAAAACTCATTCTTACTCTCACATGGAAGTTGATCCTTTGACTATCCTTGGAGTTGCTACGTCTAACGTTCCATTCCCTGAACATAATTCAGCTCCGCGATGTACAATGGGTGCAGGTATGTCAAAACAATCTTTGGGCATGGGTCAAGCTAATTACAGAATAAGACCCGATACCAGAGGGCATTTGCTACATTATGCACAAAGGCCTATGCTTCAAACTGAAGCTATGAAGTATAATACACTAAGGGCAAGACCTGCTGGACAGAACCTAGTTGTTGCAGTTATGTCTTATCATGGGTATAACATGGAAGATGCTTTGATTTTCAACCGTGGTTCAATAGATCGTGGTACTGGAAGATCTACTTTTGTTAGAACATATATGTCTGAGGAAAGAAGATATCCTGGCGGACAAGAAGATCGATTTGTAATTCCTGGACCTGAAGTTCGTGGTGCCCGTTCTGAAGAAGCTTATTTCTATCTTGAAGAAGACGGATTGATTTATCCTGAAATTGATTTAAAAGGTAAGGAAGTTTTAATTGGAAAAACTAGCCCTCCAAGATTCTTAGCTGAACCAACCGATTTCTTAAGTCCTCAAAAAGTTAGGGAATCTTCGCTAACAGTAAGGCATGGTGAAAAGGGAACTGTAGATTCCGTTATGCTTTCTGAAACCGAAAACGGTTCTAGAATTGCTAGAATTAGAGTAAGGGACCAGCGTGTTCCTGAGATGGGAGATAAATTTGCAAGTAGACATGGTCAGAAAGGAGTTATTGGGCACATGGTTCCAGCTGAAGGTATGCCTTTCACTGAAGACGGGATTACTCCTGATTTAATCATTAATCCTCACGCAATTCCATCGCGTATGACTGTTGCCCACGTTCTTGAAATGATAGGCGGTAAAGTAGGTAGTATGGAAGGCCGCGCTGTAGACGGTAGTGCATTCTCTGGTGAAAAAGAAAATGATTTGAGAGATGCATTGTCACAATATGGCTTGAAACACAGTGGAAGAGAAGTTTTATACGACGGACAAACAGGCCGCCGTATAGATGCTGAAATTTTTGTTGGAGTTATCTATTATCAAAAACTACACCACATGGTTTCAGGTAAAATGCATGCTAGATCAAGAGGGCCTGTGCAACTTCTAACAAGACAACCTACTGAAGGTCGAGCTAGAATGGGCGGATTGAGATTTGGAGAAATGGAACGTGACTGTTTGATTGCCCATGGAGCTTCAATGGTTATCAAAGACCGTTTACTTGATGAGAGTGATAAAACTGTACAATACGTAGATAGTCAATCTGGACACATTGGTTACTTAGATAGAAGAGGAGTGCTAACTTCCCCAATGGGAGACAATACTTCCATTTATCCTGTTTCGATGTCTTATGCATTTAAATTGCTCTTGGAGGAACTTAAATCGCTTGGTATCGTGGCTAGATTAAGATTGGAGGATTTATCATGAGGGAAATGATTCCAAAGAAGATCAGTAAGATTGATTTCGCATTGATGGGACCTAAAGAAGTTCGAAAGTTATCTGCAACAAAAGTAATCACTGCAGATACTTACGATGATGACGGTTTCCCAATTCCAATGGGATTAATGGATTTACACATGGGTGTTATTGAGCCTGGATTAAGATGTAAGACAAGTGGAAGAAAAATGGATGAAGATCCTGGCCACTTTGGTCATATTGACTTAGCTATGCCTGTTATTCATTCAGGATACTCTAAAACTATCAAAGATATACTAAATGCAACCCATCCAAGCTCTGGAAGACTCATGCTAACCCAAGATAGAATTGATCATTACACTAAACAAATTAGAGCTCTTATGGATTCTGACGCAGGAACTACTGTTTCTATCGGTGGGATTTCAAAGAGAGCTATCAGAGAAGCTACAAAATCAAAAAGTTGTCCGCACTGTGGAGAGCCAAAAGTCAAAGTTACATTGGATAAACCAACTACGTTTAGAGAAGAAGGAAGAAAGTTAACTCCTAAAGAAGTTAGATCAAGGCTTGAAAAGGTACCTAATTCTGATTTGCTATGTCTAGGTTTCAATCCTGAAATTACAAGGCCTGAATACATGGTCCTAACTGTGCTTTCTGTTCCTCCAGTCCCAATGAGACCTTCTATTACTTTAGAATCTGGAGAACGTTCAGAAGATGATTTGACGCATAAATTGGTCGACGTCTTAAGAATTAATCAACGTTTAAGAGAAAATCGTGACGCTGGAGCTCCTCAATTAATTGTTGAAGATTTATGGGAATTGCTTCAATATCACATTACTACTTACTTTGATAATCAGACAGCAGGAATTCCTACAGCAAGACACCGTTCAGGAAGGCCGCTGAAGACTATTGTTCAGAGATTGAAAGGTAAGGAAGGTCGTTTCCGTTCTAACCTTTCAGGAAAACGTGTTAATTTTTCTGCACGTACTGTAATTACTCCAGATCCTTATTTGAGTATTAATCAGGTTGGAGTTCCAGAACTTGCAGCCAGAGAATTAACTGTTCCAGTAAGAATCAATATTCACAATCTTTCATTCATGAGAGAGTTAATTAAAGAAAATTTTGTTCCTACAGATCCAGAAAAATATATTCCAGGTATCAATTACATGATTAGGCCAGACGGTAGAAGAGTGAAATTGACAGAAGAAAACTGGGAATTTAATCACGATCGTTTAGAACCTGGATTTATCGTTGAAAGACATCTGATGGATGGCGATATTGTATTATTCAACAGACAGCCAAGCTTACACCGTATGTCTATGATGGCCCATGAAGTAAGGATTATGAAAGGTAAAACTTTCAGAATAAACTTGTGTGTGTGTCCTCCGTATAATGCAGATTTCGATGGAGATGAAATGAATTTACACGTTGTTCAGTCAGAGGAAGCAAGGGCTGAAGCAAGAATCTTAATGAGAGTACAAGAACACATTAGATCTCCACGATTCGGAGGTGCAGTTATTGGAGCTATTCATGATCACATCACGGGAATGTTCCTCCTAACTCACGGAACTGCAAGTTACGATATTGATCAAACTGTAAGAATTCTTTCACGTGTAAAACACAAGGGAGATTTACCTAAACCCGAATATCCTAAGGCCGAAGGTGGCCCAAGATGGTCTGGAAGACAGATATTTTCTGTACTTTTACCTGATGACATGAATCTAAAGTACAACGCTTCTGTTTACTTTGCAGATAGAACTCCAGAAGAAAACAAAGAACTTGATATGATTGTAGAAATTGTAAATGGAAATATGATTAGTGGACCTGTTGATGGTAACTCTATTTCAGCTTTCAAAGGTCAAATTTTAGAGGAAATATCAAGACTGCAAGGTTCCAATGCAGCTAGAGACTTTATTGACAAAGTAACTCGTTTAGCTGTTGGTGCATTAATGGAAACTGGATGTACTACTGGAATAGATGACGCTGATGTTCCTCAAGACGCGTTAGATCAAATAACTGATGCACAAATTGCTGCAGTTAAAGAAGTTGATAAGCTTGTAAATGCATATAACAAAGGAAAGTTCAAGCCAAGGCCTGGACGCAGTGTTGAAGAAACATTAGAGGTTGAAATTATGGGTGTTTTGGGTAGAGTTAGGGATAAATCTGGTGAAATTGCAGGATGGCACTTAGGTATGGATAACTTTGCAGTTATTATGGCTCGATCTGGAGCTCGTGGTAGTATGTTGAATTTATCACAGATGGCTGGATCTATTGGTCAACAAGCTGTTAGAGGTGAAAGAATATCTCGAGGATACGAGAGAAGAACTCTTTCTCACTTTAACAAAGGGGACTTAGGTGCAGATGCAAAAGGATTTGTTAGATCGTCTTACAAGAGCGGATTATCACCAACTGAATATTTCTTCCACTCCATGGGAGGAAGAGAAGGTCTTGTTGATACTGCAGTTAGAACTTCACGATCAGGATATATGCAAAGACGTTTAGTTAATGCCCTCGAAGATTTGAGAGTGAAGTATGACTACACTGTAAGAAATACAGCTAATACTGTTGTACAATTCCAATATGGAGAAGATTCCGTTGATCCAACGAAAAGTAAATTCGGTAGAGCCATTGATGTTGATAGCTTGATTGAAGATGTTACAGGAGGCAAATAATGGCGCGATTAGATACTATTAGAGCTCTTGAGAAAAGAGGACTTTCAAAGCAGTTAGCTGAAAAAACTGTAGAACTAGGTTACCAGTTAGGAACTTTGAAAAAATGTACTTTGAAAAAGCTTGAGAAGGATTTTTACTACAAAGAAATTTTGCAGTTAATAGATATTGCAAAAATTAAATCTATCGATAGAGATGATATTGTTGACAAAGCTTTGAAAGAAGGTAATGTTTCCGATGGCCCTATTTCTGCAGATCAAGCCTTAAGAAGAGTCGAAAAGAAATTGGGTGTTATTTGGTCCTTGCCTGAAGGATATACTATTGATGGCGTTCTAAAACAAATTTCTCGAAAAGGTCAAGTCCTTTTAGGTGTAGCTTTCCCGATCAATTCTAAGCAATTTAGATATCCGTTCCACGGATATGTTTACCTTAAAACAAGAGGTATTTGCTACCAATCAGTTATAACTGAAGTAGTTTCTTTCGATAGGCCGAATGTTCCTGAAGAAAAAGAATTGTTACTTTCAGCCCACACTAGTGAACCTTATGTTACATTCTTAAGAATTGAAAGGCTTGTCGAAATGCCGAGAACTATTCGTCTTGAAGAATTCCGTAAAATGGATGGAACGCAAGTTAAATCGGCTAGAAATTATACTCAAGTTGAAGACAGTCTAGATTTGGATAGAGAAAGATTAAGGTTTGAAGAAGAAAGAATTAATGCTTTGAAATTATTTACCGAAATGGGATTAAGTCAAAAAGTTTCATTGAGTTTATTCAAGCACGGTATATTCTTAGCTTCTCAAGTAGTTATTGCGACAGATAATGAATTGAGAGGGGCCGGAGTGCCTGCTGCAAAACTTGCTAAATTTAGAGATGCTGCAGCTGAAGCTGCTGCTGTTGAACTTCAAGAGCCAGTAAGCTCTAAAAGAACTGTAAAGAAGAAAAAGAAAGCTGATAAAGAGGAAAAGCCAGTTAAAAAGATAAATAAATTCCGTAAGAATGCAGTAAAATTAGCATCTGATCTTCCTGGACTTTATGTTGAAGAAATCTCAATAGAAGCCGAGACAAATAAATTAGCAAATACGGATATCGAAGATTTAGTTAAAAAATACGTAGAGCTAAATGAAACTGAAAATAACATCAGAGGTATTTTATCTAAAAAAGAGAGTGTACTTCCTCAAGGTGTTGTCAGAGAAATTGCTGAGAAAAGTATAATATTTAAATTAAAACCAAAAGAACTTGAAAAAGTAATAGATGGTGGAATTGAACAATATCTCCGAAATAAAGTAGATGCAACTGAAGCTGTCGGTGTAATTGCTGCACAATCTATTGGAGAGCCTGGAACACAGATGACCATGCGTACTTTCCACTACGCTGGTGTTGCAGAAATGAACGTTACCCTTGGCCTTCCAAGGCTAATTGAAATTGTTGATGCAAGAAGAATTCCAAAGACTCCAATTATGGAAGTTTTCTTAGAACCTAAAGTTTCAGGATCTCAAAAAAGAGCTCTTGAAATTGCAAACCTAATTGAAGCACAATCTGTTTCTCAATTGGCAAAAATAAGCACGGATATTACAAATCTTAGAGTTCTTATTGAACCTGATATGAAAATCTTGAAAACTCGTGGATTACCAATTGAAGAATTGGCTGCTAGAATCAAGAAAAAAGGCCGTCTAAAATCTAAAATGACAATTGAAAAAGGAGTTATAACTTTGGAAGAAGACGCCGTTTCTTTCAAGAAATTATACCTTCTCGAAGATAAAGTGAGTCATTTGATGGTTGATGGAATCGGAAATATTCAGCGAGCAATCGTTAGGAAAGAAGGTAGTGAATTTGTAATTTTCACAGAAGGTTCCGACTTGCAAGCTATTCTCGAAGTTCCTGGTGTAGACCCTACTAGAACAAACACAAATTCCATACATGAAGTGGCCGAAGTTCTCGGAATTGAAGCTGCAAGAATTGCAATTGCAAATGAATTGCATAAAACATTATCTGAACAAGGTTTAGCTGTAGATCCTAGACATAATATGCTAGTTTCTGATGTTATGACGAATACTGGAGCAATACAAGCAATAGGTCGACATGGTATTTCTGGAGCTAAAGTTTCAGTCTTGGCTCGTGCAGCTTTCGAAATTACTTCTACTCACCTTCTACAAGCTGGTTTGAGTGGAGAATCAGATGTTCTCACTGGAGTTGCTGAAAATATCATTGTAGGGCAGCCTGTACATCTTGGTACTGGAGCTGTTAGCGCGATTTACAAACCTAAATCTAAAAAAGGAGGGAAAAAATAGATGGATCTAAACAAATCTCTTAGAGTTGCAATAGATACTGGAAACGTATTTGTTGGTTCAAAGCAAGCTTGTAAGGCTATAGACTCAGGAACTGCAAAATTAATTATTTTAGCATCGAATTGTCCAAAAGATACTGTAGATGTTGCAGATGGTGGTAAAATACCCGTTTATTCCTTCAGTGGAAATAACGCAGTCCTAGGGGCAGCCTGTGGAAAACCATTCCCAGTTTCAGCTATTGCAATTGTTGACGGTGGGAAGTCTGACGTTTTAAATCTTAAGGCAAATTAATACGGGAACGTTTAAGCCCTCTTTCTAAATGAGGCAACATGGTTTTTCCAATAGGCTTTGATAGCTTCGTAAATTTAGAATTAAAAGCTGGCAAAAATTTATCAAATTCTGATTTAGATAATTTGACAAATAATATTGAACTAGTACGAGATGCTGTAATAACTACGACTGCTTTCGCTAGAGCTAAAGGCATTGGAGGACACACTGGAGGTCCGTATGATATTGTTCCTGAAGTACTCATTGTTGATGCACTTCGGGATAGCGGAGAAGCAATACATGATGAATTCTTTGATGAAGCTGGACATCGCTCTGCTGTACAATATGTTCGAGGGGCGATTAGAGGTAAAATGCCTATTGAAAAACTGATGCATTATAGAGAATATGGATCAGGTTTAGCTGGACATCCAGAACCAGAATTGTTAGACTGTATTGATTTTTCTACAGGAAGATTAGGGCATGCTGCAGGACATGTTAACGGAGTTGCAATTGCAAATCCAGACCGCTGTGTTGTAATGTATGGTTCTGATGGAGCTCAGATGGAAGGAAACAATGCTGAAGCTGCCCGGTTGGCTGTTGCTAATAATTTGAATGTTAAATGGATTATTGATGATAATAATGTAACAATTGCAGGAAATCCTGAAACGTACATGAAGGGATACAGCGTATCTAAAACATTGGAAGGTCAAGGTTTCCAAGTAATTACTTGTGATGGGGAAGACTATTCTGAATTATTTGATGCCATTTCAAAGTCAATGCAAACTAAAGGACCTGTAGCAGTTATATGTAAGAGAAAAATGGGACCTGGAATACCTGAATTAGAAGGTGAATGCCAATTGCATGATGTCATTCCATTAGATGTTGGAATAACTTACTTAGAAAATAAAGGCCATGATGAAGCTGTTAAACAATTAAAAGAGACTGCCGAAGAATATAGTTCGAAGGCTAATCAAACTTTCAAGGGATCTGGAGAGAAAGGCGCTTGTAGAAAACAGTTTGGAACTTCTGTCGTTAGTATGCTAGATGAAATGAGCGATTCTGAAAGAAAGAAAGTTCATGCTTTTGATTCTGATTTAGAAGGTTCTGTGGGTTTGACTGCTGTAAGAAAAAATTACCCTGAATGTTTCACAAGAGCTGGGATTCATGAGAGAGGAAATTACCTTGCTGCTGCTGGTTTTGGATCACAAGAAGGACACCAAGGAATTTTTGCTACATTTTCAGCATTTATGGAAATGGTGATTTCAGAAATAACAATGTCTAGGCTTAATGAAGCCAATGTTTTAGCTCATTTTTCACACGCTGGTGTAGATAATATGTCTGATAATACTTGCCATTTTGGCCTAAACAATTTCTTTGCCGATAACTATGTAGAAGAAGGCAGTTCTACCGGATTATATTTCCCTGCAGATGTAAACCAAATGGATGCGATAATTAAACGAATATTTAATGATCATGGACTAAGATTTGTATTTTCAAATAGATCTAAAACTCCACTAATTTTGAATTCCGATGGAGACTCTTTCTACGGGGAAGGGTATGAGTTTACTCCTGGTGCTGATGAAATAATACGAGAGGGCGATGCAGGTTGGATTGTATCTTACGGTGATATGCTACACAGATGTTTGCACGTAGTCGAAGAATATCGTGAAAATGGAATAAATGTTGGATTGATAAACAAACCAAGCTTAAGTTCAGTGGACGAAGATACAATGGAAAAAATAGGAAAATCTCCTTTTGTTTTAGTCGTTGAAAGTTTGAATTCAAGGACTGGACTCGGAGTTCGCTTTGGAACGTGGTTATTGGAGCGTGGATTCGCTCCAAATTACGATTACATGGGAACTACTAGGCCTGGCAATTGTGGGCAAGAAGAGCAAATACTGCACCAAGGTCTTGGAATTGATGGTCTAAGAGAAAAATTGTCCAGCTTTCTATAAATGGCAATGGGAATCCCTGCCCGTATTTTTGCAACTCTACTGAGAATTGCACCAGGTAGAACTCGAAACTGGATGTGGAAATGGTGGTATCAAAGATTAGCAAAAGCCCATGGAAGGGCTGATTTCCGCTTTATGAATTATGGTTACAAAGACGGTAAAGAATTAAAATTATTAAAAGAAGATGAACCAAATCGGCTTTTCATCCAATTATACAATATGAATATTCGTGACGTAGATTTAAAGGGAAAAGAGGTTGTAGAAATTGGTTGTGGAAGAGGTGGTGGAGCTTCTTGGATTGCTAAAATGTATAATCCAAAAAGATTGGTGGCATTTGATTTTTCCAACGACGCTGTTGGACTAGCAAGTAATTGGTATTCTTCACAAAAAAATCTTTCTTTCAAAGTTGGTAATGCAGAAGATCTTCCACTCAAAGATAATTCTAAAGATATAATTTACAATGTAGAATCATCACATTGTTATGGAAATGTTGAAGCGTTTGTGAAAGAAGTTTATCGTTCTCTTAAAGTTGGAGGGAATTTCTGTTGGACTGATTTTAGAGATAAAGAAACTATGGAAAAATTACATAACATTTTTCTAGATACGGGATTTAAAATCGTGTCGGAAAAAGAGGTTACCAAAGAAGTTTTAGATGCTTTAGATGATATTAATGACAGTAAAGTTAAAGGAATTAGTGAAAGCGTGCCAAAGGGAATGAAAAAAAGCTTTGAGACCTTTGCTGGAGTCCAAGGAACTCCGGTCTATGAGGCGTTTAAGTCCGGAAATTTACATTACCATAGATGTCTGATGGTGAAACAATGAACGGTCGCACTTGCCTAATCACAGGAGCTACTGATGGAATCGGTAAAGAAGCTGCTTTCGAACTAGCAAAAAAAGGATGTAATCTAATTCTTATTGGAAGAAGTAAAGAGAAAGGAGAGAAAGTTGTAGAGCAGATAAGAAAAATTGCTGATAGTCATGTTGATATTGACTATTTTACAGCTGATCTTGTGTTGATGAAAGAAGTCTCTAGAATTGCTGATCAAGTATCCAAAAAATACCCTAGAATTGATGTTTTGTTAAACAATGTTGGAGCTTATTTTACATCTAGAGAAGTGACTGAAGAAGGATTTGAACGAACATTTGCTTTGAATCACTTAGGCTATTTTCTAATGACGAAAAAACTACTTCCGCTTGTAGAAAAAAGTAATTACAAAAGAATCGTCAATGTTTCGTCAAGTGCCCATTATGGTATTGATTTTGAATTCGATAATATTAATGGTGAAAAGAAATATGCTGGTTTTGAAACTTACAAAAAATCTAAACTTGCTAATGTAATGTTCACTTATGAATTAGCGAAAAGAATTGAAAGTACTGGAATTACTGCAAATTGTTTACATCCAGGGTTTGTATCTACAAATTTTGGAAAAAATAACAATATATTCTGGAGAAATGCAATCAGACTAGCAATGATGCTAACTGCAATTAACGTAAAAGATGGTGCAAAAACTAGTATTCACTTGGCATGTTCAGATGAAGTGAAAAATATTACTGGAAAGTTCTTTGCTAATTCTCAAGTGAAAAAGGGGTCAAGTAAAGCTAAAAATGAAGAACATAACGTAAAATTGTGGGAATTATCTGAAGAATTTGTCAAACCTTTCTTGTAGTCTCTAGCTAATAACTTTTATATCTCTACCAACGAAAGACAAATGTGGAAATTGTAGATCGATTCACTAAACTGGAGAATGGAAAGGTAAGATATTCCATTACAGGAGAGGCTTCTGATAATTTGGTTGTTCTAATGCACGGTTTGACTACCTCTAAGGACATTTACAATGATATGACTTTTGATCTTACTAGCCAAGGATTTCAAGTCTTATCTTTTGATTTTTATGGAAGAGGCGAATCTGATTACGTTCCAAATGTTAGCTCTGAAAACCTCTACGTCAATCAATCTATTGAGTTAATTGAAAAATTTATCCCAGCTGGTGCTAAAAGAAATATTAATTTGATAGGGTATTCTGCCGGAGGCTCAATTGCTTCAATGGTCGCTGATAAATTGGACAATTGTGCGTCTTTAATTCTAATAGCATCTACTGGCGTACCTCAGCTACCTACTTCTCCTGTACTGATTTCTCTACTTCATACATTTGAAAGTGATGGAGAAATAAGCTCCGAATTGAAAAATGAGGTAGAAAAACAAATGGTTCAAGAATTGGAAGTTTTAGAGGAAAATGAAACCAAGGATTTAGCTCTTAAAGTTTACAATGATTTAGATATATGGAATGAAAAAACCATTGACACTGTGAAAAATCACCTGTTGTCTACTGGGGGATATGTTGGCGATAAGTCTATGAATAGTATCTTTGAAAGTATTGGTAAAAAAAATATTCCAACTTTCATTATGGCTGGATCTAACGATAATTGGGTAAGTCCGGAATCTGGTAAGGAGATACATAAATTGATTGAAGGCTCACTTTTTTTCGAATTTGAAGATGTTACACATTGGGCTTTTTTGGAAAAGCCTGAGGTATACCATCGTAA
>JBJLCC010000051.1:0-8378 GCA_045567855.1 Candidatus Poseidoniales archaeon | reverse complement strand
GTACTTCATCTAGTAAAAATTCATTGAATACTCCAGTCTACCAAACTTCTACATTTTATTTAGATGACAATGGTTACAAAATGTGGATGTCTGGTCAGCCTCGTGCACCTGTTTACTCTGGAAGATATTATAATCCAACAAATAGGGCTGTGGAGAGAAAGATAGCTGATTTAGAAGGTGCAGAGGATGCGCTAGTCTTTTCGTCAGGAATGGCAGCAATTTGCACTACATTGCTAAATTTTCTTGGGCAGGGAGATAGAATAGTAACTACAAGAAATCTTTACGGAGGTACAGTAGGAGTTTTAGACCAGGATTTTGTCCGCTTTGGGATAGATGTTCACTATATAGACGTAAGAGATTTAGATGCAGTAGAAAGTGCATTGAAAGAAAAGGAAACAAAAGTTTTGTACTGTGAAACGATTACAAATCCTTTGCTAGAAATTTCAGATTTACCCGCTTTAGCTGCCTTAGCTAAGAAATATGGTGCAACTTCAATTGTGGATAGCACATTTGCTACTCCAATTTCTTGTAATCCAATTGAGCATGGTTTTGATTTAGTCATTCATTCTCTTACTAAGATGCTTAATGGTCACAGTGATCTTTTGGGTGGAACCGTAGCAGGTAAAACAGAAGTTATTAATAAGATTTGGGAAAAGCTAAGGAACTTTGGTGGCTCCATGGACCCTCATCAAGCATCTCTTGTAGAGAGGGGAATGAAGACATTACAAATTCGCTATAATAGGTCTACAGAAACTGCAGGATTATTGGCAAAGTGGTTAGAGAATCATCCCAAAATTAAAAAAGTAATTTATCCAGGACTTACAAGCCATGAGGATCATGATTTGTCTAAGAAAATATTATCTGAATCGGGTAATATGGTTTCCTTTGTTGTAGCAGATGGAGATGAGGCCGGTCGTAAAATGTTGAACAAGATGAATGTAGCTTCTCAAGCGATATCATTGGGAGGTGTTGAATCTTTGATATCTATGCCTTATGCTACTACTCATGCATCATGGACTCAAGAAGCACGTATTGCTGCCGGTATCGATTTAGGTTTTGTTCGTTTTTCAACAGGCCTAGAGGATTTTGATGATTTGAAGAATGATTTTGATCAGGCGTTATCATCACTTTGAAGCAATAGAATAATAGCAGCCTCTTACTAGCATTTTGTGGAATATTCAATCCGCTTACTGAATTCAGCATACCATAATGAGATTATCGACGGAGTTGAACGCGCAATAGTTTACCTTTATGGTACTACCAAATGGGGTGAAGGTATTGCAGTTCGTACTCCCGTTTTGCAACCATATTTTCAAGTTGTTGAACCAACAAAAGACATCATAAAACAGTTGAAAAGAGATGATAATGTCGAACATGTTAGAGATGAAGATTTATGGGTTGATGGTAAAATTAAAAAATGTGTTAGAGTCGTTACAAAGTCACCAGATAAACTTTACAAACTTAAAGAATGGTTAAAAAACAATGATTTAAAATTACTAGCTTCAGATATTCCGTTTCATTACAGGTATCTTTATGATAATAATGTGGGCGGATGCGTATCATTTGAAGGTCAGGAAATCAAAAGTCATAAATTTACATGTAAATTAATTGATGCAACTTCTCTCAAAAAGTGTGATGATTTTGAATCAGATTTTAAAATATTGAGCTTTGATATAGAAAATTCTATATTTGAAAGAACAATTTATTGTTTAAGCTTTTGTGTTAAAGATTCAACGGGTTACATTCATGAGGAAACTTTACATGGTGAAGAGTTTGATATTTTGAAAAATTTTGTATCAGCAATTTCGAAATTTGATCCCGATATTATTACAGGATACAATATTGATGGATATGACTTACCATTATTGGTTGAGAGGGCTGATGTTCATAGAATTGATCTAAATTTTGGTAGGGATGGATCTAAAATAGAGCAAAAAATGCAAAGATTTTGGAGAGTAGAAGGTCGAGTTGTCATCGACGCTTGGTGGAATGTTAAGAGAGAAATCCGTCCTCGTCAAGAATCTTTGAATGCTGTGGCAAAAGAATTATTGGGAAGAGAAAAGCACGATGTAAATCCCAAGAAAATGGATGAGGAATGGAAATCACGTCCTGGAAAGGTAATGGATTATTGTCTTGAAGATGCAAAATTAGCTTTAGAAATTCTAGAGCATATTATGGTCATTCAGAAGTATCAACATATTGGAACAATTTCAATGCTTCCTCTTGATGATGTAATTAACGGAATCACATCTATGATGATTGACTCCTTAATGATTAGATTTGCAGATTCTAAGAAAATCGGCGTACCTGGGACAAATCGAAGAAAAAGGACAGGACATATTGAGGGCGGCTATGTCCATACCGTAGACCCAGGTTTGTATGATTGGGTTTGTGTTCTGGATTTTAAATCAATGTATCCAAGTATAATTATAGATCGTAATCTTTGTTTTACAACAAGATCAGACGATGGAGAAATTATAACACCATTAGGAGTAAAATTTAAGAGTCAAGAACAAAAACGTGGGCTTCTTCCAGAATTATTGACAAATCTGATGGCAGATAGAGATTCAGCCAAAAAGCTTCAAGCTGAAGCTGAAACTGAAATGAAAGAGCAATATTATCGACGTGTACAAGAAGCAATTAAAATTTTAATGAATTCAGTTTATGGTGTTTTTGCTTCTTATTTTTACAGATTTACTAATTTAGATATTGGAGCTTCAATAACTGCATATGCTAGAGAATATGTGAAAGATATATTGAAGGAACTGGAGTCTGAAGGTTTAGATGTAATTTATGGAGATACAGATTCAGTATTTTTCAGGTCTCCAAATTCAAATTTAGAAGAAACTGTATCTTTTGGGGAAAAGATAGCTGAAAGATATTCAATTGGAGCAAAGCAGCTTGAGTTTGAGAAGATATTGCAACCCTTTTTTTCACATGGAGCTAAAAAAAGATATGTTGGGAGGCAAGTTTGGCCTAAGGAAAGCATGTTAATTAGAGGATATGAAACAAGACGTACAGATTCGTTTCCATCGCAGGTTCAAGCTCTAGAAGAAGTATTTTCTTTTTTGATGAAGAGTGAAATCGAAGAAGCATTGAACCTTTCAAAAGATTGGGTTACAAAGGTTTCAAAGGGTGAAGTAGAAAAAGATACATTAGTAATATCAAAAACAGTAAATCTCAATAGAAAATATGTAAATGAAGACAATCAAGCTCATCTTCAAGCCTACAAAAAATATGTTGAAACAGGACGGCCTTTTGTTAGCGGTATGAAAATTTCTTTTGTTGTAACTAATGCAAGTAAAAGTCCAATGGTTGTGGAACCATATATTCCCGAGGAAGAATGCCCTGAACCCGACTATAATTATTACGCAGACAGGCTTGCTAAATCACTATCAAGAATAACTGATGTCTTCGATTGGGATGAAAAAGCCCTGAAATCAGGTAAACGAGCACCTAAGCAGCAGACTTTGTTTTAATGTCAAAAATCATTTATAAGTCAGAAAGTCGTGAGTGGTATTTTGTATCTTTATTAATTATTATTTTGGCATTAATTTGCTACACTGTTGTAGCATGGTATGCTTTACCTGATCAATCTGAGATATTTCCATTATTGACTATGGCGATTAATTTTTCTTTTTTTCTTTTGGGTTTATCAGGTTTATTTTTGGGCTTTCAAGGTTATAATTTCCGTAATAATGATGCATTATTAGTCCGTATTGAGGGTGAAGAAATAGCACTAAAAATTGAGAGTTTATTTTTAGAAAAGGGTCTTGAGATACGCGCTCGCGAATGTTCAAATTTATTTGATATGGGTTTGTGGCGTCCAATAAAATTACTCTCTTTGGATAAAGGCGAAATTGAAATTAAAGAACTTTGGATTTCAGTATTCTTTTATCGTACGCAGATTGCTTTACGTGGCAAGGTTCCTAAGGATATTATTGAAGGCTATTTAGTTAATTTGAAGTGAAATTACCGAGCCCAGATTTGTAGTATACTAAGGGGTCAGATTCTTCACTAAAATCGCCACTTTCAATTTGACCTACAAAAATAGTATGATCGCCACCTTCGTATGTTTCTTTCAATGTACATTCCATCGACGCTAAACAATCATTTAGCAAAGGAACTTTATCATCAGTTATTCGATGACTTAGCGATAGGATAAGTTCATTTTTATTAATATTAGAATTAGCAAAATCCCAAGCTAATTTACCTTGTTCTGATGTGCAAATATTTACTCCAAAAGAGGCACCTTTTTTTAAGGAATCATGGCTAGGTATTTTTTTGTCAATACATATCAAAATTAACGGCGGATTCATAGACAATGAGCAAAAACTGGAAACGGTCAATCCACTAAATTTACCTTCATTTTCAAAAGTGATCAATGTGACTCCAGAAGCAAATCTCTTCATTAATTCTTTAAAAGTGTCATCAGTAATGGCCATGGTTATTCAAAAGGAGCAGTCTATTTGTAGTAACTTATAGTACATATAAACTTATTTTAACGCCCTTGTGTTTTATATAGCAATGGTACGCGTATGTACGCGGCCGTACTGAAAAGATAATATGATTGCAAAAAACAGGTTAGCTAACGCAGGTTTTCTTTTTTTAGTTGCAATGCTCTTTCTTGTTTTTGTTTCAGAAGATAGTGAAGCGGCAACGCATACGGTCGATAAATTCGGTGGTTCAGATTATACAAACATTACCCAAGCTGTAGAAAATGCTACTGCTACCGACATAATTCGTGTTGCAGCAAGAGAGTATCACGACGTAGTCCATGTAAATAAAAAATTAACACTTATTGGAGGGAATTATGGTATAGACTTAGGTGATTTGTATGATTGTAATGACGGAGATTTAGTAGCAAGGTATCATCTTGATGAAACAAATCCTTCAGAAGTAGGAGATGGAGTTTGGTGTAATGACATTCCAGGAGATGTAGAAGGCGCATCAACTGGTGCAGGTGTTTGGGGCAATGGCCTTGACTTTGATGGCTCAAATGATTATGTTGAGGTAGATTATGATTCAGCATTTACTTTTAGTGATAAATCAATGTCGATCAGTGCCTGGATTAATTTGGACGACAACAGTAGTTCGTCTAACCAAATCATAGCTTCAAACTATAAAGATTCAGACGGCACTAGGGGCGGTTATTTGCTAGCGATTAACACAGATGGTGAGTTATATTTTCAATTTGGTCAGGGTAGTAGCTCCGGGGCTTGCGACAGTGATTTTGTAATTCCTGAGAATACTTGGACTCATGTTGCAGTAGTCTATGGTGGGGCAATCAAGTTTTACATTAATGGAGAATTAGATGACAGCAGTTGTGGATATGGTTCGAACATAAATGCTACTTCTGGAAAATTGTTTATCGGAGCAGGGGATACAAATGCTGATGGAAACGGAGAAGATTTCTTCGATGGGACCCTAGATGATCTCAGTATTTGGAGCGATGTCGTAACAGATTCAGAGTTTGAGAAAATATACTGGGGTGGAAGTTATGTTCAGCCAGTTGTAAATGCAAGCCTTGGAGAGTATGGCTTTAAATTATCTGCAGCCGAGACACAGCTTAAATCTTTTGAAGTACAATATAGCGGTACTTCAGTTGGTGAGACTGGTGACGTAGGCGTTTCTATTACAGCTGATGAAGTTCAAACTCATGACATTCACTTCAGGTATAACAAGCATGCAATTCGAGTTTACAATTCAGACGACGTTGAAATCCATGGCACTTCAATGCATTGTGATGGCTCAGACCGCGAGATGGGTTTGGTTGCTTCCGGCTCAAAGGGGTTATTGGTAGCTCACGGCGATTACTCATGCGCAGATGAAGTTGGAATTTCCATCAAGTATGGCGGTAGTAGTATATTCCGCAACATTTATTTTCATGGTAATAAGATCGGAATAAAGATTGACCAATCAAGTAACAATTTCTTCAATGATTCATACTTTGACGATAATGTAGAAGTAGGCATCTTGTTTTTTGGTGCAGATAATAACACAGTTTACAACTCAGGATTTAATAACGAAAAGAGGGGAATTTCATTTACGAGAGAGGCTGAAAATAATACAATAGAGGATGTTGAATTTTCAAACACAGATTCAGGAGGGTACGATATTCATCATGGATATGATTCAGACGCGCACCGTAATGGTTGGAATAATATACTCATTGATACAGATGTTGATGATTTGTCCATAGATTCAAACTCTAGACTTTTAGAGAAAGAGCTTGTAGAATTTTCAGTTTTAGACAATGGGACCTATAACTGGAACAGAGTAAATACAACCATAGACTCTGAAAGAAAAGCTAATTCTGGAGTTAATTCGTTCTGGGCTGGAGATAGTGATGAAGGTACATACCTAGACTCTTGGTCAGGTTCTTTCAAGCATAAATCAGATATCTCATTACCAAGTGGTGGAGTTGGAGAAACTAGAATTCTAGAGATAAAAACATGGTACGAGACTGAAAATATTTATGACGGTGGTCAAGTTTACATATCTAAGAATTCAGGTTCAACTTGGCAATTAATTACTCCGATAGGTGGCTATGACGGATCATTTAGTGGAGATTGTGGTTCAACTGGCGCCTTTATGGGAGATAAATCAGGTCTAAATTGGCAAACTAAGAGATTTAATTTAACAGATTATAGGGGCGAAGATATCAGACTAAAATTCACATTCTGTAGCGATGGTTCAGAACATGATTTTGAAGGTTGGTATGTTGATGATATTAAGATAATTAAGGCTGCAGACGAATCAGTTGTAACTTATTCAGAAGATTTTGAGAGAATAGGATATGGATGGATAGATCAAAATGAGGCAGGCGTAGTTAACTGGGAACCTGAAGGTTCTTTAACCTACACGGGAATAAATAATGCAGATATTCTAATAATCGAAGATACTAGTTCCGAACCGTTAGTTAACAAATCATTCAATAATGATATGAGGATTCATTTGAAATTAGATGAAAGTGGTACTAGTAGCGCATATGATTCTCTGGCTGGACAATATTGGTCTAGATATGGTAATTCAAATTATGTTTCAGGATTATATGGTAATGCTATAGAATTTGATGGTTCTGGAGATAATCTTCAGTCATCTTACGATTATATTTCTTCCACACCTTGGAGATTTGATGAACTAACAGTTTCTAGTTGGGTTAATTTTGATTCATTTCCATCAAGCAGTACTGATTATGATACAGTAGTAGGTATGGATCGAGAAGGTCAGTTTAGATTACAAGTCAATAGCAGTGGAAATCCTATAGCTTATGGTTATTTTTATAGTCCTTCAGGGGAAAAAAGGGCTATTGGTGATGATGCACTAGTTACTGGTGTTTGGTATCATCTTGCAGCAACCTGGAGCGAGACTACAGACGATATGAAACTTTATGTTAATGGTACATTAGTCAAAACTTATTCATTTACGGAAACTACTCCTTATCTTCGAACTTATAGTAGTTGGATGTACATTGGAAGAGATTACAACGGCCACTATATGGATGGTAAAGTTGATAATGTACAAATTTGGGGAGAGGATTTTTCAGCCCGTAATATCAAATCTATTTATGAGCATCCAATTAATGGCCCCGCTCTTTATTCTTCCGAATATTATGGAGGTTCCAATAGTAAAACCGGTAGTGATGGTAAAATAGATGATATTTATGTAACAACTAAAATTTATGAGGGTTCTTCTTCGGCTTCCACACACAAACCATACGTAGGACTCCATAAGGGTAGTTGGAGTGAAGAGCCTAAACTTGTAACAATTTCTAGTAGTAAGTACTCAGGTAATATGCCTGATGCTAGTGTTTTTAACCGTAATAAAGCTGTATTATACAATTCAATATCCGAAGCAGTCTCAGCGGCCTCTTCAGAGAATGTTATCGAAATTTGGCCAGGCCACTACAGAGAGTCAGTTTACGTTAATCAGAAATTACACTTCGTGGGCTCAGGCCCGTCTAGAACTATTGTAAATGCTAGATATTTGGGTTCACCTTTTTTCTTTGATTATAATGCAGATGGTTCTACAATTAAAAATTTAAGAGTTGTCAAAAGTGCTAATACAACTCAATGTTGTAGCTATGGGTATTCGCAAGCTGGTATTGGTATTAACAGTGCAAATGATATGGTAATAGATAACATCCATACTGAAAGTTATAATGGTATAGTAATGTCCAGTAGTCAAAATGTTGTTATCAAGAATTCTAAGTTTGAACCAGATTCATCAACAAATAGGTACTATGGTATTAGAGTTTATTCTAGCTGCTGGAATTCAATAATTGAAAACAATGAAATTAGTGGTTTTAGTTATGGAATGTCTCTCGAATATCTATCATATGGTATGGAAATAAAGAACAACAATATTCATAACAA
>JBJLCC010000050.1:0-10646 GCA_045567855.1 Candidatus Poseidoniales archaeon | reverse complement strand
GGTAAAAATCATAAAATTAAAGCAGATAAAGTTCTCGTAACTGTAGGAAGAAAGCCCAATACACAAGGTTGGGGTTTGGAAAAAATGGCAGTTGATATGGATGGTCAATTTATCAAAGTAGACAAGCAGTGCCGAACTTCAATGAAGAATGTTTGGGCTATCGGAGACGTAGTTGGAGAGCCAATGCTTGCTCATAAAGCATCAGCTCAGGCTGAAGTAGTTTCTGAAATTATAGCAGGACATAGAAGGGAGTTTGATCCGGTTTCAATAGCTGCAGTTTGTTTCACAGATCCTGAAATTGTAGGTGTAGGCCTAACACCTGATGAGGCCAAAAAAGAAGGTATAGAAACAGTAGTGGGTAAATTTCCATTTGCTGCAAGTGGAAGAGCCTTAGCCATGGGCGCAGGTTCCGATGGTGGCTTCGTTCGTATTACGTCACGAAAAGATAACCAAGTAATAGTAGGAATACATGCAGTAGGTTCTCATGTTTCAGAGCTATCTGGAGAATTCGCATTAGCTCTTGAGATGGGGGCAAGGTTAGATGATATAGCAGGAACAATACACGTTCATCCAACTTTGACAGAAGCTTTTGCAGAGTCTGCCCTTGCCAGTTTAGGACATGCAATTCATATTTCAAATTGATTGAAATCGATATAATTCAGGCAAATAATTCTACTCATCAAGAAATAGATCAATTAATGGTTGAATTACAAGAAGATAGGATAAAGAGTAAAATTAGAGATACATTAATCTTTGTTGAACACCCTGAGATAGTGACTATTGGAAGACGAGGTATGCTTGATGGTTTAACAGCACCAGATAATTTTCCATCTTCTCAAGTAGATAGGGGTGGTGGACTTACTTGGCATGGTCCAGGTCAACTTGTGGGATATCCCATATTTCTATGGAAAGAAGAATCAGTTAGGGAAGTAATAACAACAATTGAAGAATGGATAATTCAGTCATTATCCGAGTTTGATATTTACGGAGTTCGTGATGATTCTATGCAAGGGGTATGGTTTGAGGGACACAAGGTAGCTAGTATTGGTTTGGCATTTAGTAAATGGGTATCAAGGCATGGTTTTGATATAAATTTAAACACTCCAGAAGGAAGAATAGAGTCTGTTGAAGGTTGTGGCTTGCCATTAGGTAAACATATGGCATTAGCTAAATTTGGTTACAATATTTCTATAACAGAAATGCAAAATGCATTACTTAGTAAAATGCCAGAGATTTTAGGAAGAAAAGTCAGGAGAATTATTAACTTAGAAAATCATTGATTAAATGTTGATTTTGTTCTTTAAGTTCGTGATGTTCTTTCATCCAAGATTCAGCTTTTTCAACACAAATGGATTTTATCTCACCAGTTAACAGCTTTCCAGACACATATTCTTCTCTAATTTTTTCTAACTCATTGTCGTCTTCTTCGAAAAAGTAGCGAAGGTATTGATATGCGACATCGATGTCAGGATTTCCTCCCTTTTTGCGGTGTTCTTCAACAGTAGGCTGGCCACCTGAGAATGAAGATCTTATTTTCTTCTCTATTGTCTTCATTGAATCATTTAAGAAAATTGTTGTTTCTGGCATACTAGAACTCATCTTACCACCAGTCATACCTACTGCAAATTGGTGGTATGTAGATGATGGTTGCATTAGTCCCATACCCCCTAATTGCCTTTCAAGAGACAATAATTCGTATTGAATCTCAGCATAGTTTTCAGAAGTGGCATCCTTGATATCGATTGTGCCGTGTTTTGGATTTGAATTAATTTGATTATAGCCAGCCTTATTGATTGCACTAATTGCCTTATCGATGACTATCTTCCTTCGATTTTTATCAACGCCCCCATCATTTCTCATCCCCATAATATCTTGATTATTATCTTGGATTGATAATCCAATAGTTAAGTTTCCTAATTTATTTTTATTCACATTGAACCAATTAGTTTTTGAGACCATACCTCTTGTTAACCTGATATGCGGATCTTGATCCATTCCTACGGGAACAACTATAGGCCTCAATCCTCCATATTCCTCTAATTGGGGATGTACAATATCACCAGCTTGAACCAATGGTGATTGAACGTGTGCAAGACTTGTTTTACCTGAGAATCCATAAATGGCTTCCATTTCAGAGAGATTAGTTTTCGTACCTAATGTAAATCCCATTTTCTGTACTATTGCTCTTTCAGATTGAAAATATATTGATGTCTTATCCGGATTTAATCCCATTCCAGCATAATTTGATATATATTCTTCAACAGCATACTCCTTACATTTTTCTAAGCTAAGGCCTCTTGTTGCATGAGCTTCTAAATCAGCTACAGCAATTGTAACGTCCCCTCCTAAATCTTGGAACCACCTAGCTTGGTCAATTACCATTTTGTGGCCTAAATGCATCTGACCTGAAGGCATAAGCCCAGATAAAACTCCGAAAGGTTTTCCAGCTTTTCTTGCATTTAATATAGAATCTAAATCTCTGTGAGCAAAAATTATTCCTCTTCTATGAAGATGTGTAGGTTTAGGCAAAGTTGTATGATCTATTCTTTCTAGACCAAATTTTTCGCAAATTTCGTCATAGTTTTTGATACCTTTACTCGCCCAAGGGTCAATCTCCATTATTTACGCAAAGCTTGGGGACTTAAAGATAATACCCACCAAACTTACTGTTATTTTCCCTATCCGTTAAAGGCTTGTGACTCGCTTAGAATGGCCTAGAGCAATTTTACATTTAGATATGGATGCTTTTTTTGTGAATGTTCACATTTTAGAAAATCCGAGCGATAAGGGGATTCCTCTTGCAGTTGGTGGAAAGCCAGGTCAAAGGGGAGTCATTGCTTCAGCTTCTTACGAGGCTCGAGCAAAGGGAGTACGTTCGGCTATGGCTTCAAGTAAAGCTCTGAAGCTTTGTCCCGAGCTCAAATTTGTCTCTTCAAACAGGCCCATGATTCGTTCTTCCTCAGCTAAAGTCATGGAGATTTTAGCGAGATATGGTACCTTGGAGAAAATGAGTGTTGATGAAGCCTTTGTAGATTTATCACTTCAAAAAAACCCTGAAGCTTTGGTTAAGACAATTTTAAAACGGATCAAGACAGAAACAAATTTACCTTCTTCAGCAGGTTTAGCAACATCTAAATTAGTTGCTAAGATAGCTTCAGATTTTGAAAAACCAGAGGGTTTCACAGTCGTTCAGCCTGGAACGGAATCTAAATTCTTGGCGCCATTAGAAATAAGGAAAATGTACGGAATTGGCCCTAAAACGGCATCACGTTTGAATAGTCTTGGGATTGAAAAATGTTCAGATATAGTTTCAATAGATATTCAGAAGTTATTACCGATATTTGGGCAATATTCTGTTAATTTAAAGAATAAGGCAAAAGGAATAGATAATAGAGTTGTTGATCCTTCACCATGGATTGCTAAACAGCAAGGTACTGAGACTACGTTTGAATCTGATATTAAGGAAGTCAAAGAAGTAGAGTTAGCCTTGCGGGAGTTATCCGCAGAAGTATCAGATAGTATTGAGCAAATGGGGAAGTCAGCAAGAACGATAACTATCAAAATTAGGTGGTCAGATTTTACAACTATAACACGCCAAAAGACAGTTCCAGGTGAGATACATAAATCAGAAGACATTTACAAAGTAGCAAAATCGTTGTTGTATGATAATTGGGAACCTGGCAAACCAATAAGACTTCTGGGAGTTTCGGCTAGTCGATTGGGTGTATCTGATCAGCAAAAGTTAAATTTAGAATTCGAATAAACTTTTTTGTTTTTTATCATTTCTTGGAACAATACGTTTAGGTTCTTCTTCGTATTTTTCTTCCATTTTAGGAATATAATCTAGAGTTACAATATCTTTTTCTTGTCTATATTGTTGTGATTCTTCCATTATAGATATAAGTTTTTTATTCTTTTTGTCTGTATTAAGTAAAATAGCAAGTTCATTTTCATTTAAGTCCAGATTTCCAGCAATCTCAGCAGCCTTGTTTACATCGTTCTGGCAAATAGTAGATATTACTCCTATTTGTTCTATTTTTGACTCTTTGATTGATTGGTGGGTTGCAGCACCTACTTTTTTAGCTAAAGAATCTCTGTATGCTCTTTGAAATCGACTTGCTCCCATCTTTCTAATGTATGATGGAAACTGAGGTCTTCTTCCACTTGTAGGATGCATTTTAGACAAAGCTACACCACTTGAAATTAATTCAGAGGCATATCCCCATAAACCATAATTCTGGTTTCTTATTACTCTTGCAAGTAATAAATCAGCGTATGCCACTTTTGAATATGCTCTATCGATATCACTTGGATTTTTATATACAATAGGTATGTTATCGCTAACCCATGTTGCAACATCTCTAGGCGGTTCATTGAGGTCAAAAATAGCAGTTCTTGGTTTATCAAAAGTATCTCCGTGAAAAATAGCGTTTAGAGTTTCAAACATCTCAGTTTCTCGATCTCTCGATCCCACTTTTTTTAAATCATCATAAATAATTTTCTTTTTTCCTTCTGATAGTGACTGTAAATCGTTTATCGCTCCTCTTAGGTCACCTTTAACATTTTCAGCCATAGACCTTATTGTTTCGTTGTCAATCTCTAAATTTTCATTTTGGCAAATTTTCTGTAAAACAGTAGATATAGATATAACAGAGGGCCTTTGAAATTTCAGATTGAGGCATAATCTTTTGATTTTAGCACCAGTACCTTTGGTTAAATTATACAAATCATTTACAGTAATTACAACGGGTTGCTTGGTTTGTTCAAGAGTTTTTGATATAGCTCTTTTACCTCCTCTATCGCTGTAATTTTTTATTTTGTTCTTAGATTGTTGCGCTCTTTCGTACAAATTATCGGCTTCATCTAGTAGTATTAAATTTCGTTCAGCTAAACCTTTACTCCCGAATGTTTGGAAAAGTCCCGCTCTTAAAGCGGTTCCTTCTATTACAGCTCCAGATCGGGCATCAGATGCATTCAATTCAATTACTTCCCATCCCATATCATTTGCTAAAGCAATAGCTGCAGAAGTTTTACCACATCCCGGAGGCCCAGAGAGTATCACTCCTTTCTTGACCATTTTATCGCCCCATGAGCTTGCCCATGTTTTCAAATCGCTTATTACTTTTGAATTTCCGATTATGTCTGAAAGACTCTCAGGCCTGTATTTTTCAGCCCAGGATTCCATTATTCACCTAATTTCATAGTAAAATGCATTTTTTGGTATCTAAGTATTGATTTAGCATTTCTTGCTACAATCCAAAGGCAGAAGAAAATACACGTTCCACAAAAAATCATAGTAGTTCCAAAAGATGATTTAAATTCTTGACTATTAAGCTTGAACACAGACATATTCCAATCAGTATTACCCATGTAGATTAGCGATGCACCTACCATCGTAGCTAAAAATCCAGCAAATATTAGGGATCGACTCCCAGTCCGTTGATAGAGCTGTAATACAGGAGAAATAATTGTTAGAAATAAAGCTAAACCGAATAGAGAGAAAAAGAGACTCATAAATTTTGTTTGATAGTAGTTAATAGAGGATGTGGGGAATCCTCCAGACATTGCGCTCTCTGCAATCATTGGCATGGGTGCATAGGCAGCAACTATACATCCTAGAAAGACAAACCTTGCCATCATAAGAAGCAATTGAGATCTTTTACTGTCTACTTCTAATTTTTCAAGCTTCTTGTATGTTCTTTTCAACACCCATCTTGATATTGCCATGGTACTTGAGGCGAGAGGAACAAAAACCGCAGTTACTAAGATTAATCCACCGATTAATTGACCCATTATGTCTCCACCCGAATCTCGTCCGATTAAAGATGAAAGTGAAAGAACTTTATCTGTGCTTGTATAAACCAAGATTCCTTGTCCAATATATAGTAAAGCTAATAGAAAACCGGCGATGAAAATTCGAGTTCCAAAACTACTGTAGATGTAGGCGTCTGGTTGATCTCTAACAAACCTTACCATTACTATACCATAAGAGCGCTGTTAATTAGACTAACTCAAAGCGCATTTGTTCAGGATCTTTTTTTCCAGCTAGTTTTTCAGCCAATTTAGTTCCTATTCCAGGAATTTCACTCAAATCAGAAGGTTTTGAATCACGAATTGAGCTTTGGCTTGTGAATCCTGCATTAAACAAAGACCTTGCACGGACTCTTCCGATTGAATCGATTTCTAATAACGGTAGTAATTCTTTTCTCACACCATTAGATATTCGAATTTCTAATTCGGCTATCATCTTTGTAGTATTGGGTGATAATAGTTCAGAAAGTTCAGACATGGAATAAAGAATCCACCCTGCAGTCTCAACTTTTGCTCTAATGTCTCCCGGAGTAGTTGAATATCTTTTCATTAGATGTTCTTCAGGAGTTTCTTCTACCCAATCCATCAATAGTAGTGCAGTTTTCAAATCCCAAAGATAGAATTCAAGTTCGGTATGTTCTACGGGAGGTGGTAGCATGAGATCAGCTTCCATTTGCATTAAATGAGTAAGGTAAGTTTCCATTTCATTTTTTCTAACGTAAAGAGAGTAAATATCTGGAGTTCTTGTAACTGTGTGTAGTAAACCTAACGGATTTGCAGGTACTTCAGATTCAAGGGCATTTCTAATGATGACTCCGGACAAAGGATCAATGTACAGTTGTGAAACTTTTCTCCCAAACGGAGTAGCTTTTAATTTCTCCTGAAGAGAAGCATTTGCAGGTATAAATTCTCCATCTATCTTTCCTTCAATCTCAATTAAACCTTCTTCTTCTAAAAAATTAAGTACTTTGTTTATGCGATGTTGAGTTCTCCATAGTTCACCCTGAGCGCCAAAGAGTGTCTTTTTTAGGAAAGAATGCATTTCTTCAGTAGTACTAATTGTCCCAGAAGAAATTAAAGAAAGTAAATGAGTCCTTAGTGCAGGTTCACTGCCTAACCTCGAAAGAACAGGTTCAGTTTCGCCCTCAAAATAAGTTTCTATAATTTGCGCTTTTTGTTCGCTGTTTTTAGCAATTAATACTCCCTCACCGTCAACATCAAATCCAGGCCTTCCAGCTCTACCTAGCATTTGTTGAATTTCTAAAACAGGTAGCGGTTGGTTTGACTGAAAACTTGAATCCCAACGAGTTAAATCCCTAATAATCACTCTTTTTGCAGGTAAATTTACTCCTGCTGCTAAAGTCGGAGTTGCGCACAAAGCTTTAATTTTTTTATCTCTGAAACCTTTCTCTACAATTTGTCTTTGCCTGTTAGTTAATCCTGCATGATGATATGCTACCCCTCTTTCAATCAATTTAGCAAGGTTTGAGTCTACGGATGTAACTTCATCAGCTCCAGCTTTCAGTTCACTAGTATATTTTTTTAGTTTTTCAGTTTCATCAGCACTTAGCCTCTTGCCTATTAGCATGCCAAGTCTTTTAGCCTGAGCTTCGGCAGATCTCCTTGTATTAACAAAAACTAAGCATTGGTCTGGTAAATTGTCAAGTGCAATCCCCTCAGTACCGTCTATATCTATAGTCTTGAATTCATCGCCATCCCATTCAATCTCATTAGCAATACAAATTCCTTTTTTGAGTGGAACTGGACGAAAGTCACTTTCAACTAGTGTAGCTTTCAACCACTCAGCAACTTGACTTGAGTTAGATACGGTTGCAGATAGTCCTATAATTTGTATATCTGGATTAATTTCTCTGAACTTCGATAAAGTAACTTCTAGTGTCGGTCCTCTATTAGAATCATTGATTAAGTGTATTTCATCAGATACTAAGCACCCTACTTCGGTTAACCAGGGAGGATTGTGCCGAATTAATGAATCAGCTCTTTCAGAGGTGGCTACAATTATATCATATTTGGAAAGACCTCTTATTTTATCAAAATCTCCCACTGAAACACCAATCTTAGCACCATTAAGAATATTTTTACAAATGTCTCTCAGCTCATTGACTTTTTCCCATGCTAGCGCCCTTAATGGAACTAAAAAAATACCTTTTTTACCTTCTTTTACTGCTTTCATTAGGGCGTTGTAGGCAACTACAGTTTTTCCTGCAGCAGTAGGCACTGACATTAAAAGAGATTCATTTCTTTCTATAGCCTGCATAGCCTCTTTTTGGGGAGGATATAATTCTTTAATATTAAGATAATTTAATAATTGATTAAGCAACCTTACCAGCTCTCGTCTTGCTCACTTAGTCCGAATTCAGGTTTGCTTTGGAAAGTAAAATAAAGAGCTGCCGCACCACATAATGTAGAAATCAGAAGTCCACCTAACCCTACTATCGCAGCAGCACAACCAACTAAAACAAGATTGTAATTTTGTCTCATGACTAGGAGAGCTCCTCCTACAAATGAAAGGATTGCACACACAAATTCCCAAATCATTCCGACTTCTATAACATTACTCACAAAAGATTCATCAATTTCTTCACCTTCTTCATCAATTTCGAGCCCCATTTCTTGCATTACTTCGTTGTATTTTGCAGTGACTCCTTGAATTTTATCAGCATCACTCAGGATTCCGTTCATAGTTGTTGCAGTACCTAATAAAACAAAACCTGCTATTATAAGCAGAAGTGCGGCAATATTCGGCTTATTAGTTGATGGGTACAAAGAAACAACACTAGTGTCACCTTCATTTTCTGAATCGCCCCAGTCTAAAGATTCGTATTCAGTTTCCTCCCATTCATTAGAATCTTCATTATCCATTAATAACCCAATCTTTAAGCCATAATAATAGTTGCTCTATTTTCTAAGGGCTTTCAAAGTCCCACTAGTCTTAATGGGTTTCATTCCTAATTCATCACTATTAATTTCTATTAATTCTCTTATAGCAATTGATTTTGTGTGATCTACTAAGACGATACTTTTTTTATCTTCAAAAGCTATAATTCGCCATCTAATTTTACCTTTGAGTAGTTCAGAATTTTTTTTTAAGAAAGACCTAAAATCATCTAGTTCTATTTTTTCAGTATGTTCTAGGAGCAAGTATCTTTTTCTCCCCTTTTTTTGTTTAACTACCAAACTATCTTAACGCCTCATTAATTTTTTCGATTATATTTTCAAGTTTCTTTACTCTTTCACTTAATTCAGCAATTTCTAAGCTTAGTTTTTCAGTATCTTTAGAGCCATTTTTTGCCTTTTCAACAATCCAAGCATCAGTTTCTTCTTTCATTTTCAGCATTTCACTCATTTTAGATGAATCATTCACATTATCATCCATGATATCCTTACCTTGTATTTCTTCATTAATCAAATCAGCTTCTTCTTCACTAGATTCTTCTATTTCTTCAATATCCTCTTTGTTTTGAGATTTTTCTCTCTGATAATCTTCAACAGTCATTATGTTTCCTTCACTGTCAGATTTTATAATTTGTTCTTCTTGCAATTCTTCTAGAGAAGGCGTAAATTGAGCCATTTCGCCTCCAGCATCTTTGAATGCTAAGAATAAGCTTCCCGAGTCTAATTTGTAACCTTCCATTTTCAAAATATTTACAATTGTAGTTTTTGGCTCAGTTAAATCGTTGCTATCAAGTGGGTATGCCATACTTTTTCATTAGTAGCATAACTTTATAGTTTTCTCAACTCAATGCGTTTAATCCCCCCTAATTGTCAATACTTGTGTCACTTACAGATAAGATAGCTGAAATCGAGGAAGAAATAGCTAATACTAAGTACAATAAAGCGACACAACATCATGTTGGTAAGCTTAAAGCTAAGTTGGCACAGCTTAGAGAAGAAGTAGTAACAAGTTCTTCAGGCCCCAGAGGTAGTGGATATGGAGTTCGAAAGGCAGGGGATGCTACAGTAGCTCTAGTTGGGCTGCCTAGTGTAGGTAAGTCTACTCTTTTGAATGCCTTAACCGATGCAGATAGTGAAACAGGTTCGTATGCTTTTACAACTTTAGATGTAGTTCCTGGGGTTTTGAAGTATAGAGATGCTAATATTCAAATTCTTGATCTTCCGGGATTAATTGAAGGTGCAGCTAGGGGTGCAGGTAGAGGTAAGGAAGTATTATCAGTTATTCGTTCTGCAGATTTAATTGTTCACGTTATTGATGCTCTAGAGCCAGCACCTCATGTTATATTGAAGGAATTGACGGATTCTGGAGTTCGCTTGAATAGTCGCCCTCCCAATGGTAGTATTTCAAAAACAGGAATTGGTGGCATCGAAGTTATCTCTACAATTGAGCAAGAATTAGAGGATGAAGCTATTAAGACCATAGTAAGAGAATATGGCATAGTCAATGCTCAAGTAGTTTTTAGAGAAAGGGTGACTATAGATGACATAGTCGATATTCTTTCAGGAACTAGAGTTTACACACGATCTTTCAATGTAATAAGTAAAGTAGATATGGTTAATTCCGCAGATGTTAAAAGTATCAAAAAGCTTTGCGGTTCAGTAAAAACTATCGAAGTTGCAGCACCTTCCGGTTTGGGTGTTGAAACATTGAAAAAACAGATATATTCCTCTTTAGAATTCATATCCATTTTTATGAAGCCTCAGGGAGAAAAGGCAGATTTAGAAGAACCAATGGTAGTTCGGAAGGGAACTACAATAACCGAAATATGTCAACGATTACACCGTGACTTCGTTAGGAAGTTTAGATATTCCCAAATATGGGGCCCATCAGCAAAGTTTCCAGGCCAGACAGTTGGTTT
>JBJLCC010000049.1:0-11425 GCA_045567855.1 Candidatus Poseidoniales archaeon | reverse complement strand
CTATGCTTCTGAGTTCAGATACGCAGCTCCAGTACAAGGGGTTGGTGGACTTATGTCATCAAGGCCTTTAGTGGTTTTAATTTCACAGAGTGGTGAGACTGCTGATACGCTTGCAGCCGCAAGAGCTGCTAAGCAACAAGGATGCCATACTGTTGCAATCTGTAATGTACCTGGTAGTAGAATAACACGAGAAGTAGATGGAGTTATTATAACAAAGTCTGGACAGGAAATTGGTGTTGCAGCCACTAAAACATTTTTGACACAGATGCAAGCACTTTACGCTCTTGCCATGCATTTAGCATTCCAGTCAGGTTCGATTGATCATGTAATGTTGAAAAATTGGGAAAATGAATTGAGAGGAATTCCCAGCAAGATTACACAATTATTGAATTCGGCAGAATCAATAAAGGAACTAGTGCCTCACATTTCGAAGGCTAAATCTACGTTTTTTATAGGTAGAAATATAAATTATCCAATAGCACTTGAAGGAGCTCTTAAGCTTAAAGAAATCTCCTACATTCATGCTGAAGGTTATCCTGCAGGTGAATTAAAGCATGGCCCTCTAGCATTGTTAACTTCCGAAACTCCAGTAATCGCAATTGCAGTTCAAGATCATACATATTCAAAATTAATATCTAATATAGAAGAGATATCTGCTCGCAGTGCACCGGTAATTACAGTTGCTCAGAAGGGAGACCAGCAAGCGCTGAGAGTTTCAGATCATAGTTTTGAGTTTCCTGAGGTAGATCCAGTTCTTTCACCGTTTTTGGTTTCTGTTTTTGTGCAACTTTTGTCTTATTATGTTGCTCATGATTTAGGAAAGAGTATTGATAAGCCAAGAAATTTAGCAAAATCAGTTACAGTAGAATAGTTAATTTGTTAGTTCCTCTAAACTTTTTAGTGCAAAAATAGCATGCAATGCAGTCCCAATGTGTAAAGCGTCTTCGTCTGCCTTAAACATAGGATGATGGACACTGTATGTAGCATCAATTTCAGGATTATTCATTCCTAAAACTACAAAACATCCTTTTACTTTTTCAGTGTAGTATGCAAAATCTTCTCCACCCATTACAGCGTCAAGGTCGCTCACGTTCTCTTCACCTAACATCTCAATGCCAATACCTTTGGCAAATTCCCACATCTCACTGTCGTTGACAGTAGGTGGGTAATCATTTCCAGGGTATTCTACAATAGCTTCACATTCATGGGCTTCAGCTATATTTTCAGATATTTTCTTTACTCTCTTTTGAAGTGTTTTGAGTCCCTCCATTGTAAGGGATCTTAGCGTACCTAGTATTTTTACTTCAGAAGGAATCACGTTTGCAGCCTGTCCACCATGTATCGCACTGATACTTACAACTCCTGAATCTAATGGATCTATTTCACGGGAAATAATTGATTGAAGATTAGTTATGACTTGTGCAGATGTTAGAACAGGATCTCTAGTTAAGTGAGGTACTGCAGCATGTCCTCCCACACCTTTGATAGTTAAGTCCAAGAATGATGTGGCTGCTAAGAAAGTTCCCTCTCTGGAACCAATTTGTCCTGTTGGCATTTGTGGCCAAACATGTAATCCAAATATCCTTTCAACATCTGGACTTTCTAAAGCTCCCTCCTCTCTCATTAGTTTTCCACCGGCACCTCCTTCCTCTGCAGGTTGAAACAGAAGTTTGACAGTTCCGTTTATTTCTGATTCTTTATCTTTTAGGAGTTTGGCAGCTCCAAGTAGCATAGATACATGGCAGTCGTGTCCGCAAGCATGCATTTTCCCATCATTTTTACTCCTAAATGGGACTTCAGTTTCTTCATGTATAGGTAAAGCATCCATATCTGCACGCAGTGCCACACAAGGTCCTTCTCCATTTCCTATTGAAGCTAAGACTCCAGTTTCAGCTATAGGGTGTCTATATGGGATATCTAATTTATCAAGTTCTCTCCGAATTAGCTCACTAGTCTTAAATTCCTCATACATCAGCTCAGGATGCTCATGTAGTTCTCTTCGAATTTTGATAATCCAATCAGATATTGACTTTGATTCGTCTTTGATTTTCAGATAATCCATACAATTCCAATTGGTGCTGTTTAATATTATTTACCGGGCATTCTCATAATGATAGTTTCCCCATTGTTAAACCAAATAGGAAATTGTTCATTGTCTGTAAATTTTGTTTTAGCCTCTCCTGTCAATTCTTCGGCAGGATCCCATTGTAATAATGCAACACCCTTCTCCATTTCCTTGGACAGTAAAATATACGTTACATCCTTTATTCCAGCACGCGGTGTTGTAAAATTTTTACTAGCTAAGATGGCCTCTTCTGCATTCCCGTTGATTATTATAGCTCCGTGTTCCCAACTTGCATTAGTTTCACTTAGCCCAAATGTCATGCTACTCAAGCGGTGATCACTAACTACCAGACTATCCTCTTCGATAAATTGAAACCACAATACACCATCAACCTCTTCCTGACTAGTTCCTTCTTGAAAGCCTCCCATAACTGAAGGTGGAGGATATGCTCCCCATGCACATCCGAGCAAGAGTATACTGAACAATGCAGTTATATATTTTCTTTCATTCTCTTTAAAACCGATAATAAAGTATTGAAAGCTTATTCCAATAATCAGAGCAGTAGGCGCTAAGAGATATGGTGCGTGTCTGTATGCAATAAGAAGATGAGATCCTGTGATTGCACCTATTGTGGCTAATCCAAGAATTGGTAGCAACCACCCCCAAAGTAGCCAACTATTTTTTTTGGACATAACAAAACTCGGAACGCAAGCTAGCGACATAATTGCTAGGTTTACGCTAAGGTAAGGTGTGGCTTCGAAATCAACTGGAATATCGGTTCCCGGAACACCTTTCCAGAGCACTAACATGATTACAATGAATATTCCTACAAATGAGGCCGTTGTGCGCTTAAGGTAAGCTTCGTGGGTAATCTTTTCATTGAAGAAAGGTAAGTAGAGCCTGTCTTTAACAAGCCATATTACAAATAAAGAAATTATTGGAATAAGAGTTAGAACTAAAGTAGTAGGAATTATATCTGGTAGAAAATCAAATGCACTATCATCCAGCATTTTTCTAAATGATTTAGCGTAAATTAACCAGTAGGCTGAAATCGCTAGTGACATTAAGCCAACAGCCATAATTCCGGTTTTAGCTATTTTTTTGTTACCTGCTGCCATTTCTATAATCAATATTCCTAGCATTGCAGCCATCAACAAAAGTAATGTGAAATGGTGCGTAATTAATAGGGCGAAAAATGAAAATTTCATCAAATTCCCCCACGGATTTCGTTTCAAAGGATTTATCTCCCAAAAATCTCCACTTTTCAGTAACATTATCCAGTTTAATAAAACAACAAAGCCTATTGTCTCAGCCAACCCTCCTGGCATCGGATGAGAGTTTGCATAAACAACTCCAAATGTTACTCCGTAAAATGCAGATCCAAACAATGCAGGCGTAAAACCGACAAGTTCTTTTCCTATGATAAATAGAATTGGTATTGCCAATCCAGACACTAGCGGAATAAACCAAGTTAAAGATGTGAAATATGAAATATCAAAAATTAAAGCCATAGTTGCTGTCAATATTTGCATTCCCTGGAAATCGGGATATGCTCTTCCCCAACCAATATAATTTTCATTTAGAATCATTCCATTTTCAACTAAATATCTGGTTAGGTACAAGTATTCCCCAGAATCACTTCCCCATATTGGCCAGTCATATTTGTGTACAAATCGAAGCAGGAAAGTCATGGAAAATATAGAATAAAGCATATGCCTTTGATAACTTTTGATTCTCATTCTCTTCTCCTAACAACAAAAAGAGTTATTTCAGCGATAAAAACGAAAGATAGAAGAAAAATCATGTTTAGAATCATAGATGGTTTTGGGGTTGCAACTATTGCTATAAATAAAATTAAAGTATATATGTATTTTCTTGCGTCTTTATAATCATCTACCAGTCTATTCACAAGTAAAGTGAATACAGGTGTACTGATCAACAAACCTGTGAAAAGTGTTGTTGAAATTATTATTTTAATTGTTTCATAAATAGACAAATTTTGCAGGACTATCTCACTATCAGATAATAATAAATCAAGAACAGAAGGAGTTACAAAATAAAATCCTAAGGCACAGCCTAATAGGAAAAAAGTTTGACCGATAATCAAAGTAAATCGAATATTCTTACTTTCTACATTAGTTAGCCCTATCTTTGAAAAATTGTATATACACAATAGCCAAAGTGGTGTTGTAAAGATGAGACTTAGGATGAAACTAAGAAATATTTTAGTCTTAAAATATTCAATAGGACTGTAAACACTTAAATCGTTGATATCAAGGCTTACAGTTTCTAAAATGTGAATTATTAAACTAGAAGCAAAATAAATAATCATTAGCATTAAAATCGTATTGATTAGGAATGGTAGTAGCAGATACGTTCTTAATTCTTGAAGGTGGCTTGAAAGTGGGCTGCTTACATCTTTTGATTCTACCACTGGCAGGTTAAGGTCGGGGGCTTAAAAGGCGCCTTGTATGGCCAACCATGAAGATTCTGCAGGGTTGTGTAAGATATCCACCCGCTCCAGGTGGTGCTGAAACTGTAGTAAAAGCATATTCTGAAGGCTTGAGAGACCTTGGGCATGAAGTTGAAGTAATAACAACAGATTTGTATACTGAGACTCCTTTTGTCAAAAAAGAAATGCCTTCAGAGGTTAATGGAATTAATGTAACTAGGCACAAGGCCTATACAGTTTCGGGCGAAGCTCATTATGTACTAGCTCCCGGTATGGTTCGATCTTTTTTATCCAAAAAAGCAGATATTATTCACACACATTCGTATGGTTATTTTCAAAATCATGCAGGCTGGATTCGTGAGAGATTTCAATCTACGCCTTGGGTAATTACGCCACACTTTCATCCTTCATGGTCTATGTGGGGTGGGGCAAAGAGGAAAACTCTTAGAGAATTTTATGATACCGTTATTGGGAAAGGCACATTGGAATCTGCAGACTTGATTACTTGTGTTAGTAAGCACGAGAGAGATATGCTTGTTTCAGAAATAGGTATAAGTGAAGATAATATTAAGATAATTTACAATGGAATAAATTGGTCTGATTGGGATGTTTTACCCGATAAAACAATATTCCGTAAACATTACCCTGATATTTCAGAGAAGTTTGTCTTATTCGCAGGCCGATTAGCAACTAACAAAGGGCTCTCAGATCTAATATCAGCTATGGAGTTAGTTAATCAAAATTCAGTAGATTTAGTTATCACGGGTGCAGACATGGGCCTTGGTAAGCAACTAGAAAAGGAGGCTGCGGAAAAAGGAGTTCGAATGCATCGCCTAGGCCACATTGATGATGAGACGTATCGCTCATTATTAGCTGCAGCTGATATGCTAGTTTTACCTTCAGAATATGAAGCGTTTGGTATAGTTCTTTTGGAGGCTGCAGCTGCTGAAACGGCAGTAATTGGTACAAATGTTGGTGGAATACCTGAAGCGATGTCTCCTGGTAAAAATGGGTTGATTGTTGAGTATAAAGATGTAGATAATTTATCAAAATGTATAACTACTTTATTAGAAGATGAAAAAATGTGCCGCGAGATGGGTTTAGCAGGTAGAAACTGGGCTAAAAATTTCTCTTGGGAATCAATTCTAAAAGATCTAGATAAAGAATATAGCTCAATAATCGGGTAAAACAATATATATTTCATCCACTATGGCAGCATGTGTCAACAAATCGTGATTTTTTTATGACTATACCTGACGCTTATCAAGAAGATTGGGAATTATTTATAAAAAAAGCAGATTTAGATGAAACATATCCAGCAGATATATTGCTCGATTTCATGCGCGAGTTTGTTGATCAACATCGTAGTGAATTGGTTGAAAAATCAGACGACAAACCAAAAAGAGTTATTGTCAAGAAAGCAGCTCCTAAGAAGAAGAGTTTCCTGGCAAGGAAAGCTAAAATAGTAAAAAAGAAAGATATCGTTGATGATGATTCTCCAGATATCACTCAAACTCCTAAGTTTAAATTTTTAGAACTTGTGAGAGAATTAGACGCTGGCGATGGTACTTCTCCTGAAGAGTTAGTGATTAAAGCTGAAGCTTCTGGAATTCCTAGGCCTCGTTTACAAATGAATAAGATGATTAGGCGAGGAATCTTATATATCCATGAGGGTAAGATACACGTAACTTAGAGTGGTAAGTGATATATGGAAATTACACGAGGTCAGTGGATAATAATTATCCTTCTTTCATTAACGTTTATCGCAACAGCAGGTTTCATAGCTTTTGCTTTAGCTACAGTATTGTCTTTTGGACCTGCGTATCTTTATCTTAAATCAATTCGAAATGCCGAGGAGACCGATCGTGAACCTTGGAGTGCATTGCGAACCGTTTTTGTTTGGGGTGCAGTATCAGGAGTTTTCTATGCCCTTATTTTGAACAGTTTGGGAGGAAGTATTGTTTTTCTTTATTCAGGTAGCGATGCGGACTTAACATTTGTTTTAACTGCGATAATAGTAGCTCCCATTGTTGAAGAATTTGTAAAGCCCCTAGTACTTTTCCGTAATACTTCAATTAAGGGGGAAATTGACGAAGTTGAAGATGGAATTGTATACGGCGCTGCTTGTGGTTTAGGTTTCGGTGCAACTGAAAATATTCTTTATGGACTTTCAGAGGGTGCAGTTTCTAGTGGTTTACTGGGCGTAATTATCATAGTTGCCTTACGAACAGTATCTTCCATTTTGCTACATTTAACCGCAAGTTCATTTACAGGTTATGGAATTTCACAATATTTGGTAAAAGGAGAGTCTTTCACAGTAGTTGTGAAATATTATCTTTTAGCCGTTTTTATTCACGCCGCTTGGAATACGGCAGCCGTACTCGGCAGCCCGTTGATTTTAATTTTCTCGATTCTGTTGGCAATAGGTGGTTTAGAATTTTCTAAGCGTAGAATTCGAGAGTTAGATCTGGAAGGTTCGAACATTTCACCCCAATCACTGAGATCAACTGAAGGTCGTGAAGATTGGTGGAATGAGTCAAGAGATAAATGGTCAAATGAGACACAAAAGCAGTCTTCCAATACAGCACCTCCTATTTTTGAATCTGGGGTAGATAGTCCTGCATCTAGTATGTTCCGAGATGTAGATTGGAGACAAGCTCTTGGGGGGGCATTCTTTCTATTGTATATTCTTTCTGGAATCATATTTTAGAAAGATATAATTTTTTAATGAGTATCATTGAATACAGAAAAGCGGGCCAGTAGCTTAGCTAGGTAAAGCGATCGGCTCTTAACCGATCGACCGTGGGTTCGAATCCCATCTGGCCCGCCACTATGTATAATACAAAGGATAGAGTCTTGTTATTCTTCCTTGTTTTTCAATTTTAAGGAAGGCTTTGTCAACTAATGAATTAACATGGTAATTTACCTTCTGACGGCTCATACCAAGTTGTTTTGAAATCATTGCTTGAGTTATTCCTGGTGTATCCTTTACTATGTCCATAATATTGCGTTGAGTTTCATTTGTTACTAAAGATACTCTAGAAATTTCTTGATTTACTCCCATTGGGAAGAACAAACGTTGCCTTCCACTACGGTGCGATGTAATGATGTCGTGATTTTCTAGTATGTTAATGTGGTGGGCTAAAGTACCATTGTGCAAACTAAATTTATCTTTCAATTGTTTGAAATTTGCTCCAGGCTCAGAGTAAATATATTTGAGTAATTTTTGCCTTGTTGGTTCATCTGTTAAAGTGTCCTTTTGTAGCCTAGAATACAAAGGCACGAAGAAAAACTTTAGACCTAGATATTTGAGATTTTCAGAGCGTTTAATTTGGTACAAAATTCCAGCTATCCCGAGCAGTAACAAACTTCTTTCAGCATTTATTTCGGGCATATTCATTTGGTTTGTCTCTTCATTTTCAAGATTTTCAGCTTCTATTACCTTAATTTTACTTTTAATATTATCTTCAAAAATAGTTCCGTCATTTGTTATGGCATTTACTATAATATCTTCTTCACCAATGTTTTTTGGCTCGTAAGTTGTAGTCAAAGTCCATGTTTCTAGATAGTCTAAAGCGTCAATTCTTACTTGATCGATAATTATTTCCTCAGAATATATTAAAAAAATTAAATCATCGGTGTAATATCCCTTGTTGGTCAATATAGTTGTGCATTTGATCTCTTGTCCAATTAGTGCCGCGTATCGATCACACTTTATCTCGGTAATTTCTATTTCAGGCGTCAAATAAGAAAAGACATACGTTATCAGACGATCCTCATTATTATTACTAATCTCAATGTTAAATTGGCTTCCGCCTTCTCGTGGTATACTTTTTAGAGGGTCAATCTTAATTTCAACGTTTTCAAATGAATTAGGTTGAACTTGAACAGAGCCTATGCCTTCAAGGTTTGAAATGAACGTGGATGAATATATATAGTTCAAATCATAAGTTTCCGTATAGAATCCCTCGTTATTGATTCTAATGACTATAACTTCTGTACTACCGTCTTCAAAAATGATTGCAGGAGCAGTTATGCCTTCAACAGTGATTATACTTGTCTCGTCGTAATCAACAGAATACTTCACTTCATCTAAATTGATTATGGACAGGATTTCACCATTAAATGTAGTGCTTGTACTGAAATGAATCTCTTTTTGGGCATTATCGATATTGATCAGATAGTGATCTTTAGTTAGTTCATTAATTGAAACCTCAGTAGAAATATTCAAGTTGTCAATCATGCTGCTTTTTACTAGTAATTCAATACGGTCGTTCTGACTTTCAAATGAGAAAATCTGATTGTTGTCGGATAAATTGAGATCAAAATCGCCATAGTTGTTGTTCGAAATCGACACAAAACTGATTTTTTCATTGAAGAATATTGTTTCATCTATTATCGTTGTTTTTAATTTCATGTAATAGTGGCCAGGGTCCAATTTCTCATTAAAAGTAACCTTAATGTTTTGATTTTCACCAGCTCCAATACTCGTTACGTCAGCTTGCGATTCCACAACTCCACTTTCATCATATATTTCAGTTAGTATACTTATGTTACCTAATTGTTGATCAAAATTACCTGTGTTTGTAGTTTCAACTATAATCTCTTGCTTATCGTCGATTCCGAAGAAATACGTAGGTTGAATATATGATGACAAGGAGTGCTTAACGGTAAGTTTTTCTAATGAAACACTTGATATTCTCCAGAAATTCTCAGATATAGCTGAAGTATCTTGACCCTGTAGAAGAATAAAAACTACCGAATTGTTCGGTATTTCTAGGCTAATCTCGGTTTCTTCTTCAACATGATGCAAATGTTCCCATTCAGTTCCATATATTTCGGAGGAATTAAAATTGGTAGTCATTAAAATCGAGTAATTAGAGTTCAAACCTTTTTCATGTTGGTATTCCATTTTTATTTTTGATGTGATAAGGTTAGTAGTTTCAAAAGGCCCTAAGACAATACCAGTATCAAGCGAATCTTCTATGCTATGTCAGTTCAAGAGTGTCTTCTTCGCTATCGTATATCCAGTTGGCATTGTCGTTTGGGTCGTAGTAATTATCAGCTATAATACTTTCAATTTGATATTCTTTGTGATCATAGAATGTAAATTTCGCAATTTTATATTGCTGAGTAATGAAATCATTATCTTCAGTTAATAAAGAGAAGTTAAAGAAAAAGTCACCAGATAATGGTATTTTGAATTCAAAGATATGTGTATAATTTTGACTTTCCTCTATGCTAAAAAAAGTTATTGAATCGCTAGCAGGTATATCTTCAGTTAAATCTTTACTATATATTGACAATATTAAGTTACAATTAATAGTTCCATCCTCATAATTATTAACTTTTACTTGTATACTATTTGTATCTCTAATATTGTAATGTTCTATATCTAATATTTCTAATTGTTCAGTTTCAGCGCTTGCCGGAATGAGTGCAAAGAGCAAAACTATCAAAAACGCAACCAAGAGTATGTGTAGGTGTCTCTTTGCACTCATATCTTCATATTAAATTCGCAGTATTAATAATTATAGGACATTTCTTTGACAATTTCTGTGCTTAAATTAGACAATTATTTAAGCTTATTTGATAATATTATTAAATTATTGATACTTAACATCACACTTTCAGTCCTGTAAACTATTAAATAAACCACCAAATAACATAAAATTATGAGCACTAAAAATACCGTTGAAAAAGTAGTCTCCAGTGTTCCATTAGTTATATCGCTGGTAATACTCTTCAGTGGAGGGGTTTTTGGTACCTGGTTTTTAATTGAAGAAAACGTTTACTATTTTGCATTTGAATCTTCTCAGTCAGGTTTTTTGGATGGCGAATCTACGTATGACTATTATCTTGCTGAAATGGCGGTCTCGGATTCCAGTGGACAGTATGACATAGCTTATGGTGATCAAAACTGTAATTGTGAAAACAGGGAAGAAGCTTTTTTCAATATAAAAATTTTAATTTATTTAATTTCATTTAGTTCACTTCTTGGAACTGGAATTCTTTTTGCCCGTGAGGCTTCCGCTGTTAAGGATTTGGATGCAGATCATTTAGTTCAAAGAGCTCTCAGTCCTGTAGGTAGATTCAGCACTCATGTTTCTACTGTAGTTCTTATACTATTCTTAGCAGGTTATATTGTACTTGGTATTCCAGGAGCTATAGAAGCAGATTACGAAGGTACTCTCAAAGAATGTCTTTACGATTCCAGTATGACTGTAGTAGGTAGTCAGGATTGCTTTGTTGAAACTGTTAACGATCAGGCAGAATTGCACAGTAATTGGTCCCTCGGTTTGGCGCCTTTCATATTGGTAATGGGGGTTTTGATTCCAGCAATACTCTCTACGTCTTCAGCATTTGATGAGATTAATGGAAGTTTAGATATTTTGGATTCGGAGATTGCTGTCTCTCCAGAGTATTTCTTTGATCCTGAAGGGCAAATTTTATTTGATATTAATACAGGAGAAGTTGTGGCCTCATTTGTTGGTGAAGACAGAGACTTCTTCTATGATGAGGATGCTATGATATTATTTGATGAGTCTTCCGGTGAAATACTTTTTAGCCCTCCATTAGATTAATTATAGTTTATTATATAACTGTTTTCACTTTAAAGCATATTATAATACTTTTGATTATATTTAACTTATTGTAAAATAGTGTAAAGTCGGAAGGCTAGGACCCTCAAGTGTATGAGTGACGACGACCCTAGCATCTCCCATATTTCTCCTATTTTGTAGATATATAAAAGGTTCTCAAAAACTTATTTTGATAGGCTTAGAAAGTCAAGATCTTGTCAGATTTCTCTACTATATTCATTAAATCTTTCATAGTAGACATTGGACATATCGGAGTTCCTTTTTTGTTACGTGATACCAAGCATGTACCGCATGCGAATATTTCGC
>JBJLCC010000048.1:0-14338 GCA_045567855.1 Candidatus Poseidoniales archaeon | reverse complement strand
AAATTCTGGTCACTAAGTGTTCCATCATTTACTTCTAGCTTTGACTCGGTATCAGGTACCATTTTGATTAATACAGCTATGTTCATTTTATGCCTCAAGATTTTCTAACATTATTTCAGATATGTCTTTCACAGTTTTCTGTTCCTCACCTAATGTTTTCAAGCCGTCACTCATCATAGTCATACAGAAAGGACAGCCTACTGCAACGCAGTCCGCACCAGTATTTACAGCTTCCTTTGCTCTTATTTCATTAACTCTCTTATCAGCATCCTCTTCCATCCAAATGCGGGCACCTCCACCTCCACAACAAAAGGATTTTTCTCTAGAACGTTCCATCTCAATGAGGTCTCCTCCTATGGCTTCTCTTGGAGCTTCAGTTTCACCGCCTATTCTTCCAAGGTAACACGGATCATGGAATGTGACTTTGTCTCCATAATCTTTTATTTTTAGCTTTTCCTTTTGCTTTAATTCATTGAGTATTTGTGAATGATGATATACTTCATATTTGCCGCCATATTTTTCATATTCTTTGCCAATAGTATGAAAACAATGTGGGCATGCTGTAATGACTTTTAGAGTCCCTAATGAATTCATATTGTCCACATTCATTTCTGCCATCATCTGGAAGAGGAATTCATTACCGGCTCTTCTTGCTGGATCTCCATTGCACATCTCCATTTCTCCCATAATTGAGAAATCTACGCCAGCTTCTTGCAGTAATTTTGCGGTAGCTCTTGAAACATTTTTGTTTCTTTCATCAAATGAACCTGCACAACCAACATAAAATAAATATTCAGCAGGCTCGCCTATCTTCAGATCCAAGCCCTCTGCCCAATCAGCTCTTGTATGTGCACCTAGTCCCCAAGGATTAGAATTTCTCTCTAGATTATTAAATAGATTTTGCAATTCTTCGGGAAATACTGAAGCTTCCATGACCAAGTGACGTCTCGTGTCTGTTAATTTAGGAACATGCTCAATGTGTACAGGACAAGCGCTTACACACGCGTAACAAGTAGTACATGCCCAAATAGCTTCAGGACTGAATCTGTCAACTATGGTTTCATCAGGAGCTTCACCAGCTAATAGCAAGTTTCCATGCTCTTTTCCATAATTTTTAATATCCATTATAATTTGCATTGGGTTTAATTCCTTGCCACTATTGTATGCAGGACAAACGTCTTGGCATCTTGCACATGCAGTACATGCCCAGCCGTCTGAAAGCTGCCGCCAAGTAAAGTCCTCAAATTTATTGACACCTAAATTTATGTTTTCAAAATCTAAATCATCGGTTTTAACTGCCACATCCTCTTCGTCTACTTGTAATGGAAGCATAGTTCCCATTTTTTCGTGATCTTGAAACATTACATTTGGTATAGTTCCAATTAAGTGAGAATGCTTTGTTTGGGGAATTTCAATCAAAAATGCCCCGATTAGAATCATGTGTAACCAGTAACTAACGTCTACAATTAATTGTAATGTATTTGAATCAATATTTATCATTAGTTTAGCAAATAATACACCGATTGGTTCCCAGTAATTGTAGTGTGTATTTTCACCTAACATATAACCAGCTTCAACTATGAATGCAGTTATTACAATACCTAAAATTGCGAACAGGATTAGAACGCCTTCGATACTAGAGTTTTTTAATTTTTCAGGTCTAACAATTAATCTGCGATATAATGAAACAAGAATTCCAGTTCCTGCCATCAAATAACCTAAATCAACTATCAAGTTCCATATGTTTTCTAGGAAAATCATCCCTAAGAATTCAGCAAATAATCCACCAGTTCCTAAATCAATTACATCACTAACAAGCATAAGAAATCCCCAGAAAATTAGTGCATGTGCGTATCCAGCTAATTTATCTTCAACTACTTTTCTTTGACCTAACCAATCGATCAAAAATTCTTTCATTCTTTGTTTCCAAGAATTAAATCGATCATCATCCTTTCCTAATCGAATTAACTTGACAATGAATCCAACTTGGTAAACATGGGCGCCAATTGCAATTAGTGACCAAATTAGCAAATAGATATACCAGCTAATTCCAAAATAATCGTGAAAAGGAGTCATTGTTTTTTATTCTTTAAGCTACAGCTATATTTAAGAATCTCCTAAATCAACATTTATTTTAAATTCAGCACCGTCTTTGGCATTTAATTCTTTTCTGAGGAATACTGGAGATATGATTTCTACAACTCTCTTGTAGTGAGTACGCTTAGGAGAAATAATTGCACAATTCTTAATGACTTCTTTTTCTTCAGTTTCTAAAGTACACTTAAAAATCCAAGCTTTTCCAAACGTTCGACCTTCTTCTTCAAAACCCTCAATTAGAATCCCCTTAGCGGCTTTCATAGCTTCAATCTTTGGTACTTCATCATCATTTAGCCTTAGGTTGAAGGTTCCTTTGAACGGCTTCCAATTCAATTTTTGATCAAATTGCTTCATGTATCCTTCTTTAGAAATGTAGTAACCTCCTTCACCTAGTCCCGTCTCCAAAGTTCCTAACATTTCAACCTCTCTTTCAGTTCCAAAGATTAAGCCATACTCTGTAAACTCTTTTCTTAAGATTGCAAGACCTTTATCATTTATCTTAACTATTTGTCCACCTTGAGCGTATTTTTTTTGGATACATTTTTTTTGTTCTAGATTTATTATGTGCCTCGAAGCAGATTGCTGACTAATTCCTAATTTCTTAGCTAACTCAGTTGAAGAAATGTGTATGGAGTGTCTAGTTCCTCCCTGTAAAGCTAATATTTTTAGCGTTTTAAGTAAGATAGGTCTCATAATTATTTTTTACAGCTTACACACATAGGTTACTAATTTATGAGTATTCATGTGGATATTAATAGGTATTTCATATTCTTTCAATCGGAATTAGGTTGTTTTTTCGCTAGTTGTCGTATCAATTAGCTTTTAATACTCATCTTCCTAAGAAGTGAAGGTGTAAATTGACATGAACACAAACAAACTACAAGTTTTTGTTTTTGCCATGCTCTTCGTTGTCGGTGCTTTCACTGGCTGTGTCGATGAGGATGACGAAACAACGACCGACAATTCGATCAAAATTGGATTCTTGAATCCAATTACTGGTCCGCTAGAGCCTGACGCGCCAGGTTTCAAATGGGGTGCAGATCAAGCAATTACTGACTTGAACAAAATGTATCCTAATGAAACATTTAAGCTCATAGAGCTTGATTCTGGATGCAGCGGTGAGGTTGCAGGACCTGCAGCACAAACATTAGTTGATTCTGGTGTTGTAGCAGTAGTCGGTGCAGCATGTTCCGGAGCTTCCATGGGAGCAAATGCAGTATTAGCAGCAGCAGGAATTCCAATGATTTCCTATGCTAGTACCAACCCAGGTCTAAGTGACGAGGCAGCATATCCACATTTCTATCGTAATGTTCCAAGTGACGCTATTCAAGGTCCAGCTGGAGCAGCTATGATGGCAGATGCAGGTGTAACTAACGAAAGTTTAGCTATCCTTCACATGACCAATGATTACGGATCAGGTTTAGCAGACTCTATCAAGGCAGCTTGGGAATTGAACGGAAGTCTATGTTCAGCAGGTATGCAAGGATATGAAGAAACTACCACAGATTTTACAACCATGGCTTCAAACATAACTGATGCTTCAGACTGTAATGCAGTCTACCTTTCCTCCTACATCACTGATGCAGCAGGAATTTTGGAAGCATTAGCAGATGCAAACTTCACCGGGCATGTTTTCGGTGGTGACGGACCAGCAGGTATTGGTCTTTTCGAGAAATTGAATAACAATGCCACAGCAGTTAACTTCACAGTATCAGCACCACGTGCAGGTACAACATATGGAGATTTCGAAGCTAGATACGATGCTAATGCAGCAGAAGTAGGCAGTATCAAAACATACGTTTTGACAGCTTATGATGCAGCTATGATTATTGGAAAGGCAGCAATGACTGACGGAACAATGGTCGCAGGTATCGAATCTGTTGGAACAAACTATGAAGGAGCTTCCGGTATTATCAACTTCCTCCCAAACGGGGACATTGGTGGTAACGGATACGATTACTGTACCTACGGTGGAGACGATACAGCAGGAACATATACCTGTAGTAAGTTCTGGACCGCAGAGAACGGAATCGAGTCAGCATAGAGAAAATCCAAACATAGTTTGGAAAACGTGAGAGCGCTGCAGTAGGCTTCAGAAGCCTACTGTGGTGTCACACACGTTCCTAAAGTGATTTAATTTTTTAAGTCGGCTTTTGATTAGGAACGTGTAATAATGTTTAACATGATAAAAGCTGACATAATCAATTATTGGAACTCTCTGTCTCTTATAGTTCAGAGGTTAATCTTTGGTTTCATTTTTTTAATTGATTCTTATTTAGGATTATTATATCAAAAAGGTTTTCTTAATTTTATAGATTTAATTTTACTTGGTAATTTACCGCCTGACTTTGTTTGGTTACTTCAAACGTTCCAGATGATTTGCGTTGGTTTCTTTTTCGTAAAGATTTTGTTTGAGAATGTTGCGCCTTCCAAGGCGCGAACTATTGCAATGTGTTTGTCTCCTTTGTTATTAATATTGCACGTTCTTTTATCTCTACATCTCTTATTATTAGGTCAAGATTTAGTAGCTAATTTAACTTTTAATTTTGGGACTATAGGTATTTCAACATTAACTTGGTCTTCCACATATCTTGCAATTGCAGTAGGTTGTACGCTAACATATAGCGTACAAAGGTATGGTAATTTCGCTCAAAGTGAATTTTTCATGCTGGGAATGTACGTAGGTATTGCCTTCATGTGGACAGATTGGTTATTTCCAATAAGTGATGCTCCAACAGATGGTACTTTGGTTTGGTCCTTGTTTGCATATGTGGTTTTTGGAGCCTTTATTTTAACAGGAATAGCTGGCGTGATCATCGATCGGTTAGTCTTCAAAGGATTTAGAGATAGTAAGTCTTCATCGGATGTCATGATGATAGCTTCATTGGGTGTTGCTATGATACTACGTTCATTAATTTATTTACGTTTTGGTTCCAATACCAAGCGTTTAGTTCCAGACAGGGATTGGTTGTCAAGCGATCAACGCTGGGAGATACCTAGCTATACCGCAAAATTGAATCTGGGGAATTCAGACTGGCCAGTAATAGATTCGACAACAACTAATTATGCTTACAGTAATGCCTTCTTGCCTTTACTTATATTCATAAGCGTGATTTTATTGGTTTTACTCTTAAATTATACGCGTTTAGGACGTAGGATGCGGGCTGTAGCAGATAACCCTGAACTTGCAGCCAGTAGTGGAATTAATGTAGAGCGAGTTCAAATGACTAGTGCATTTCTCTCAGCGGGAATTTCAGGATTAGGAGGGGCCGTTTTTGGTTTGACAGTTCTTTTTAGTCCTCAAACAGCATTCACACTTCTACTACCTGCTTTCGCAGTAATTGTATTGGGAACAATAGGTTCAGTTCAAGGAGCTATAGTTGCATCACTTATAATTGGATTTGTTAGAGCAATTTCGGAACCTGTACTTTCAGGCATAGGTAATCCATTAGAAAGAACTAATTATTTTGCACTTGCTGGAGTTACTCCTTATGCAATAATTATAGCAATTCTATTGATTATGCCCGAAGGAATAGGTAAGGCGTATCAAGAGTGGAACATTGAAAGAATAAGAAAACGTGCAGTTTCCAAAAAAGCCCTAGATAAAAATAAATCTACGTTATTAGGAATTTTTTTCGGATGGGCTGGTGCTCATCATATTAGCCAAGACCGCAATTCAAGAGGTATTTCGATGCTTACCTTGACGGTCACTTCATTCGTATTAGGCAAATCATTCTCTTTTATTCGAGAAAATTCTTTTGCAGGTAAAGGAACCATAAGTCCTCCAGAAGGTCTTAATGCCAATATGCATGATAATTGGTTGTCAATAGTTCAAAAGGAACAGACAGTTATTGAGTTGTTGGGCTTCTTTGGTGATATATTATGGCCGTGGGTTCCATTTTTAATTTGGTTATTTGCAATATATGAATCATATTTGATTTATAATAATAATTATATGGATTTGCTCCATAAACCAAAAACTCTAATTATCGACGTGATTGATAGATTTAATCAACAATTATCCGATTTTGCACTCTTAATTAAAGGAAAATTTGCTTTAACTTCAACAAGCTCCAGCTATGTTGATAAAATAAATTATATTGTGGGCAAATATATTGAAAAAATCACTGAAGTGGGTCGCGATTTGTCATCAAGCGTTTATGAATCCATAGGTGCGGAACACGGCAGAGAGTCCGAAAAGGGTTCACGATTCATGTTTGTAATTTTACTTTTAGCTTTGCTCTATGTTGTCTACTGGCTTCCTTCAGTGACAGATTTCACTAAGCTATTGCAAATTTCCAATTTTCTAATCACACTTTCCATATTCTTACTTTTAGCTTTTTCATTAAACATACATACTGGGATGACTGGTTTAGTTAATTTTGGAGTCATTTTCTTTGTTGCTATTGGAGCTATAATTGTTGGAATATTAACAGCTCCGAGTGATTCTTATGGTTATGACTGGGACATATTTCCAGCACTTGTTATAGCCGTAATTGCGGGTGCATTTTTTGGTTGGCTTTTAGCATATCCCACAGCAAGATTAAGGACTGATTATTTTGCAATTATTACTATTTCACTGGGAGAAATAGTTAGAATTTTACTCATGGGTGAACCTTTGCTTAGAGCAGGAGGGACTGCTTCAGCTATAGGTATTCAAAGATATCCTCTGCCTCTTCAGGAATGGTGGTTCTGTGGTAGTGAGCCTCCTGTTTCATCACAAGGAACTGAATACAGTCCATTAGCCTGTTCTTCTGATGTCGCGCTAGTGCCAGACAGTCCAGCTAGAAAAGTTGGAGAATTCATAGAGTCAATTCCATTCTTAGATTTTGACATGGATGGTCGTGCAGCTCCTTACATGCTCCTTCTTTCAGTTATTGCTGCAGTTTCAGCACTAATGGTTTGGAAGGTATTGAATATTCTTTTCAATTCACCTTGGGGTCGAATTCTTAGATCAATTCGCGAGGATGAGGATGTAGCTCAACACCATGGCCACGATATATTCACTCACAAGGCAAGAAGTCTTGCATTGGGTGGCGCAATAGCGGCTTTGGCAGGAGCTTTTTGGGCCTGGAAATTGACAGGATTCCAGCCTAGTTTCATGTCTCCAGCGAAGTCAACTTTTCTGGTTTGGGCTGCCTTTGTCATAGGTGGGGCTGGAAATAACAGAGGAATGTTAATTGGGGCAATGATCATCACACTGACTGAATTTTTCTTTAACGTTCTAGTCGCAGCTCAAGGCAGTCCTTCTTTACCTTTGGCGGGAGAAGCAGCCTTGATAGACGAAAAATTTGTTTGGTTAGTTACCTCACCAATGGAAGTAGCTCTTTACTTTATTGTACTTGCAGGACTAATGTTGTTTTTCAAAAGATATACTTTTTCAGAGACTTTTTTCTGGTTTTCATTAATCTTCTTAGTTTGCCATTATATGTTTGATGCACGTTCAATAGATTTAGTCTTTCCAGAAATATTAGGTGGAATAAAAGTCCAAATGACTTACGTTAAACTAATGTTGATTGGCTTATTAATTATGTTATCATTGAAACATAATCCTAAAGGTTTACTTCCTGAAGTGCCATATAGACCTAAACGTCCTAAACTAGTTGGACAAGACTCAGATAGAGTTGCAGCAGTAACTATTCCCGATTATAGTGAATCTTTTGATGAAGAGGAAGTGAATGAAGATGAGTAGTGTTCTAAATGTTGATAAATTGCGTAAAGAGTTCGGAGGACTTGTAGCCGTTAAGGACGTTTCATTTGATGTTAACGAAGGAGAATTTATAGGGTTAATAGGTCCAAATGGATGCGGAAAATCTACAACATTTAATTGTATTAGTGGTTCTTTAAAGCAAACATCCGGTAAAGTTAACTTTTTTGATACAGATATATCTGATTTACGCCCTGATCAGATTCAAAAAATAGGTATGACTAGAACTTTCCAACATACAAGGTTATGGCGTGAAATGACAGTAATTGAAAACCTTTTAGTTCCTCCAAGAGATCAATTCAAGCCAAGTCTTTGGAAATCTATCTGGGAAGGTAAAAAAAATGAGCATGAGGTTAATCGTCTTTCCAGGGCTTACGAGGTTTTAGAACAATTGGAAATACCCCACATGGCTAATAATCTTGCAAGCGAATTATCAGGAGGTCAAAGTAAACTCGTAGATATTGGTAGGTCGATGATGGGGGAACCTAAGCTTTTGCTCTTAGATGAACCTGTTGCAGGAGTCGCAGGTCCTTTAGCGATGAAAATATTTGCAAATTTAAGAAATTTAGTTGATGATACGGGTATATCAGTATTAATTATTGAGCACAATATGGATTTTATTTTAAGACAGGGGGTTGACCGAATCATAGTAATGAATGAAGGGGAAGTTTTGATGACAGGAACTCCGAATGAGGTTAAAGGAAGTAAAGAAGTTATATCTGCTTATTTGGGTTCTTCTGAGGATTGGGAATGGGAAAAACTAGCTCAGGAGGATAAGTAATGACAAGATGGCTTGATGTGAAAAACATTGAAGGAGGTTATGGTTCCGTTAAAATTATACATGGTATTGACATGCATGTTGACGAAGGAGAATTTGTGACAATAATTGGTCCAAATGGATGTGGTAAATCTACCCTAATTAAGATTATTTTTGGAATTGCGACCCACTATGGAGGTGTAGTAAAACACAAAGGTGTAGATGTATCTGGTTGGAGGACTGACATTTTGGCAACTAGAGGTATCGCCTATGTTCCTCAAGTAGATAATGTATTTCCATCTCTATCAGTAGAAGAAAATTTGCAGATGGGAGGTAATTCACTATCAACAAGTGTCCTTAATGAGAGAATAGGATATGCTTTAGAAATGTTTCCAGATTTACAATATAGAACACATGATTTGGCAGCCTCTCTTTCAGGAGGGGAAAGGCAGATGCTTGCTATAGGTAGAGCATTAATTAATAAGCCAGATTTTTTATTGTTAGATGAACCTACTGCAGCTTTAAGTCCTCTTTATCAGCAACAGATTATTGAAAGAATTGACGCCCTTCGTGAGGTGGGTATTACTGTTCTGATTGTGGAGCAAAATGCTAGGTTGTCATTGGCCAGATCGGATCGCGGATATATATTATCAAATGGTAAAGTAGTCCATACAGGCAATGCAGAAGACATTCTAAATGATCCACACATTAATGAATATTTTTTGGGTACAAAAGGAGATTAATTTTTTTGAAGATTCAAACATCAGCCTACAATTCTAGATTCATTTACATTCTAATGTTTCTAGTAGCCTTTTTCTGGGGCTTAGCATGGCCTGTAGGAAGAATACTTGCTACAGATTTAATAGATTATCCTTATTCAGTTATGTTCTTTAGATATTTATTTGCAGTTCCTGTTTTATTTGGATGGCTCTGGTTTAAAGAAGGAAATATAATTCCTTTGAAAAGAGATTATAATTATCTGTTATTACTTGCATTTACTTCAGTTTTTCTTTATCAATTCGGCTACATGTTTGGAATGCAGAAAACTGCAGCTTCCGATGCTTCTTTGATAATTGGTTTTAATCCTGTTTCAGTATCGTTATTATCAGTTCTAATATTATCACATAATGTAACGCGCAACGGAATGATTGGTATTTTGTTAAGCTTTACAGGTGTTGTTTTAATTTTTTTAGCATCACCAAATGTATCCATTGATTTTTCAGATAGGTTAGTTGGTAATGCATACATAATGTTTGGAGCTTTCGCTTATGCAATATATGTAGTTGCCATGAGAAGATATGTTTTAGTTATAAGTGAAAATCCTTTGAGCTCTTTGGCTACTATATCTTGGACCTCATTAATTGGATGCTTGATGTTTATTCCGTTTGTAATTAATGAATCACCTTGGAATAGAGTTTGGGAAATTGATGAATGGGCTTTGATAGCATACCTTGGAATATTATCTACTGCATTGTGCTATGTTTTTTTTGCAATGGGTATTGAAACTATAGGTGCAAACAAAGCTGCTAGTTTCATTAATGTTGTCCCTATTTTTGGAATCTTATCAAGTTGGGTTTGGATTGGTGAAGAGCTTGGATTAGTTCAGATTGTTAGTTTCATGTTGATTTTCTATGGCGTTAAATTAGTTAATCAGCAACCTTCCGAATCACTTCGCAGTAGTTAATTTAGCCTAGGCTAAACTTTTTATTAGCTTACTCTAATGTTCATCGTGGATTCGATAGCTGTAGAGAATTATCTCAAGTCACTTTGGCAATTAGGTTCAGATAATGTAGCAACGCAAGACTTGGCACAACATTTAGATGTAACTCCAGCCTCTGCAACTAAAATGATTAAGCGCCTTTCCAAGAAGGGGTTTGTCGAGCACACACCGTACAAAGGCGCGTCACTAACTAAAGAAGGTGAATCTAAGGCCTTATCTGTTGTCCGCAGACATCGCCTACTCGAGACTTTCTTATCTAAGACGCTTGAATTAGGTAGTGAACAACTCCATGATGAGGCTGAGCGTTTAGAGCATGCTTTATCTGATGAACTTGAAGAGGCTATTGCTAATTATCTTGGTAACCCCACAAGAGATCCTCATGGCCATCCAATACCTGGAAGTAGTGGAGAGATTTTATCGGATCCTGATTTTTTACTTACAGAAGCTCCCCAAGGTACAGATTTGATAATTACACAAGTTCCAGACAGAAATTCTGAAATGCTTGCATGGCTCAGAAAAGAAGAGATTCTGCCAGGTTGTAAAATTAAATTAATTTCTAAAGATAAATTTGGAGACAGTGTACTCATCAATTTAAACAATAATAAAAAGAGGTTGGCTTTTTCAGTAGCTAATCAAATTCAGGTTTATTTGGAGGTAGATACTTGAGTTCGGTAAATTCAGATAGCCTCTTATTGCATTTCTCAAGGGAAAACCTAATTGAATTATGGAATACAAGGCATCGTCGACTTGGAATTCTTTCAATATTATTAGTTTATTCTTTTTTTCCGGGAGATTTAGGAGAGGTTACTCGTACGTCTCTTTTCGATGCATATATTCAAGTTACAGTGTTTGTGGCAGCTACATTATTACTATTTTTCAGTCTTGAGCATTTCTACAAGATAGATATTGGTGTATTGATGAAAAAAGGAGATATCTGGCAGGTACCTATGGCGAGCGTTCTAGGGGCTCTCCCCGGTTGCGGAGGGGCCGTAGTTGTCATCACAGCTTTCGCCAGAGGAAATATTCGTTTAGGGGCAATGGTTGCTGCATTAATTGCTACAATGGGAGATGCAGCTTTTTTATTATTGGCAAAAGAACCAATAACTTATCTAACGCTAATTAGTATTTCAATTTTTGCTGCAGTTATAACTGGGTGGACAGTTGATAGATTTCATCAAGGTGAATTATACAGTTCAGAAATTAAGCATTTTGAGAAGGTAGGAATAGGCAGGCTTCGAGTTAGAGATAAATTATTCATGGCTTTCGCAACACCTGGTTTGTTTTTAGGAATCTTACAACTCGCGCAGGTTGACATAAATAATTTTGGAATTTTCATTACCATTTTAGGTCTTCTGGGCGCTTTTCTTTCGATTAGCGTTTGGGTTCTATCTCCGATTAATGCAGTTTCTTCAAGCGAGGATCATCCATTCACTCGCTCTACCGAGGAATCTTCCTTTGTTACAGTTTGGGTTATTGCTGGATTCTTAGCATATGAGTATGCCTATGCTTTCTTTGGTTTGGATTTGGCAGTACTTGCTGAAGCTGCTTGGATTTTCCTTCCCATTTTAGCAGTTCTAGTGGGCTTTATTCCAGGTTGTGGTCCCCAAGTATTAGTTACTACATTATACTTAAACGGTATAATTCCTTTTGCTGCATTAATAGGAAATGCAATTTCCAACGACGGAGATGCATTGTTCCCTGCAATAGCTTTAACGCCTAGAATGGCAGTGATAGCAACACTTTACAGTGCCATACCTGCACTAATTATTTCTTATTTTTTCTTGCTTACAGGTTAACTAAAAAGACTAGTTAATGTCTTACATTGTGCTTTTCAAAATATTTTTGGTGATATTCTTCAGCTTTCCAAAATGTATCGGCTTTAGTAATTTCTGTAACGATCTTATTTTCTAATTTTTGCTGAAGCTTATCCAGTGATTTCTGAGCTAAATCTTTCTGTTTACTATCGTAATAAAAAATAGCTGAGCGATATTGTGAACCAATATCGGGTCCCTGTCTGTTTAGAGTAGTAGGATCATGCTTCCTCCAAAATGCATCTAACAACTCTTCGTAGCCTATTTGCGTTTCATCATAGTCAATCATCACTACTTCAGCATGTTCAGTAGAGTTACTGCATACTTGCTCATATGTAGGGTTTGGAGTTTTGCCACCACTGTAGCCAGAAAGCACTTCCCTAACGCCTTTAAGTTTTGCAAAATTGTATTCAACACCCCAAAAACATCCCGCTCCGAACATTGCTTTTGACATTATTTAATATTAGAAGCAATCCATTTCTTGAACAACTCCATTCCCTCCTCTAAATCACTCATATGAATTCCTGAGAATGCTAATCTTATGTAAAAATCTTTTTCAGTTTCCAGTGGTCTTCCGAAGTGGTGCCTTCCACAAAAACTAACTCCAGTATCTTTGAGAACTACTTTTCTAAATTTTTCTACATTATCAAATCCAGTAGTATTCAGCAATTTAGTAATTTTTGGAAAAACGTAAAATCCGGCTTCAGGAACATGAGTTTCTATACCATCAATTCCGTTCAGAATTTCTACCAAGGCATCTCTACGCCTTTTGAGAGTATCTAAAATATCTTGTGTTTCTTTCTTTGGAGCATTCAGTCCTGCTAAACCAGCATACTGAACGAAATGGGTAGTGCATGATTCCATGTTTACGTTCAATCTATTAATTTGGTCAATTACTTTTTTTGGTCCAATTGCTGCTCCTAGTCTCCATCCAGTCATTGCAAACTTTTTAGAAAAAGTATACATATTTAGTGTTCTTTCGTACATTCCAGGATAACTTGCAATTGATTTTGGTTCGCCGTCATAAAGCGTATCGAAATATGCATCATCTGAAATGAGGAACATATTATTCTTAATAACTAATTCAGCTAATCTTTTAATTTCACTGTCTGAAGAAGATGCTCCTGTGGGATTATTGTAATTATTATAGAAAATATGTTTTGCACCGCTCTTGATACCTTTTTCGATTGCATCAAAATCTAATTCTAATCCTTCAGGGGTATTGATGTATCCGTATGGAACTGCAACACCTTTGTAGAATTCTATCTGAGATTCATAGATAGGATATCCAGGATTAGGATACAAAACTGAATCACCTTTTTCCATCATTGCAGCAATATATTTTCCTATGTTAGGTTTACCGCCGGGTTGCACAGATACATTGTCAATGTCGTATTCTATTCCTCTTGCATTACCTACATCCTTAGCCAAGGCTTGTCTTAATTCTGGAATTCCGGGTGCAGGACAATATCCTGTTTTGCCACCTTCAATAGCTGCGTTAGCTGCTTTGATTACACTATTAGGTGTTGACAAGTTAATGTCACCTAAGTGGAATGGAAATATTCTTTTACCCGTTGCAGCTAAATTAGCAGCTTCAGCAGAAACTGCAAATGCAGTTTCACTCCCTAAGAGGTCCATTCTTTTTGCTATTTTCATTAAACTTTCAATAAAAGTAGGTGTTTTATTGTTTGCGCAATCTTTATACAGATAGATTAATAGAATATATTATGGCAAGTGAATGGCGTAAAGACTTAGACAAATTTTTACAAGAGCATATGCTAGCAGTAAGTTCTGTATTTGCAATAGTAAGCGGATTCATGATTTATGTAGGGATAATGGGAGAATGGTATTCTAGTTCTTCCTTAGCTCCAGATTTAATTTTGGATTCCATTGGAGATTATGATATCTTTGTATTTATATTCGGTTTGATCATATTTGGCTTTTCTGCTTATTATCTTTGGTTAACAAAATACTATATGGATAGATTTGAAGAGATAATTTCTACTAGTTCAAAAAGAGAGTTTCAAAAGAATTGGACAGAGATTGAACAAATAGCTCGCTATCAACTTCCTAAGGAATATAAGAAAAGAGTTGGAGAAGTTCGTAGGAAATTTGGCCTTAAGTAATTAAGAAATTTTATATAGAGACTTTTTACTCGAATTAGAGGTTAACAACCTCAGGTTCATAACTGATGAGTTCAGAAGAAAAAACTGAAAATGCCGATAGTGTCGTTCATGACTCAGCTA
>JBJLCC010000047.1:0-15985 GCA_045567855.1 Candidatus Poseidoniales archaeon | reverse complement strand
GAGAAATACACTTAACAGTAGCAGTTGTGAAATACAACAATTTAGAAAGAGACAGATATGGCCTAGCTACTGGTGACTTAGCAACTGGAATTACAGTTAATGAAACTGAAGTTCCCATATACATTCAGCCAACTCGGGATTTCGTAATTCCAAGTGATGGAACCAAAGATATCATTATGGTAGGGCCGGGAACTGGTATTGCTCCATTTCGTGCATTTATGGAAGAAAGAGTAAATACTGGAGCAACTGGTAAAAATTGGCTATTTTTTGGGGAAGTTCACGAAGAAAGTACATTCTTTTACAAAAATGAATGGTTTGATTATATGAAAGATGGACATCTTACGAAATTAACTACTGCTTTTTCAAGAGACCAAAAAGAGAAAATCTACGTACAAAACCGAATTACTAACAATGGAAAAGAAATTTGGGACTGGTTACAGAATGGAGCTTACTTTTTCATTTGTGGAGACAAACAATACATGGCTAAAGATGTTCATAAAGCATTGATAAACATTGCCGAAGAACACGGCAAAATGGAAAAAGAGGCTGCAGAACATTACATAAATCAAACACTCATGAAAGAGGAACACCGCTATCTTAGGGATGTTTACTGATTTTTCTTTCCACCCTGCTGAATTATTTCACCAGTTCGCATATCAATAGTTTCTCCAGTCTCTGGATTATATCTAAAACCAGACTGTTGAGTATTTACTTCACTACCTTGATTAGAGTTAGGTTCATAGCTATCAAAATAGTCACCAGAGTCTCCAATCCTATTGTAAATAAACATACCAATTCCAGCTAGCGAAAGTCCAATGAGAGGAACCCAGACAAGAGGTTCATTAATTAATGAATCTTCATCATCATCAACAACGATAGGCTCCTCTTCTACGTATTCTTCAATTGACACATTAACAGTAGCTGAGGCTTGGTTGTCTCCTTCATCAAACTCATCTATAATATTATCAGGATCTATTCTCGCTTCGATAACATACTGACCTTCATTAAGAGGTGTCCAAAAGAACGTACGTACTTCTTCCCCATTAACTCTTCCCAATGGTAAAGTTTGATAAATTTCAAATAATTCACCATCGATAAACAGAGATATTTCCGCACCTATGCAATCCGTTGTAGCCCCAGACATATTCATGGTTTCGTCAGGGCACTCACAACAAATCTCGGGTCCGAAATTTAGGGCGCTAACAGAAATTTCAACTGTTTGATTGAGATATATTGTGCTCGGCAAATTACGCATTTCTACTGAGAGCTGAAAATCTCTAGGTTTAACGACAACTGTTAAATTAGCAATATTATCGGTCGCATTCAAATCTACAAAATCACTACCTGAAACTTCTCCGATAACGCTTATATTGAAAGCCCCTGGAATATCCGTAGTTCTCCAAAATATAGATACTAATCTAGTGTCGTTATAGCCTAAATTTTCCTCAAAAACATAATAAACTGGATTGCCATCAAAATCATAATTTTGGAATTCAGGTGTTGATGAATTATCAACATAAAGTGAAAACTCAAAATTAGGAAGTTCAGCTCTATTATTCTTAATCAACATCGAAATTTCAACATGTTCACCCTTGAAAACTGGATCGTTAGCATTAATTTCTACTATGCTAAAATCATATTCAGGAGCTGCTACATTAACAAGCAAAGAATTAACATTATTATCTTTCCTTATCTCATCGAATTGTTCTGAATAATCGCCAATAACTGAAATACTTGGTTGTTGAACTTGCCAAGTGTGCGTAATTGTAAAATTGTACCATGAACCCTGGCCTACTGTAATCTTCAAGGTGTCAACTAAATCTCCATCGATTCTAAAATCTATTGGAAAGTTGGAAACAAATTCAGAACCCTGGTTAAAAATTGAAACTTGAATTTCTGAGGGAATACCTCGTACAGGGTCTCCGACAATTTCAAGATTAGCAATATTTATATCCGGTTTAGACTCTAATACAACTAATCTAAATGAAAAATTATTATCGCTCTCTATCCACTCCTCGATTTCATTTAACGGATCTATCCTTACTATAATAGTGTGATTTCCAACGATACCAGTGCCTGTATTGGATGACCAGGTAATAACTGCAGGCATGGTACCTCCAAATATTTCATCGCCGTTCCGTGTTGCGTTTTCAATTACATCGATAAAAGCATATCCAATCAATGTCTCATTACCATTGTCCGGCAAATCGTAGTAACCGACTCGAACGGAACTTGCCTCTACAACATAATCTTCATTTAAGATATGGGTAGTCAAATTTATCTCGTGGTCCGCATATATATCCTCAAGCCAATAATCAGTAGGATCTACAGATATATTACGAAACTCATTAATCGTTAATTCGGGAGTATGAGGTCGGACTCTTAGCTCTTTTGAAATAGTATTATCATCATCGCTATACTCTTCTATATCATTATCTGAATCGAGAAATACAGTTATTTGATATGTTCCTACCTCTTCTGGCTGCCAAGTAATATTGAATTGTGCAGTACTACCTGCCTCAGCAATAGCATAAAATCTGGGAGCTTCAATAGTACTCGTCTCTTCGCCTAATGTTTGGTCAAATCTTATCTTAAATTCAGTACAACTTTCCCTTCCGCTATTTTCAAAAAAAACTAGTATGTCAACATAATCTCCTGCTGCTGGAACCTCGGGAGTAAAAATTATCGAGAAATCTTCGTCAATAACTTTCAAATCTGGCAGTTCGCCGTCAAAAACGGTATACTCATAAACAATCTTATTATTATCATCATCTGTCTCCTCTATTTCATCCTCATAATCAACAGATAAAGTTAAGACATGGTCACCAACACCACTACAACCATCAAACCCATCTGGTTTACAACTAAATTCAAAAAACGCACTTTTACCCTTTTCAATAAAATTTTCAGTTGTCTCGAAGACTGCAACGCAGTCATCTTCTAAATCACATTCAGATGTACTATTCCAGACAACAATCCCAACATTAGTAGCTGTTTCATTGCCATAATTAACTACTTCAAAGGCAATATCTACAGCTTCACCATCACTGGGATACTCTGGATTAAAGGTAAAGTTTATAGGTTCCAAATCAACATCAATAGCTTTTGCGCTAGAAATGAAAATTAATGATAATAAAAAAAATAAAAGCGCCAAATAAATTCCAGTAACTATTCGGTTGAGCATATTATTGGTCAGTGTATAGCTAGATAAAAGTAATGCCTTGTGTGAAAGATATGTATATATCCACCTCTTTTAACATAATATGGACCCAGTAAGCGTTCTTGATTACAGATACGGAACTGAAGAGATGAGAGATGTCTTTAGAGCTAATTCTTACCTAAATTTTCTTTTGGAAGTTGAGGCTACATTGGCTGAAGCTCAATCGGATATAGGGATTGTTCCAAAGGAGGCTGCTACCGAAATCAGGAAGGGAATTCCTTTAGTCAAGCGAGAAAGAGTTGAGGAAATAGAAGCTGAGATTAACCATGATGTAATGGCAGTTGTAAAAGGATTGGAAGAAAAAGTAGGAGAGGCTGGCAAATGGATTCATTTTGGAGCTACAAGCTACGATATAGTTGACACTGCAAGAGCCCTACAACATAAGAAGTCTATATATTTGATTGAAGAAGCTCTTAGCAAATTAATTACTTCAATAACTAATCTAGCTGAAAAACACAAAGATACTGTAATGTTAGGGAGAACTCACGGACAATGGGCTACCCCAATAACTTTCGGACTAAAAATGGCTGTCTTTGCTTCAGAATTGGCGAGACATGTAGAAAGACTTAGTCAGCTAAAGCCAAGAATAATGACTGGTAAATTACTCGGTGCCGTAGGTTCAGGCGCCGCCATGCACCCTAATACACTTGAGATTCAGAGCCTGGTATGTAAAAAATTAGGTCTAAACGAACCTTTAGCTACAACACAAATTCTAGGCAGAGATAGAATCGCTGAAGTGATAGCATGGGGTGCTAATCTAGCGACTAGTATTGAAAAATTCACAATAGAGGTAAGAAATCTTCAAAGAAGCGATATTGGTGAAGTGGCTGAAGCATTTAATGTAGAGAAACAGGTTGGATCGTCTACTATGGCTCAGAAAAAAAATCCTATTACTTCTGAAAATATCGGTGGTTTAGCAAGAGTAGTAAGATCGGTTTTGTATTCTTCATATGAAAATAATTTACAATGGCACGAGAGAGACTTAGCAAATTCAAGTAATGAGAGAATTATACTTCCACAATTCTACATACTATTAGAATTTATAATTAAAAAAACTGACGATGTATTTTCTAATTTGTATGTTAATGAAGAAAGAATGAAATTAAATTTGAATGAGGCTGGGGGTTTACCTATGGCAGAAGCCTTTGTTATAGCTCTTGGAAAAACCGAATTAGGCCGTCAGGAAGCACACGAACTAGTACGCAATATTACTATGGATGCTGAGAAAAAAGGAGTGACATTTAGTCAAAATATAAGTGAAAACCCTCAAGTAAATAAATATTTGAGTAATGACAAAATAATTCATTGCTTGGACCCTAACAATTACGTTGGACATTCTCATGAAATAATTGATAAGGTTATATCATCAATAAATGATTAATTACGTTTCGATAGATATTCCAAAGAGAAGCTTAAAGAAAATTGGACGTAAAATAGTACTTAGATTATTTGAAGAGAATAACATTTTATGCAAATATCAAATACTAAGTAAATATTTGTGTCTAAACTCAACTGATTTAATTTCTGTGAATTTCAAAGATAAATATGGGTTAATGGAAGCCGAACTTTGTGAACCGAACATCGAACAAATTTATGAAAAAATAAAATATCTAATACGAGAAGAAAAAAAAATGCAAACATTTGCTATTAAAGTAGAAAGAAAAGGTGAACACAAGTTCACATCTACTGAACTTGCCAAAGAGCTCGCCGGAAGTGTATTTGATTTATTTCCCAAAATAAAAGTAAATTTAGGAAATCCTGATCTTAAAGTAAACGTAAAAATATTAAACAATAAATGCCTCATTTATACGGAAAAGAAATGAATGTAACGATTATAGGAGGCGGAGCAATAGGATTACTACTGGCAGCTTCTTTAGACAATTATAATGAAGTTTCTGTACTAGTTAAGCCGGAAAAATATGAGCAACTTTATGAAAAAGGATTGTGGATTATTAAAGGGAATGTTAAGAGAAAAATCAATGCTAAGGTTGTAACTCATGTAAACAATCCAGATCTTGTTATTATTGCTGTTAAAGGATATGATCTCGAAAAAACTCGTAAAATCCTTAACAATTTCCGAGGTAAAGTTATCATCTGTCAAAATGGATTAAAAATGTTAGACTTTAATCTCTCAAACAACAATGAAACATTTGCAATTGTGACAAGTGTTGGAGCTGAATCCTTGGAACATGGAGTTACTAAATTTAAAGGAACTGGAAATACCTCATTAGGTAAGTTACACAATGTGAAGAGTGATGGACAAAAAATTGTAAAACTCTTTTCTACTGAATATTTTGAAATTAGTCATGTAAATGACATTGAAAACTACATCTGGCTTAAAGCTGTAATTAACAGTGCAATAAATCCTGTAGCTTCATACTATAATTTGAAAAATGGTGAATTAAAGAAGCAACAATATTGGAATTTAGTAAAAGATATTCTCACTGAATCTACAAAGATAGCAAACTCAAACAATATTATTTTTAATGAAGACCCTCTAGGCTTAACTCAGGAAATAATAGAAAAGACTGCAAACAACATTTGTAGCATGCTTCAAGATGTAAAGAAAGGGCGTAAAACAGAAATAAATGAAATTAACGGAATACTTATTCAGATAGGAAAGAAAAATAATGCGAGCACTCAGCTAAATTCAGAATATCTAAAAAAGATAAAGGCAGTTAGTTGATTCCCAATGCTTGATTGGTCTTTTTTACAGATTTAGAAGAATCTAATTCTATATTACACATAGCTCTTATTGCATCAATATTCTCAGGAACAACATCTGATTCCTGATGTATTGCCTGATAGTAGTATAATTTCTTACCAAATGAATGAACGCCATCTTTCCAAACTGCTATTTGGTTCAAGTCACCTCTCGTATAAAGAGAATCCCTTGCCCATTCCATTATTTCGGCAGTACCAGGTAAATTTCGGACTTTAGACTCCCCATTTGACAAGAAACCTTCAATCAAATTTACCCTAGGTGTAGCTTCCCATAGTTGTATCACTTTATCCACTTCAGGCTCAGACTCTAACTCTGCTATAATACAATGAACATGCATTATTGTGGTAGGTACTTTGACAGCCATAGTCTGAATATTTAAATTAGAAATGACTGTTTGGACATCTGGACCATGATGGCTGGGTACATTTAGTACAGGTTCTATGGAATTAATAGGTCCTCGATCACTATCTTTTGGATCACCGCTCCTTCGCACCATAACTGCTTGAACATTATCAATACCATATTCATTCAACAAGGGATAAAGAGTACGTGAAAGTCCGGTTGTGTTACACGAAACAACACGAACATAGTCTTTTCCTATTGACTCCGAATAATTTGTTAAGGAATTGAAACTAGTACCAATTGGAGCATGCTTTTCTCCACCTTGCCATATTGCTTTTGTACCAAATTTCTTGTACATATCCATGTTATTCACACCAAGTTTTCCTGGAGTGCAGTCAATGATTATATCTGCAATATCAATAAGATCTTCAGTTACTCCACTGACTTCAATTCCATAATCTTCAAAAAAAGAAATCTTATTCTTTGTAGAAGCAAAAACAGGGTAATTTGCATCAAGAGCGCCTGTCATTTCATACGTAGGTTTTGTCTTTACAATACCAACGATTTCCATGTCATTTTGCAGTGTTACTGCTTCAGCTACCCTCTTGCCTATTGTACCGTAACCATTGATACCAACTTTAATCATATCTACTTATTAAGAACACTATTTAATTACTTATCCTGTTCGTCAACCATTTTTCGGAGTTTTTCTATTGACAGAGATATTTTTTTTTCTGGGGGATTTCGTATATCTTCTGAACCATCTGAGTCAAGTGGAACAGGAGGCTCTGGCGGAGGAGACTCGCTTTCGAATACACTCTCAGGGAACTCATTTGTTTCATCAATAGCTTCAGATTCTTCATTATCGATTTCATCACCTGCAACATCTTTAGAAATTGAATACCCTCCAGCACCATCAGTAGCTTCTTCAAGATTACCTTCTTCAATATCTTCTAATAATTTATCTTTCTTTATTTGCGAACCCTCTTCACCTAAAGTATCCAAATTCATTTCTTCTTCATCCTCTTCCATCTCCATTACCTCCTCTAGATCTATTTCGACCTCTTCATTATACAAAAACTCTGGCATTTCAGGAGCAACTGCACCCGGAACGGCTATTGCTTCGTAAAATTCAAAAGCAGTCCTTTCAACTTCTTCAACGAATGTATCTAAATCCTCTTCGCCTATTTTAGAGTGGATTGCAGCCATTCTATCTGAAATGAATGCAAAATAATTGGGAGCAACTTCAAAGGCTTTTTCTGTCCATGTAAAAGGAATCCAAGCAATAACTTGTTTATTTCTGATATCCACTGAGACTTTTAATTGAGGACCCGGATATATTATGCCTCCACAAGGAACGTCATAATTATTCATGTATGCCAAAACCTTGTAAACATCTTCCTGACGAGGTGCTTGTTCTAAATCATATTTAGTTTCGAAATAGAAGTTTATTCCCCTGTAATTCATGAATATCTCAGGCTTACCTGAACCCTGAGCAGGGTTTGCCTTCTCTTCAGAATCTCCGAATAGAGAACCCATTATCGAATCGCTCCAACCATGCCTAACTTGGCCTGGTGCATCATACTTCAAGACGATATCTTTGTTCTTTGACCTAAATTCTCTTAATGACTTTGCGTGAGCGCTTAATTTCATTCCTGAAGCCATTTCACAAAGAATCCATAGAGCGTAAATATCTGTCATTTTCTGAGTTTGAACTAAAACAGTTTCTTCATAGTAGGATTTGTAATCATCTAAGAAATCTCTCCAAAGGGGAGGCAATTCACGGTAAGACCTATTTCTACTCCAAGTCTTTGCTTCTATCAAAGCTTCCCTGTTAATTAGTCTTTGACTCTTTCGAGTATTCTTAGCAACTGGAATTAATTCAGCAAGTTTACCATCACCTAGTACTTGCTTATGCATCTTACAAGCTAAATCTAATTTATCTAACTGAAGCTTCGCTTCATCAGATAATTCTTGTACTTTTTTACCGTAAATTGCAGCCCATGCTTTTTTTTCTCTTTCTTTACGATCCATTTCATCTCTAAAAAATATAGCTTCAATGAAAACTTCCATGTGGAATTTAACTAACAATATATTAGTAGGAGTGCTCCATTTCCTCTTACGTATATCAGTGACATGAGCTGTTGCATATTCTGTACCCTTTTGTGCTCTAGCTAAAGCCGTTTTCTGCCAGCGGACAGCTCCTCTGATTTGAGATTTCATCGTCTTTCTTTCAACTTCCACTTTGTAGGTGTAAGCTCCTTTACGAATGTCGTTAGTAACTTTCAACAATTTGCCAGAAAATTCTAGCAACTGTTCTATGTTCAACAATATTTTTTCCTCTTCAATTGATGATGTTGCACCAGGGTACATACCTTCTGGAGGCTCTTCAGCTCCTGAGTTTTTTACTAAATCAGGTATGTGATTATCTCGCAACTCTTTAAATTTCTCATAATCCAACATTTTAGGTGCTATAACAATTTCTAGCTTATTGGAAACTGATTTACCGCTTTCATCGAACAAACCAATGGTGTTTGTACCTATATAATCTGGAACCTCAAAAGCTTGAGAATGTGTTGTATTTGATCTTATCTTAGGAAGGCTATCCATCCTAGCGGCTCCTAATCTTATGTGAACATTCTCCAGAGGTCTAAAAGCATTAACATTCAGTAGAATGCTTTCTCCTTCTTGTAAATGGTCTGGGTGATCTGCAGGTAAATTCAGGTCAATTGTTGCGTCAGGCAGACTCATACTAACCGAAAACGCTTAATCCTGGTGAATCAACCATCTTTTCTAATGTAACTGAAATGTCATGATTTGTGCCAAGAACTTCTTGAGCTTTTAACATCAAACATTTTAGCTCATTTCTCTCAAGTCCTTCCAAAGCGGGCATGATATTAGATTTAATTACATCTGCTAAAGCTCTATCAAGATCATACTGACCTCGAGAATTAAACACTGTTAACATTGAATCAATGATAACTGCAGGACCAATCTTCCTGTAAGTTCTTACACCTCTTGCAACTTCATCATCTCTTGACTGAGGTAACTCTTGTTCTTCTAAAAAGTTCATGAATTTATTGAAGGCCTTAAACATGGTTCCGTCATCGTCGTAAAAATCAAACATCTCTTTAGAATACCAATCAACTCCATCGCTGTCATCCGGCCTATCTGGAGCAATGCCTAGTTTATTCAATTTGTTAAAAACAAACACTGGCATACGTTTGTACTCATCGTCTCTATCTGGTAAACCAATCTCAACAAAAGCAAAACGTCTCATCAATGCATGACCTACATTGAAAAGAGTATTCTTATCTTGGGTATTCATTGTTCCAATAATACGGAATTCAGGAGGCATCATAAACGGTGCGCCACCTGTCTCTTTTGCTGTAAGTAGTGCTTGCTTATCTCTGTACTCAAATACAGTAAATAATTTACCAAAGGCCTCATCAATATTTGCTCTATTAAACTCATCAATTACTAAGTAGTGAGGTTTGCCATCCTCTTGCATTGTTTTTTCACAATTCTTTGCAGCATCAGCAACATATCCATCTTTGAAAAAATATCCGCCTGAATCATCAGGTGAAATACCACCGATAACTTCAAAATTAGACCACTCAGCATTAGCGGTAACTATAGAATAATTAGGAATCATACTACCATCTCTGGCCTCTTTTACTCCACAAACTTGACTTAAAAGTAAATTAGCTAAAGCAGTTTTACCTGTACCTGGATCTCCATAGAGCATAATATTTCTTCCAGATTTTAGATGAGTTACAGTTTGATTTATAGTATCTTCAGTGGTTGAATAAAACTTGGATAATTCTTCATAATCTACATTGTAATCCACTTTCATAGCTTTTCTGATTTTTGGAGTCTGTGCTAATTCTTCTTTGAGCTCTTTCTCAATCTCACTCAAGTTCAAATCGACACCGTAATTTTCATCTTCTGTTGGTTTTATATCAATAGTAGCCTCTGGAAATTCAGATAATAACCTGTCCATCGCATCTTCAAGTGAGATATCTCCTGATTTTATCGCTTCAGGGTCTGATGGTTGTTTATCATCAATAACTTCTTCCTCTGGCACATAATCAGAATCAAATGGATCGGAAACTGGAGGCTTAGATAGTTGCATCTCTACAACTCTGTCTCTAAACTTCTCTGCACCATATTTTATTCCATACCAAACAGCCCCTGCTGCAACTGCTAATGGTAAACCAAACATTATCCATTCAGTGGTACTTTCTGGAGATGAAACATCAGTTCCTGAAAGGAGAGCTGGTGCTATCATTGTGGCAAACAATGTACCTATACCAGATACAAATAAACCGAAATAAGCTAATCCTTCCATGCTTTGCTCAGATTTTCTCTTGCGGTAAAACAGATACATCCCAATAAACGAAATCGAAACAGACAATACTGTAAGAATTATATCTCCCTGTTCGAAGTAAAAATTAGCACTATTTCGAACTAAATTCCAAACTACTACAACAAACTGTAGAGATAGACCCATAAGAATCATAAAGAAATATTTTGCTTCTTCCATATCTTTTAATCTAACAGTTTGAAGAATGTAACCTGCTATTCCAAGTAAAAGGAATAATATACCTGCCAACAAAATTAGCATTTCTATTGGCTGTAAATCAATGTAAGCGTATTGTACTTGACCACCTACTTGGGTACAAGCTTGCTCCAATGAAGTATCAAAAGAGGTTAAAGAAGTATCACAAGATAACCAAGGCCCTCGTACCCAATTATGGTGTAAGGCTGCAAATACTAGTGAGCCAGCACCGATAAATGAGTAAATCGTTGATAACGGAGCTTCGCTTATATCTTTACCAGTAACTGCATAAAGAAATACAATATAAGAAACAACAATAATCACTAAGCCTGCAGTTGCTCCTAGTGTACTTTCGAATCCTTCTAATGGGGCTTGATCACGACCCATAAAAAGATAAACAATAGCAAGAACGAATAACATAAGTAAAAGAGGTGCCATAATGTTGCTATCACTAATTCTCCTTGCTTGAATGATTATGCAAAGACCTAGCAAAGCTGTAATGCCAAGAATTGTCTGGTACTCGTGAGTTTTAACATTAAAATTCGCAGTATCCCATTCAGAATTTAGTACCAAAGGACAACCATTATCGTTACCTTTTGTGAATGCTTCAGACCAACCTGGACAAGTCAAAGGCTCATTGTAAGAAGTATAATTACTCAAATTTTCTTCAGTTACTTTACCCTCATTTATTACGGTATCTGGATTTGGAACATCTGCTGTAGTGTAGTAAAGAACCAATCCTAATAAGGCAACTGCAAGCAAAAATTGTAGAGCTGGCAAATAGAAGCTAGACTTATTCCTTCCTGTAGAAACAGGAGGCATTGAAGAAACTGATGAGACATCAGAAGAAGACTCTTCCTTAGCTACAGGGGTATCAACTTGTGAAGGACCAACATCTTTAGCGCCAGCTAGATTAACCCCACAAATATTACAAAATGGTGCTGTATCTTCAACCTCCACTGCACAGACTGGGCACTTCTTCATGAGTCACAACTAAATGTGTAGATAAAAGACTTTTACTGGCAAACATTCTTATTAGGCTTTCAAAATGGGAAAACAATGGTTGCTCAATTATTAACTCTTCGAGACTTAAGAGTTCAAACTTTAAAGGAGAGAAAAGAGGGAAGATTAACCAAAATATCTAATAGCTTCTATGAGCAAATCCGAACTTTAGAAAATCAGATAAAAAAAGTTATTGAACAATCAAAGGGAAATGTAAAAAGACTAGAAAAAAGTAATTCAGATATGAGAAAACTTATGGACCTAAAGCTTGAATTACACAAGCATCGAGAAAGAAAGCTTACCGATTTAGCAAGAGAAAAAGTTAATGGTCAAAATCCCAGTACTGACAATGTTCATGTTAATGAAAGTGAATACTTAGAATCTGTTTGCTCAGTCATTGAAAAGCATAGAGAAAATACTCTTCTTAGTACTGATTTTGAGTTCATACCTGAAGTTAAATCTGATAAAAAGAAAGAAACTACAGTCGAAAGGAAAGAGGAAGTTGAAATTGAAAAAAAGGTTGAAGTTCAAACTCAACAAAATATTAATGAAAAGAATGATGGTAAATCAGACAATTCAGAATACTTGAGTGTAAAAGTGCTGGAAGATCTTCCTACATTTACTGGAATGGATGCTAAAAATTATACTCTTAAAAGAGGAGACACAGAGTCAATCCCAAAGTACAATGCAAGAATGTTAAGTGATGCAGGAAAGGTAAAGCTAGTAAATGAGGTGAAGATCTGATTTACAAAAGAGTAGATAACAATATAATTGTAACAGACAAGAAAATAGCCGCTCAAATATACAATAAAGGAAACACTGGAACTCCGCAAAGTGGAGGCGATTTACTACTAACAGACTATGAAGCTTTGTACTCCAATGATAGAAAAGATATATTGTTGTCCGATAACGAAGTTGACGAATTCAAAAAAGATAATCTCTTCTATCAAACCTACCGGGACTTAAAAGAACGAGGACTTGTTGTAAAATCTGGCGAAGAAGGGTTACGTCTTTATGACCGAAACACTTCAACAAAGGCTGCGGCATCAGCTGTAGTATATAGTTACTATTTCCACGATAGCATTGATTTTACTAAAGTAATAAAAGAATTAGAGAATGGATTAGAAAGACGTACACAAATCGGAATTGTCGATAATGAAGGTGATGTAGTTTACTACATTGCAAATTTAGTTGAGTGGCCAAAAACAAAACTAAAAGATGACCATGTAAATATTAACAAAGACCCAAAAATGAAGATGCTAGTTGATTTAGGATATCAGATTCATTCCGGACTTAAATTTGGAACTCACTACAGAGTATATAATTATGAATCTGAACATGCCCCATGGTTGATACATATAACAGAAAAGAATCATAATTGGCTAGACATTGCGAGGATGATTCGAGTTGGTCACGGTGTAAATAAAATAATTGTACTGGCTTATGAGAAATATTGGATTAGTTTAAAGTGGACAAAACCATGAGAGTTGGAATTTTAACTAATAACTTTTCAAAACTAAATCATATAACAAGAAAACTTAAGAATGCAGAATTTAACCTTGTACACTTAAAGAAAATCCCTATAGTAGATCATGAAATAGATGTTATCGTAACGGATGAACCTATAGAAGATTGCTTAACACCAAACATAATTCCAGGAAATTTGGATATCCTGGAATTAAAAATAAGATGTGCCTACTACCAAAAAGATAGCCTAACTATAGGTATCGACCCTGGAGGTATTTGTGGGCTTGTAGCTTCATCAAATAATCACCTACTATTTCAGAAAGAATTCAAAAGCATAGTGATAATGACTGAAATAATTATATCGATAGATAATGAGATAGGACTGAAGAATATTAAAATCGGAATTGGAAGCCCGCCAACAAGAAACTTAATAGTTAGCTCTCTTCAAAAATACAAAAGCAAAATACAATTCATTGATGAGAGACGTAGTGGTAGCGGGAGTCACATAGAAGCTGCAATTCGAATTGCCTCTCGAATTCCTGAGCCAAAAGAACCTAGTGAATATAGTCCAAAAGATGGTGAAATAGCTTGGATACAAAAGCAATCGCGAAGGCTGTCAAAAGGCCTAATTACAATTAACAAAGAAACTGCAAACAGAGTTTTATTAGGTGAAATGAGCATGGAAGAGGCTATCAAAAAATATACTGAAAGCTTAGTTAAAACGAATCTATAGTATATTTATAACATTAAGTCAGTGTGAATACGTTTTTTATAGGACTGCATCAATGAAAAACTGTGCAATTATTAGAAATTAAAGAATTGAAGAAAGGTTTCGGTTCAGAAACGTTTAACACTCGAGTGGAAGTCTTGAAAGGTATTAATTTGGAAATTAAAAGAGGAGAATTGGTAGCCCTTATGGGTCCTTCTGGCTGTGGAAAATCAACTCTACTAAATATTATTGGAGGATTATTGCCTGGAGATGAAGGTGAAATTGAACTAGAAGATGTAAATAGTACAGAAGCAACTAAATTTGCCTACGGTACGGATACTCCAAATAAAGTTGTAAATGTAAGAAGAAATGGTGTAGGATGGATTTTTCAAGATTTCCATTTGGTCGAACATTTAACTGCAATTGACAACGTGGCAATGGCACTTGAAATTGCAGGTATGGAACAAGATGAGGCTGAGAAAAAGGCAAAATCTGCGCTCACAAAAGTAGGCTTGGGAGATAGAATCGACTTCGGTGCTGAACAACTTTCAGGAGGTCAACGACAAAGGGTTGCTGTTGCTAGAGCTATTGCAGGTTCGAGACCACTATTACTAGCGGATGAACCAACTGGAAACTTAGATGCTGAAAGCGGCAGCGACATAATGAAGTTATTCAAAATATTGACTAAAGGTGAAAAACCAATTTCCGTATTAATGGTTACACACGATCCAAATCTTGCTAGCCAAGCTGATAGAATGTTACTTATGAAAGATGGAGTAGTAGCTGCTAGTGACATCAAATCTGCTTGGGGAATCAAAGATGAGGAGGAAGAAGAATGAGCTCTTCTGAAGTTTCTTGGCTAGCATGGTTTTTCTCAATTACTGTGTGGAAGAAAAGATTTTTAGGTTTGCAGAAAAGAGTTTTGGATTTACCTGATAATCTTAGGATAGCGACACTTACTTCATGGAGAGATAAAGAAAGAGGATTAGCAGTTTTTGCGGGGGTTTTCCTAGCAAGCTTGGTAATCACTCTTGTTCTAATTTATGGAGTAGGACTTTCACAAGCTTTTCTTGAAGAATCTATTGAACAAACTGTTTTCGATTCAAAAATAGAATTTAAGTCGGCCCCTGAACAGGGAGCAACTGGCTGGACAAATGATACTACAGTACTTCAGCAAATGTGTGATGAAGTTGTCCTTAAAGCTGAATTTAACGATTGCACACTTGTCTTAGGTAAAAGTGGTCTGCATAGTGAGATTAGTTGGGGAAATGATGCTGCATTCTATGCCTCACCTTTATTCATGGAAAAAATTGAAACTTCTGACGTAGAACGGAAATGGGATACTGAAGATTTATGGAATTATGAATATACTACTGGACCGCCTGTGGTAAATGTAAGGGCCATTTCTTTCCTAGGTCCTGGAGCATTTGACGGCGTACTTGCAGAACGTTTATCTGAAAATATAATTTACGAGATGGGTGAATGGAAGACTCATCAGGAAGTTAACAGTCAAAGAGGAATTTATGTTCCTTTAGACATTGCATCTGCGGCTGGGGCTGATGTAGGAGATAATATTGATACTCTAACATTCACTTACACATACGAAAGAAGTCTTCCTGGCGTTATGGAAGATGAAGATTGCCCTGGTGAAATAATCGAGGGCGAAGAATACAGATTAATGTATTGCCAGGTTAAAATGACGCTAGAAAATGTTACTATTTTAGGAATATATGAGCCGTGGCCACAAGGGAACCCCGTTCTGGCAGCAAACCCAATTTACACTACTTGGACACTCTTAACTGAAGAACAGCAAATAACTTTAATTGATAAAGATCATATTTACTTAGGCATAACTGTAGATCGAAGTCTTTTACCTACTTCATCAATTTCAGCTGCTGAAGACTGGCTAGATGTAATCTCAAACGACATGCAAAAAGAGACCTATGATAACGGCAACGT
>JBJLCC010000046.1:0-16104 GCA_045567855.1 Candidatus Poseidoniales archaeon | reverse complement strand
AATCGGTTCAGTAGCTTATGGAGGATATATCTCATTTATTGGGAAAGATGAAGAACCACAAGATGACTGGGGTTTTCCAGCTCAAGCACCGACTCAACCTCCAGTAGCAGCTCCACCTATGTCTGCACCTCCTGTTCAACAGGCACCAAATCCAGTGGCGCCACCAGTCTCACCTCCTCAGGCAGCAGTACCTCCAGTTCCATCAAATGAGCCTACTAGTATGACAATAACAGTCCCTCCGGGTGTCGTTCCGGGCCAAGTTTTGACAGTAGGTCTACCTGATGGTAGGTCTGTTAATGTTCAAGTTCCAGCAGAATGCAATGCAGGTTCTCAATTCACAATAACGGTGAACTAAATGAAAAATCAAATACAAAAAATATGCTCGATGGCCATTGTTGGCCTGCTAATGTTTTCAGGTTGTATTGACACAGATGAAGCCATAGGGAAGAATATCAATCCTACTGCAGTTGTTGATGTAGTAACTGGTTTGCGAGTTGTAAATCTTAATGACCAAATTCAATTTGACGCATCACAATCAGAAGATGTAGATGGTTCAATTTCTTCTTATCTGTGGGATTTTGGAGATGGTAATACAGCCACTACCAAAATGGCAATGCACAGATATCAGAGTCCAGGTGATTACATTGTTTCCTTATCAGTTACTGATGACGATGGGGCTGTTGGTAATAACGATCAGGGACTAACGTACATTACAGTTTTACATGGTGAAGTTAATGAGGGTTCAGGAGTGCCTCATGGAATCCTTTCAGTTAAAGCTTCAGTGGTTTCCCCTGGTGCTTCTGTAGATTTCAATGGAGCCGGTTCTTGGGCCTGGTCCCAAGATGAAGATGGTGATTGGTCTGTATCGAATTCAGCAATAACTTCATGGTCTTGGGATTTTGGTGATGGCGAAACTGGTACAGGTTCAGAGGTATCTCATACTTTTGGCTCTGCAGGTGGTTTTAGTAGTTTTTCAGTACTTGGTAGCTATCCAGTCAAACTCACAGTTACCAGCGAAGATAATATCCCAGATACGGTCTACAGAACGATTAGAGTAATTGCAGAGCAATCATCAGAGTCTAAATCTCCAGATCCTAAGGTATACACAACTGTTAGTATAGGAGATCCACGAACATTAGATCCGGCAGAAGCTTATGATTCAGCTAGCGGAGGAGTTCTCTCAAATACTTATGAAACCTTAGTATTTTATGACAGAGATCAGGAAGATAAATTGATTCCAGTTTTAGCTACCGAAGTGCCTTCTACATCTAATGGAGGTATATCACAAGACGGTTTGACTTATACTTTCAAAATTAGACAAGGAGTTACATTTCATGATGGTTCATCGATGGACGCAGATGATGTAGTTTTTTCAATTAATAGATTATTGATAATGGGTCTGGGTCCATCCTGGATGTATGCAGAATTACTTGATGATACTGATGAAGATGGTGATGGTATTGTAGACAGTATAACAAAAATAGATCAATACACAGTTCAATTTCAATTGAAGGAAGCTGCACCACGATTTTTACCAATAATGGCCTATACTGCAGGTTCCATTGTATCTAAGGATTGGGTCACTAGCAAAGGTTGTGGTTATCCTGCAGCAGGTACACAATGTACTTCAATTGAAAAAGAAGTAATGGGTACCGGGCCATACATGATGAATGAGGATTATGGTGGTAAATGGGTTCCAGAGCAGTATGTTTTAATGCAATATTATCCAAACTATTGGAGAGGCTGGTCTGATAGTGAGAGGCAGTCTTTTGGTGTTACAGCAAAAGGTTTCATAGAAACTGTAGTTATCAAAAAGAATAATGATCAATCTGCAAGATTACTAGAACTTCGATCTGGAAATGCAGATTCAGTTTATGTTCAACCAACTTTTGTTGATGAAGCATTAACTTATGATAATATTGATTATAAATCCAATCTTCCTTCTATGACTATGATTCAAATTTCATTCAATCATGATATCGCTAATGTAGATCAAACAAGTTCAGCACCTTCTAGTGATTTCTTTGCTAATGAAGATATTAGGAAAGGTTTCTGTTATTCATTTGATTATGATACTTTTATCAATGATGTAATAGACAACAGGGGTAAGCAGCCAAGAGGTCCTATACCTGATGGCATGTTGGGATATAATCCAAATGGGCCGCAATATAGTTACGATTTATCAATGGCAGAAATGCACTTTAGGGAGGCTGGTGTTTGGGATACAGGCTTCAGTGTAGATGCTTACTACAATCTAGGTAATGATGTAAGACTTGAAGGGCTATTATTGCTTGAAAATGCAATAGAGAGTTTAAATCCTAAATTTGATATCGAAATTCAAGGCTTAGAGTGGCCACTGTTTTTGGATAAATTAAAGACTCGAGAAATTCCAATATTCATGCTTGGATGGGGTGCAGATTATTCAGATCCGCACAATTTTGCGCACCCTTTCTTACATGGTGCTGAGGGCTACTATCCATCTAATTACTTAGGATTTCAATATGATGATCTTGATAATTTAATAATGGAAGCTGCAGCAGAACAGGATACCTTTCAGAGGCAGCAGATGTATTATGATATTGCAGATTTAGAGCACGAAAAAGCATTACACATTTGGTGTTATCAACCAACAAGTTATAGAATAGTCAAAGACTGGGTTAATGGTTGGTATCATAATATGATGCACGGTACATTGTACTACACTTTGAGTAAGAGTTAGACACTCTATTCTTAAGTAAAACGTTCTTTAGCAGAACGTGAAACTCTGGATATATGTAGCTCGAAGATTAGCACTGACTATTCCGGTCTTGCTAGGTGTTACTATAATCACATTTTATTTATCATATGGCATGGGAGATCCATTAGCTGCATACGTAACCGAAAGAACTACTGATGAACAATACGAAATGTTGGCTGAGAAACACGGTATTAATGAGCCAATTTATGTTCAGTATTTTACTTATCTCAAAAGTGTAATCACTTTTGACTGGGGTTATTCAGAAGTTCTAAATGAAGAAGTTTCAGACGCTTTGCGGTATAGATTTGCGGCAACACTTGAGCTTTCAATTTTAGCTTTTGTATTTGCTGTAGCAACAGCGATTCCTCTTGGAATTTTTTCGTCAATTAGGCAGAATCGATGGGAAGACCATAGTATTCGTTTATTTGCATTAGCAGGTTCTGCAATACCAATCTTCTGGTTCGCTTTAGTTCTTCAATATTTTTTCGCAGTAACTCTTGATGTTTATTTTCCTGAATTAAATTGGCCAATTACTTCTCGGTTTGATGAAGTTCTTTGGGAAATTAAAGATCCTATTGATATGAATACTAATTTTTTACTTTTTGATGCTATAGCTGCAGGTTCTTGGATTCATTTTAAGGATGCTTTAAAGCACATGATACTTCCAGCTACCGTTTTAGCATATAGTTCAATGGCAACAATTATCCGGTTGATGAGAGGAAATATGCTAGATGTTTTAGGTCAAGATTACATTCGAACAGCTAAATCTAAGGGTCTTTCTGAAAGTCAAATTACCTACAAGCATGGAGCTCCAAATGCAATGATTCCTACAGTAACGCTTCTAGGAATGGGATTTGCAGGATTAATTAATGGTTCAGTATTGACTGAGACTATTTTCACTTGGCCGGGATTGGGTGCATGGGCAATTACAGCAATGCGAAGTTTAGATGTATCTGCAATACTTGCATATACTTTGTTTTCAGCTTTTCTTTACATAATCGCAAATTTAATTGTTGATATTTTGTATGCTTTCTTAGATCCAAGAGTTGAATTAAGCGGCCATTCGAGTACAGCGGAGATAGTTATAGTTTCTCTTTCAGTCTTACTTTTAATCACAACCTACTTTAGTGTGGATTACGCAGTCATACTCGGTATAATCATCTTATTTTCTTTAATTTCCTTCTCGTTATACTCAATGGGAGTCAGATTTTTGAATAATCCCGAAGACCTTTGGCTCCTCTTGTTATCATTAGGAACGTTGTTTGTAGTTTGGTCAATACTATCGGGTTTCTTCATGACTATTTTAATGATTTTAGCTATTTCTTATTTTGGTTATCTAGCATACAATTGGAACGATTTGAAAGACAGTCTCACACCAAAATTTGATGAATTTAAAAGAACACTGTACCAAATCAGAAAGAATCCACTCACTATGCTAGGTCTCTTTTTGGTTATATCTTTGATTTCGGTTGCCTTTTTTGCACCTTGGCTTGCCCCCCCTTCAGAAAATCAGAGAGATCCGATGAGAATGGAAGAACATTTTTCTTTCAATCAACCTAGGAATTTTCAACCACCTTGTTATTTTTCTTGTACTGCAGATTCAGGTGAAGTAGATGGTTACATTTTGGGAAGCACAGACAGAGGTTACGATATTTATTACGGAATAGTTTGGGGAAGCCGTACTTCACTGGATGTTGCGGTTAAAGTTGTCTTTACGGGTACATTTATTGCAGTTGTAATAGGGGCTGTATCTGGATATTACGGAGGCAGGGTCGATGACATAGTAATGAGAATCACTGATGTCTTCATTGCAATTCCAGGTTTGGTTTTGGCTTTAGCAATTATTGCAGTTACTGAGGATACTTCTATTGAAATGTTGATGTACGCTCTCATAATAGTGGGGTGGCCTGGGTTTACGAGAATCATCAGAGCTGAAGCTCTCAGAATCCGTAAATTGCCCTATATTGAAGCTGCGAAAGCATCGGGTGCTTCAGATTTTAGAATAATATTTAAGCATGTAATTCCCAATTGCATTACTTCTGTGATTGTTATTGCTACTATGGATATGGGAGGTATCGTCTTATCTTTGGCAGCTTTAGGTTTTTTGGGATTCGGAGGAGGTCCAGATTTAGCAGAATGGGGTAAGCTAGTTTCATTTGGACAAGACAATATTTTGTTAGGACAATGGTGGTCTTTCTTTTTCCCTGGGCTAGTTATTGCTCTATGGGCTCTAGGCTTTTACCTTCTAGGAGATGGAATTAGGGATATTTTGGACCCTAAGCAGAGGAATTAATGTTAGAAATCGAAAATTTAAAAACAAATTTCAATACTTATGACGGTGTCGTTAAAGCATTAGATGGAGTTAATCTTAAAATTGAAGACGGAGAAATATTTGGTTTAGTAGGAGAAACAGGAAGTGGCAAATCAGTTACTTGTTACTCTGCCTTGAAATTACTTCCTAAGGCCGGTGAGATTGTTGATGGCACTATTAAGTTAAATGGAGAAGATATAACAAATGCTTCAGATGAAAGATTAAGAGAAATAAGAGGGGGTGAGATTGGTATTATTTTCCAAGATCCTCTATCAGCCTTAAATCCAGTCATGACCGTTAATGAACAGATTGGAGAAATTCTAGTTTTACATCAAAATAAAGCAATTCAAGACTTAGCGTCAGAGAAAGAAATTCCAGTTTATAAAAGTGAAAAATGGAAAGCTTCTCCTGGTGTGGAGTTTACAATTATGGCCTTTTGTATATCATTTATTTCTTTGTTCGTTATGTTAGGTCAATGGGGATTCTCTTTGCCTTTCCTGTTTGTAATATTGTTGATGTTCTTTAGAGATTATGTTCAGAAAGATAATCCTGCATCTGCACTAGATTTGATGGTAATTGATGCATTGTCTAGAGTTAAATTGCCTAATCCTGAGCAAATAGCAGATTCTTACCCTCATGAATTGAGTGGAGGTATGCAACAAAGGGTAATGATTGCAATGGCTTTAGCAGGTAAAGCCAAAATGCTGATTGCAGATGAACCAACAACTGCATTAGATGTCACAATTCAAGCACAAATATTACAATTAATCAAAGACATTCAGAAAGAGGAGAATATGTCTGTTTTATTGATAACACACGATTTAGGAGTAGTAGCTGAAACATGTGAAAAAGTAGCCGTCATGTACAAGGGTAAAATTGTTGAACAAGCTACAGTAGATGAAATATTTTCCAATCCAAAGAATGATTATACTAAAGGCCTGTTGGAGGCTATACCAAAAGGTGGTAAGGAAAGGTTGAAAGTTCCAAATTTAGAGGAGGTTCGGACATCATGAAGGGAATTTTAACTATTAAAAATTTGAGGAAGCACTTTCCTGTCAAAAATGCTTGGGGAACTGATGTAGCTTTGGTCAAGGCATTAGATGGTGTTGATTTAAAAATCGAATCAGGCAAAACATTCGGTATAGTTGGTGAAAGTGGTTGTGGAAAAACTACCTTAATGAGAACGTTGCTTAGACTTGTAGAGCCCACGTCAGGCTCAGTTATCTTATCTGAGGAAATTACTGGGAATAATTTTAGTAGTAATAATTTAGAGGAGTTAACTAGTGAAGAATTGCGCAATTTCCGTAAACAAATAGGAGTTGTTTTTCAAGATCCAATGGGGGCCTTGAACCCGAGAATGTTGATTAAAGATATTGTGAGTGAACCACTTGTTATACATGGTAAAACAGATAATGCACGTTCGCGAGTAATTGAGTTGTTGGAAAATGTAGGTCTTGGAGAGGAACACTTGTATAGATATCCACATGAATTTTCAGGAGGTCAAAGGCAGAGGATAGTTATTGCCAGAGCTCTTGCTCTTGATCCAAAAATATTGGTTTTAGATGAACCTACTTCTGCTTTAGATGTTTCAGTTCAAGCCCAGATTCTAAATCTTCTAAATGATTTGCAAAAGAAGTATGATTTAACTTATATTTTTATTTCACATGATCTTTCAGTGATTGAGTACATGTGTGATCGTTTAGCTGTAATGTATTTGGGTAGAGTTGTTGAAGAAGCAGATACTGATGAATTGTTTTCTAATCCTCAACATCCATATACCAAAGCCCTTTTGTCTGCAACTCCAAGTTTTGATAAAAATAAGGATAAAATTATGATTCTTGGGGACGTTCCAAGTCCAATTAATTACTTAGATGAATCAAAAGCTAAATTGGCTACAGAAATAACAGAGCAAGAGAAATTGGAAATTAGTGCAATTGAAGGAAAGGGAATTGAATATATTGTTCGTTCAAGTTTGAATGAAGTAATTCCACTTGTTCAAATTTCAGATGGACATTATGCAAGAGTAAAGCAACAATGACTGAGCAAGTACCGATTCGTAGATTGTTAGCCCACACAAAGAATCATAGGTCTACAATGTGGTTAGCCACTTTATTTTCGATTTTGAATAAAATATTTGATTTGGCTCCACCTTTGTTAATAGGTGCTGCAGTAGATGTTGTAGTTAAGAGAGAAGAATCAGTTCTATCTGATTTTGGTTATTCAGACCCTAAGGAACAATTAATTGTGTTGTCTATTTTAACAGTTATAATCTGGGTTTTTGAATCATTATTTGAATATATTTATGGAGTGTTGTGGCGTAATTTGGCACAGACAGTTCAGCACGAATTAAGACTAGATGCTTATTCACATATTCAGAATTTAGAAATGGAGTGGTTTGGAGATCAATCTAAAGGGGAATTAATGTCAATTTTGAATGATGATATTAATCAATTAGAGAGATTTTTGGATAAAGGTGCAAATGAAATACTACAAGTTAGTACTACTGTTGTGATAATAGGAGCAATTTTTTTCTATATTTCACCTACAATAGCTCTATACTCGATTGGAGCAATTCCAGTTATTGTTATTGGGTCCTTTATGTTTCAATCTCGAATAGCGCCCAGATATTCTAAAGTGAGGAAAGAGGTTGGTTTACTCAATGCATTGTTGTCTAATAATTTGAGTGGAATTAGTACAATTAAAAGTTTCACAACTGAAGAACTTGAAGTCGAAAGAGTTAGAAAAGCTTCTCAAGCTTACCGTGAGGCTAACCAGGACGCAATAAGACTCAGTGCTGCCTTTGTTCCTCTTATTCGAATGGCCATACTTGTTGGATTTACAGGCACATTGCTTCATGGTGGTTTGATAACTTTAGAAGGAGAAATGGCTATTGCATCTTATAGCGTTATGATATTTATGATGCAAAGACTTCTTTGGCCTTTAACCAGGTTGGGAGAAACGTTTGATTTATATCAAAGAGCTATGGTTTCCACAACAAGAGTTCTTAATTTATTAGAGACTGAAATTAGAATTGAAGAGGGGGCATTGCCTTTAGATTCTTCTAATGTTAAGGGAGAAATTAGCTTTGAAAATGTTAGTTTCTCTTACCCCGGAAGAGAGCTTGTAGTGGACAATTTTGATTTTAAAATTGCACCAGGCACTACTCAAGCCATAGTTGGACCCACAGGGAGCGGTAAGACTACACTCATCCGTCTGTTACTGAGATTTCATGTGCCAAAATCAGGAAATATTCTTTTGGATGGCAATGACATATCAAAATTAAGTTTAAAGGATTTAAGATCTTCAATTTCCTTGGTCACTCAAACTATTACATTGTTTCCAGGCTCTGTCTTACAAAATATAGCGTACGGAAGTAAAGAACCTTCTGAGTCTGAAATCATTGATGCTGCCAAAGTTGCAGAAATACATGATTTTATTGAAAGTCTTCCAGAGGGATATGATACTCAGATTGGTGAGGGGGGACACAAGCTGTCTGGAGGTCAACGACAGAGAATCTCGATTGCTAGAGCAGTATTGAAAGATGCTCCAATTTTAGTACTCGATGAGGCGACTTCATCTGTCGATAATGAGACAGAAGAAGCTTTGCAGAAATCTTTGGATTTTATATCAAAGGATAGAACAACCATAGTCATTGCTCACAGGCTCTCTACAATAAGACATAGTGATTCTATAATAGTTTTAGATGGTGGAAAAGTAATTGAGTCAGGTAAACATGAACAATTAATAGATAATAAATCAAGTTATTATCGTCTTTGGAATGTTCAAACTGGAGTAAGAGAATAGTGATAGTCGTTTTTATCTCCCCCTTCCTCCATTAAACTACATCGGGCCCGTAGATCAGCCTGGAAGATCGCCTGCTTTGCAAGCAGGAGGCCTCGGGTTCAAATCCCGACGGGTCCACCATTAATTTCTACGAATATTTTTTATCCCAGACTCCTTGACAGACTATGCGCTTACTGATAGCAGTTTTGCTTTCTGCAATGCTTTTGCTCCAGCCAGTTATTGCATCTGGCAGTTCAAACGAGTCTTCGGGTGACTTTTTATCCGAGGAAGTGATTCATGATAATTGGTGGGAAAACACCAATATGGACAAGAACAGGGATGGTATACAAGATAATATTTGGACTGCTATTGATAGTAAAAAGCATAATTGGGTTGATGAGGATGGAAGAATAGGTGTTATTGTAGATTTTGATCACACGCCTACTATTTCAGACAAAGATATGCTAATCAATAGCGTTGATTTCATTCACTTTCATACTTACCATTTGATTGATAGTATTGCAGGCTCAGTATCTACGGAAGATCTAGTAACGCTTTCGAAACTGCCAGGTGTAGTTATGGTTGAATTAGATGGTATTCTCCAAGTGTCAAATTCAGATGTAAAAGATGTTCATGGGGTATGGGGAATTTACGAGGAAACAGGATATGATGGTACCGGAAGCGTAGTTGCCATTATTGATACCGGTATTGATGATGAACATGTTGGACTTGATGACTTGGATGATGATAATAACACCGATGATCCCAAAGTTATAGCTTTTTTCGATGCAGTCAATAATGCTTCAGTTACTGATGGTAGCACAGAGCCTTATGATGGAAACGGCCACGGTTCACATTGTGCAGGGACTACAGCCGGTACAGGAGCTCCAACATATGAGCATACTGGGATGGCGCCTCAAGCGCAACTGGTAGGCGTTAAGGTTCTTTCAGATTCAGGTTCCGGTTCTTTTGCTCAAGTAATGCTGGGAATGGAATGGACCGTTGAAAAAAGGCACGAATTTAACATTAGAGTAGCAAGCATGAGTTTGGGAGGTTTTGGAGCAATTGAGTGGACTTCAGATGAAGAAGAAAGCGTTAATCGAATGGCGAATGAGATGGTTAGAAACGGCATTGCCCTTTTCATTGCAGCAGGCAATAGTGCTGTAAGTGCTCAAATTGGAACTCCAGGAAGCGCTGAAGATGTTATTACAGTGGGAGCTATCGATAAAGACACAGCCATTGCAATTTATTCCAGTCAAGGGCCTACTGAAGAAGGTCGGGTTAAGCCGAATATCGCTTTTGTTGGCTCAAGTGTTATGTCTGTAGAAGCTAATACAGGTACAGGTTATGAAGCATTGTCAGGAACAAGTATGGCGACTCCTGGTGCTGCTGGCGTTGCAGCTTTGATGTATCAAGCAAACCCGGATTTATCTCCATTTGATATTAGAAACATTATGCAAGAAACTTCCACCTACCGAGTGTGTCATTACATGGGAGCCAATGAGCCTTGTGCAGAAGATGGTATACCGAAAAATCGCCAAAATAATGTGTATGGTCATGGTCAAGTAGAAGCTTTACCTGCACTCATGGAAGCGGCTAACAGCGTTTATAATTTTACCGATTCAATATCTGTTAACGTAACTTCTTCAAAAATGGAAGACAATAAAGTGTATTTAGACCAGAGCAAGAATATTATTTTCTCAATTAGTGGAAATCCTGACAAAGTTCAATGGAGGACTTGGGATATGCGTGACAACTGGATGGATTTGGATAACTATGAGTCAGGAGATTCAACATTTGAGATAAATTACCAAATGTTTGTCGATCGTTTAAAATATTTGCCAGGAAACTCAATTGAGGGTAATCAGACTTTAATGGTAAGAGCCTTGAAAGATTCTTCCTCCAGTGCTAATGTTGTAACTTATTTACAGATTTCAACAAGTACACCGACGCCTAATATTACAGAAGAAGCATCTTCTTTACCGTTTACTTTCATCGTTCTAACATCATTAGTCGTTGCACAACTTAGAAGAAAAAGAGCATAATACATATATATCCCCCCGATAGGGAATTATTATGCAAGAATTCAATGTGTCTTTAGCAGATAAGCCAGGAGAATTGGCTGACGTAGCGTCAGCAGTTGGAGAAAATGGAATCAATATTCTTGGTTGTGTAGGAATGGGTCGTTCTACTGCCTCAGTCACAATGGTTACTGATGACGAGGAAGCAACTGCTAAAGTTTTGAAAGATATGGGTAGAGACTTTGAGTCCAATGAATTACTATTGACAACACTTTCTAATGAGCCTGGAGCACTTGCAAAAATGGCAACTAAGTTGAGTGATGCAGGCATCAATATTATCTCATTTTACATTATGAAAATGGAAATGGATGCTGCAGATGTGGCATTAACAACTGACAATCCAAAGAAGACTAAAGAAATTTTAGGAATATAATCAGAATGCGGGTTGATCTTCACGGTCTACCTCTCTCAGATGCTAAGTTAAAGTCACAGATTGCTGTTGCGGAAGCTTGGGAATCTTCACGGTCTTCTATTGAGCTAGTACATGGCCATAATTTAGGTACTGTCATCAAAGATTATGTTCAACTTGAAAATGGCTTGCAGAGTGACATAAAACGGATATATCCTGAAATTTCAGAACTTAAATTATCAGATAGGGGTCTAGGTTCAACATTAATAAAATTCAGGAGAAAATAGCAGTGGTGGATTGGACCTCTCTTCTGGCTCTATCTTTTGTTTGTGCAATGGGCGCGATATCACCAGGGCCTAGTCTTGCTGTGGTTTTGAGAAATACAATATCTGGTGGAAGGCTACAAGGCATTATGACCGGTATTGGTCATGGCGTTGGTTTTGGACTTTATGCTTTGGCTGCCGTTACAGGCCTTTCAGCTCTCTTACTTGCTCATGATTCGATATTTTTATTATTGCAGTGGAGTGGTGCCATAGTTTTACTTTGGTTGTCTTTTAACATGCTCACTTATGTTCCTTCCGATGTAAGGGAAGGGCATGAAATTAGCGGGCGTAAAGGTTTCATTGAAGGTTTTTTGATATCTTTCCTAAATCCTAAGATTTTAGTATTTTTAATAGCAGTTTTTAGTCAATTTATTGATCCGGAAATGGATCAAACGGAGAGAATTGTCATGGCAATTTTAGCTGGACTTATAGATACGACTTGGTATGTTTTAGTTGCAGCCATTCTCGCAGGCACTCCGTTAATAGATACGTTACGCGCTAATTCAATAACCATAGATCGTGCAATAGGCTTAGTTCTTTTCTTTTTGGCATTAGCTCTAGTTACTAAGACTTTCGTTTGAGCTTTCCATTTCGTTAATGGTTTTTCTAACCCATAGAGGGCCAACTATTGCTGACACACTTACAGAAATGGCAATAGAATACCATACCCATACAATGTCTCTAGAATCAATAATTGCAAAATAATAGGCTAGAGGTGCTGAAACAAGTAAAACCCTCAATGCTGTAATGACTAGAACAGGTATTCCCTGGCCTAATCCCTGCATTATTCTACCACAAGGCATCGCAATTCCAACAAATGGATATGTGAAGCACAATGTTCTCAATGCGCTTACGCCAATATTCTTGATATTTTCATCATCTGTGAATAGACTAATGATAGTAGGCGTAAGAAAGTAAACGATTGTTGAAGCAATTGAGACTATAGCAAATGCTCGTGAAATTGCGTAAATAATGATACTTCTCACTTTGTCAAATCGTTTTGCTCCAGCGAACATTCCCACGGTAGTGACTAGACCTGTAGCAATTCCCATGATTGGAAGAAACATTAGCATATCCAACCTTCCAGATATAGTATATGCAGCTACAGCGTCAGGTCCATATCCAATTATTAAAATATAATTGAAGACACCCTGTCCAAAGGACATAATAATCATTGAAAGTGAGGATGGAATACCAACAACTAAAATTTCTTTCATGAGATCTTTTGAAAAGGTAAAATTTTGCATATCAAACGAAATGTACGCATGGTCCTTGAAAAATAGCATAAAAATGAAAATAAGAAATACTATCATTTGAGAAACTACGCTTGCAGCAGCAGCTCCTTTAACGCCCATATCTAGTCCAAATCCTCCGTATTCGTCTAAATCAAAAATAAAAATAGGATCTAAAATAATATTTAATATTGTACCTGTAGCAGCTACCATTACTGGAAATTTCATATCACCTTCACCTGCCAGTATTGATCGGAATACAATTGAAAATACAATAAACATCATACCGTAACAAGTGACTCTGAGATAGCTCCATGATTCATCTATTAGTTCTTCGGGTGAGCCTAACATTGAAAGAACTTTCTTACCTGTTAATAAGCCAAATAACGTCAGAGTAATTCCCAAAAAAAGCGCGATCAGTATGCCGTGCTTTGCGGCATCATCTGCTTTTTCTTTATCTTCCTCTCCAATAGCTCTTGCTATTGTAGCCGTAATTCCCGTACCAATTCCAAATGTAATTCCCATAACGAAGAAGTAGAGAGGCATGTTGAATGCAACTGCAGCAATTGAACTTCCACCCAATTGGCCAATGAAAAGCATATCAACTACTGAATAGAGAGTCTGTATAGCCATACCAGCAATAACAGGAATTGCAATAGACCAAAGTGAGCGTTCGGGATTTTCTAAGAATTCGTTCAGGCGAGATTCTTTTTGTTCAGTCACAACATGCCTTTCTCAGTGGGCTATAATAGTCATACTATTGATTTTGTAATTTTTCCTTTATAAATGCCTCAAATTTTTCTGCATTGCCTTCACATTCATTCATTTCACTTTTAGTTACTACAGTGACATATCCTGTAGCCGTTTTTCCAATAACACAGGGGGTAACTCCTCTAGTATATTTTTCAATTGCCGAATTCCTTTCATTGAGATGGATAAAATCAATTGCTATTGGTAATCTTTTTTCACACTTTGCCCATTCGTTTTTCGACTTGCCGTGAGTGATATCACAAAGTGAGCAATGCTTATTTGAGAAAAATTTTCCAGCAAAATATTTGATTTCACCAAAGATTCCTCCGTCTGCGTCGTAAATTCCAATTAGTTTAGTTATGCCAGGCACTAGTTACCTTTTCTTGAATACTATATAAATCATTTCTCCCTAGTGCATAAATGCAGTGCGTAATGTTATATTGCATAACAGCAGTTGAAAACATTGAGTTCAGAAAATACTAGTGAGGAAATAGAACCTCCAAAAGAACTATATGCATACCATGCCACGAGTTCATTTGCCAACGATATCTCTATGCCTTATCTGAGTTATTATGCTGTGCGATTGGGAGCTTCCTTTGAGCAAATTGCTTGGATTCAATCATTGATGAATCTTTTACCAAATGCTTTGCAATATTTTTGGGGTTGGATTTCAGATACTAAATCTATAAGGACTTATTGGATTATAGGAGGTTCTGTTTTTGGAGCTATTTCCTTGTATCTACTCTCAACGGTTAATGAACCTAACGAAATGCTACTCCTTGTAGTTATTTATTCAGTTTCGTTATCAATCATAAATCCGACTTGGGCAGCATTACAGGGAGATTGGATGAATCCCTCTAAGAGAGGAAGTACACTAAGTAAATTCCATGTAATAGGAGGTTTGCTTGGCTTAGTAGGTTCTCTAATTGCAGTTTATTCGGTTTATACTGACGGTTCCAATTCAGCGGAGCCATTTAGGCCATTATTCATATTTGCAGCCATAGCCACATTCATTGGAGGTCTAATATTAATCAGAGTTCCCTACAGAGATCCTGAAAAGACGAAGGATTTAGTCTTATCAGAAACTGCAAAGAAAGAGTATTCTAACACTTTCCAGAGTTATGTTCGTGCTCAGGCATTTTACGCTTTGAATATGTCGCTAATTTGGCCCTTATTTGCTATGATTTTAATTGAGGTTCTTGAAGTAGACAATATTGTATTAGTTGCATTTAGTTTGGTTGGGGCTGTATCTGAAATGGCTTTTCAGCCAATCATGGGTCGATTAGTTGACAGAGTCGGGCCACTACCTGTTCTGATAATGAGTAGGATAGGCTTTGCTATCTTGCCTTTCATTTATGCTTTTTTCCCTATAATTGAAGTTATGATACTTCTTCAAATATTTATTCTAGGTCCATGTTTCAGTGCATTTTTGATAACTTCTAACGCCATGGTTCTAGATCTTGCACCTAACAAAGAAAGGGCTGCATACTTTAGCTATTACAATACTCGTGTTGGAATTACTACCTTTGTTGGAGCACTTATTGGAGGATACATGGCCGGCTACCTTGAAGATTTTTACAGCGACACTTGGAAAGCCATTTTCACAATATTTATTATTTCTGGAATAGGCAGAAGTATAGGTACTATTCCATTTTTAAGTCTAAGAATTCCTAAAAAATACCCTGGTTCAATTTATTTAGTAGATAGACTTATGGAATTTAGGATGTTTAAGCGTCGTTAGAATCAATAATACTTTTGTATTAGTTTATGAAAATAATGAACACCAATTTCTCTTTTTGGTGAATACCTTCCTCTGTCGTATGCCTTTGATTTAATTCCTTTTTGTACAGATTCAACAATTTCTTCATCCTCTAATTCTACCTTGTCCAGGCCACTTCCAGCTCCTTTTTCCATCAATTCCTCTTTCCAAACATAAGTAAAATATTGGATTTGAGTTTTCTCAGGAGATTTTGGTTTGACTACATTTATAGAAAGTCCCCATGGATAAAAATTAAACATCATATTTGGGAAAAGAAAGAAATAGTAGGCAGCTACATTTTTACCATAATCTTGATGTTTTTTAGGTAGGTCGAATGTGTTTTCATTGTCTTTGCCTATTCCTATTTGTAAAACAGTGTTATCAATTCCTTCTGTAAAATATTCATCGTACTCTAGTGTTTGGTTCAAGTCTTTATGAACAAACGGAATGTGGAAGCCTTCTAGATAATTGTCGCAGTAGAGTGCCCAATTAGCCTTTACATTGTATATTCTTGATAATTCTGGCTTGTATCTGAATTCCTCTATTGGTAGCCAAGACAGCCTTTCAATCATTGGCCCTATTAATTCGCTAATATCACATTTTCTATCATTAATTATGAATATCATTTTTTTCCACATATCCATTTCAATGCGAGGCAAATTATCAGATTCAGATGGGAAATTTTCTACTTCTTCAAATTCAGGCATAAATTTCATTTTTCCATCAATGCGGAATTGTCTACCGTGATAACCACAGACCAAATTCTTAGTTTTTGTAGC
>JBJLCC010000045.1:0-16120 GCA_045567855.1 Candidatus Poseidoniales archaeon | reverse complement strand
AAAGGTTTGGCAAGAGAGATAACTAGACGTATTCAATCTAAGAGAAAGGAGCTTGATTTAGATTTAGAAGCTTCAATATCATTAAAAGTCTGGTTAGAACAAGATTCTCCAAAATTAAATGAAGATGATTGGCAATATATTATATCTGAAACTAGATCGAAACCGTCTGAACTAATGGTAGGAAGTCCAGATAAAGGTTCAGATAATTTCCAAGTTGAAAATAATAAAATATATTTTAAAGTTAATTAATCAACTACTTTAAACACATTTTTCTTTTTCTTTTCAGCAGGCTTAAATTTTGGAACTTTCTTTTTGTCGTCAACTACTTTGAATGTGTTCTTACCTTCAGTAGGTTTGAATTTTGGGACATTATCTTTCTTTATTGAAGGAATATCTTCAGTCATCTTGAATGTAGGGGCACTTCCGAAATTTGATTCACTTCCCCCCATAACTTTGACACCACCGCCAGTTCCGGAGCCAATAGACATGGATGCCACGCTTCCAGAGGTATTACCTAACATGCTATCAGTGTCTAATTCATTTAGTTCCATTGATCCCGAAGTACTGGTAGATTCGTTAGTAGTTTGATTTCCTGAAGGACCTTTTTCAACACCAGCAGAGTTCATTTCTTTTATTGCATCTGCTGCAGCATCTTTTACTTCTTTAGAACCATCTCCAGTCATAATTAATGCACGATCCATAACTTCAGATGGCATTTCCCATGATACGCCTTTAGCTATAGATGCTAGACCTGTAATTGCAGTAGCTCTAACTCTAGAATCTTTGTTTGATGCTTCTTTTAAAATAGAATCTACGACATCCGTAAATTCCTGGTAAGATAGTGAATTAGCTTTAGACCAGAATTTTTTAGCTGCAAATAGATCTCTAGATTGCACCGCTTTCAAGAACGAGGCGTTTTTATTTGGGTTAACGGCTTTAAACTTGACAGCTTTCTTTTGTGAGGATACTTTTCTAACGATCTTCCGCATTGGTTTATTTTTTCTAATAGTGGCTTTTTTCCCGGCTAATTCTCTTACTCTAAATCCACTTGAGCTCTTCTTTACAGGTGCCCTTGGAATAGGGCGACCTTTTCTCTTTGCAGCAATTGCAGCTCCACTTTCAACCTCTAAACCAACAGGAGGTTTGAAGAAATCTTCAGACTTAGCTTCTTTTTTGTTCTTATCAATAGCTTGTTTTACAGTCCCAAATTCAGCTACAAAATCATAGGTATCCTCTAGAAAATCCTCTGATGAAATAGTGACATTTGCTTCTAGTAATTCCCTTTCTAAATTTTCCTTTCCTACTGAAATTATGAACATGAATCCATTAATATTGACGTAATTTGAAATGAATTCAGATATTTTAGTGAATGACCCAGAAACAGCCCTTTCAATCCCTTGTAAGGTGATAACGAGAGGTTTCTTCTGTATTGAAATTGCAGCCAATTTCTTCATAGAGGAATCAAACTGATGAATCATTTCAACTCTATTTTCACTTGAAAGATTAGTAGATAAAATTACGGGAGCACTCTCATTAATTCGACTTACTAAATCTGAAGTTGTTCCATTATTTCCAGCACTTACCTTTAATTCTGTAACTATCTGCTGAATAAGTGGCAAACATAAATCATTCTCAGATAAATACCGCCTTGCATTAAATTCAATAATATTTAATCCAACCGCTTGAAGATCGTTCTCAATTTCAGAAATTGCAGACTTTCTTTCCCCTAAGGTTCCTCCATATAATGCTACCAATGAAGGCGGATTTACCTTACCAGCTTGCGAGATTATTTTTGCAGTGGTTGCACTAGACATTCTTAATTTCCTAAACTTTGACTAACAATTTTACAATGAAGCTCTCTTTAAAGGTTCTCTACATGGGTTTTGAAATGCGGGGGTCGCATAGTCTGGCCAATTGCGCCGGACTTAAGATCCGGTCCTTAGTGGTACGAGGGTTCGAATCCCTCCCCCCGCACCATCTAAATATTTGTAATTAGAACGTTTACTCTCCAGAGGAATATTGTAATTGCTATAATTGCAAAGACTTGCCAGTTATTTCTCATGGATTCAGTCCATCTAATTTTTTTTGATTCTAATAAAGGTTCGATTGTTGTAAATAGTCCTAAGAAAAGAATTGACGTACAGATTAAAATTAAATAAAATGCAAGTCCAGGGCTAAATGTAAATGTTTCAGAGAAAACATTTGCTTTGGTATCAGTTCCAACACAGTTTCCGTCACCCCATATAATTGGTGATGACATCCAGCAGCCACTTCCAGCAGATTGTTTAGAATCAATCAAAGGTTCATCAGCTTCCAATGCATTATCTATTAGTGCTGTAAATATCAATAAACTTGACATTGTAACTATGAGTGTCAATGAAAATACAATAGTTATAATTCGCCTATATTTCTCAGCACGAAATGCGAGTAGAATTAGCATGAAGCAAAATATAATTGAAATAGAGAGAAAACTATCTAGTGTATCGAATAGCGAAGCTCGGTAATTACAATTATGAATCTTATCAATATCACTAGTACAGTCTGAGCTGATATATCCTAAAACACTAGTCTCGTTTTCAACTAAGGGATAATTATGCTCTAGAATGAATGAGTAATGTTTTATTTCAAATTCAGTTTCAGAACCCTCATTATCAGTTCGAATTCCGTCTACGTTCAACCATGAAAATTCGGGAATAAGAATAAAAGAGATTATACAAATTAAAGCCATCAACTGAATGTTGTTGTTAGCTTCAGCATTTAGTTCAGCAAATGAGAAGCTCAGTCTACTCCGTTGCTCATCTTTTTGTATATTGATATCACGATTTTTCCCTAGATCATCATAGTTTATTCCCTCAGATATAGTATCGTCACCACTAATTTGTTTATAATTTTTAGCACTTAACTCGTCTTTGTCTGTAAGTAATGCACTAATCCTGTCTCTTTCCCAGTATATCGCTGTTGAGAAAAGTGAAATTACTGCAAATATTATGTATTGACCAATGTTAATTTTGGCTAATCTTTCCAGATAATCTACTTCTTCTTTAGTAATTTCAGAATCTATACATCCATCCTCATCAATGTCTTTTCCACTAGCATCTTCCTCAGGGCACTTATCTTTGTCATTTGGAATGCCGTCGTTATCATCATCAGAATAGGATAAGTTTTCGTTTATCCCATCATCAGAATAAATAGGATAAATAGCAATTAAAAAGAATGCGAAAACGATAGCTATTAGTGGTGCAATTTTCATCTAAATTTCGCATACAACAGCACGGTGTCTGTTTTTTGCGACCCACTTATAGATATAATCCATAATATTCATAGTTAACGGCAAATGTGCTAAAGCCCAAATTGGCCACGCCCACCATATCTTTTGGCAAAGAAATACAATACCTCTTGCACCTCCATAGACTTTTCGATCATCGCCGATTATTTTCATTTCAGGTAAGTCGTCTTCCTCATTAATACCTAGAATCTTCATTACAGTTTTATCCTGGAGAGGTTTTATTTTACAATTCCTTTTCTCAAGACTTCTCTCAAAATTACTTACACTACTTTTACAAAAGGAGCAAATTCCATCATAAAGAACCCATGTCGTAGCCATCAGAAAGAGAAAGTTGGCATGTACCAATAAGCGATTGCCAAAGTAATAATTCCTCCAATAATTCCAAAGTATGCTGCCTTGCTCCATACAATTATTTTTGATCCGTCTAAAGGTTGAACTGGTATCATGTTAAATCCTGCTAAAATTAGGTTGATAATAATTAGAAATCGTGCGAGTTCTCCAACTATCCAAATATCTATATTTGCAGTGAATACGTAAAATGGAAATGCGACTATCGCAATAGCTATATTTGTTAATGGTCCTACAGCTGCAATAATTCCATTTTGTCTATTGGTAATGTTTCCAGATACCATTACAGCCCCGGGAGCTGCCAAGAGGAAACCAAATACAGACATCATCAATGCAAAATATAAACCGTTTTTGTTTCCTCTATATTCTGCCCAACAGCCGTATTGCTGTGCCATCCATTTATGAGCTAATTCATGGAGCAAAAAACCAGTCATCACGGCCGCAAAAGCTAAAGGTAAAGTTGTTATTAGAATATTCGGATTACTTATAACAGGAGATAATCCGTCACTAAGGGCAAAAGTAAATGCAATAGTTAATATTCCTATTGATTCTTTTAGTTGTTCTTTTTCATAACTTGAGAACGACATTTTAGAAGTCGGTCTTCTATTAATTTGAATAGGATCTCCCCATCCATCAGATACAACATACTTAATCTGATAATTTTGATTAGTCCTTGAGGGGCCTCTCCACATTACAGAATCAATACAATGCGTATTAAGATAGTTATGCAACTAATTCTTTAAAGCGCATCATAGTAAGTGTAGTGTGAGCGAAATAGATTCTCTAAAACAAAGAATAAATGAACTTGAAATATTGTTAGAGAAAGAGAGAGAATCACATAAATTAAAGTTAGAGAAAGTAAAAACTGAAAATTATGATGCTTTAGAAGCTTCTCAAACTAGATATCAGGGAGAGCTTGCAATTCAGAGAGAAAATTTCCAGAGACAGATAGAAAAGTTAAAATCTCAACTGCAATCTTTCCAAGTATAGAATACTACAATAACATTAAATCCTAGCTTTGTAAGATGTAAGCTAGCTCCCGTGGTGTAGTCCGGCCCATCATCTCGGCCTTTCGAGCCGAATACCCGGGTTCAAATCCCGGCGGGAGCACCACTTTTTCTAAAAAACTAAATTATTAGTCCATTTCATATATGGGCTTTCCGATATAGAAAGTATGGAATCTGCTAATCTTCAGAAACCAATGGGAATTGCAATGTTTGGAGGAGTGGTAGTATCTTTTGCTCCGATTTTATATGCATTATCTGATGCTAATCCGTTAACAGGTGCCTTTTTCAGAATGGCATATGCAATTCCTTTTCTTCTGTTAATTATATGGTTTAGAAAAGCTCAAGACTCGCGCTCAACAAATACAAGACTGGTTGCCGTAATTGCAGGATTTGCTTTTTCTTTAGATTTTCTTGCTTACCATAGTACCGTAGATTGGATAGGAACTGGAATTGGCACTTTAATTGGTAACTCTCAGGTCATAATTGTTACACTAATGAGCTGGTGGCTTTTTGGCGAAAGGCCAAATCTATCGATATTAATTTCTTTGCCAATTGTGATGATTGGATTGGTTCTAATATCAGGAGTTTTAGACGATAATCCTTATGGAGAATATCCTGTTCGAGGAGTAATAGCTGGTGTTTTCACGGCAATATTTTATTCAGCTTTCTTGATTATTTACAGATTTGCTAATAGAGAATTAGCCCCTGCAGTAAATTTACAGTTTGATTCAACAGTCGGGTGTGCACTTGGACTTCTAATTCTTAGCTTTTTACCTTTGCAGTCAATTTATGTAGAGCCAATTGATTTTGAACCCAGATTTCCTACACATGGGTGGTTATTAGCTCTAGCACTTTTAAGTCAAGTTATGGGTTGGCTAGCAATAGCTTATTCGTTACCAAGATTGCCTGCAGCTTATACTTCATTTGCAATTCTTCTTCAACCTACTTTTACAATAATTTGGGGAATAATATTGTTATCCGAATCTCCTTCTTTACAACAAGCAATAGGCATGTTTCTTATCCTAGGTTCAATCATAGCCGTTACTACTAGCGGTACTGTAAAAGATGATGAAAAATAAAGACTATATTTGGGAAATAAATCGTAAAGTCCTCATTAATTCATCGATTTCAAAAGTTTGGGATATTATTTCCTCCGAAGGACATTTAGAAAAGTTCCACCCTTTCTGCAAAAAAAATGAAGTTAAAGAATGGTTTAATAATTCACATAAGGATACTATAGCTTATTACAATAATCGTATTTTGCATAGGAATTTTTATAATTGGTTTGAAGGTAAAGGATTTGATTTGATTATTGGAGATTCTAATGGAAATGATTCTCATGTTTTTTGGAGACTTTCAAATAAAGACTCTAAAACATTAGCATCCATTACAATCAAGCCTTATATCTACAACAAAGGCAATAAGATTAAAAATTTTATACCTTTTTTTGTTTTTGTTAGACCAAAGCTAGCTAACTACCTTTACTCAGTTCTGATGGGCCTAAAGTATTATTCAGAAAATGATCAGGTCGTTGTTCGAGATCAATTTGGTGTTCATACTTGGTTCTCGTAGTCAAAAGCTTTATCAAAACAGTAGACTAATACGATTTATGTCCGAAGTAATGTGTATGATTTGTAATGCAAAAGCCTTTGAAATTGAGATTCAAGAAGACAGTGAAGAAGTTCCTGAATTGAAAAAAGGTAACAAATATTGTTTAGATTGTTACGGCCCTCTCCAAGAACAATTTAAGTTGACACTTGAAGATGTTGCAGATATTTCTTCGGTTAGTAGAGACTAGAATCCTTGACGATGTCTAGTGTTGATGATTTATGCCAAGAGTGTAAAAAAGAAATTTGGGAAGTTGAGTCCTTAGGTAAAAAATTGTGTAATAATTGTTACGGTACTAATTTTCGCCAAGCACACGAAAGCTGGTAATAATTTTTCTGAAAAAGATTTATTAACTATATTTCATTTTAATAAAATATGGTTAGTAAAATTGAAGAAAATTTAGCAGATAAGGCTGAGCCGATTTTGGGTTTCAGGCCTTCCTCTAAAGTAAAGAGAGGGCGAATTGGTATTATAATCAGTATAATTTGTATAGTGATTGTAATAATTGAACTAATTAGATCTGGTGTGATTTAAGTTTATTAGAAAATGGCGCCGAGGGCGAGATTTGAACTCGCGAGGGATTGCTCCCACGGGCTTTCCAGGCCCGCGCTATACCAGGCTAAGCGACCTCGGCTGAGTCTTGATACATTGGTGGGGGGTTTTAGAATTAAGCTAAGGCATACGTTTATTACGACACCTTTCACCTGAATAAACAGCTATAGAGGAATATTTGGACGAAAAACAAAGAATAGAAGCTGAGAAGAAAAAAAACTTCAAGATACGTATAAAATCTGTAATTGAAATGTTGCAAGAGACTTACTATCCCGGCCATGCCACTACAGCGAAAAGAGTAATTGAGCGTCATTTAATCAGAGAATTTGGTCTCAAGCCTCGTGAGGCAACATATCACGGAGGCAATATTATTGATGAATTACAAGTAATGGGAATTTTGCAAAGAGTTCCTGAAGATGTAATTCGAAATGCTCTTCTTACAATAGATATTAGAAAATTACAAGCTCACAAAGCTTAGATTTTTTTAGAAATTTCTTTTAATATTGATTTTGAAGCATTAATTTTCGTATCTTCGATCCAAATAGTATCTTTCTTGGTTATGATAGCTAGTTTTGTTTTTTCATTACCCAAAACTTCAGAATGATTAGCGATAACAAGATCTGAATTTTTCAAAAGAGTTTTTCCCTTTTCAATTAAATCCTTATCTTTCAGGCCAGATTCGAGTTTGAAAGTACATAGTATTCCCTTATGCTTCTTTCTGATCAATTCAATACTTTTCTTCGCTTTTTTTAGTTTAATCTCAGGAATTTTCTGGGAACTAATTTTACCCTTACTTTTTGTTGGAATAAAGTCAGAGAGCGCTGCGGGAACTAATATCGCATCATATTTTTCAAGTTTTTTTATTTTCTTATTTAAATCATCAGTTGAGCTAAATTTTTTCTGCGAAATCCATTCGCCAACTTCTTCAGTTGTGTTCCCCATCCAAAGTTCTACTTCGGCACCCATACTGAATGCAGTTTCTGCAATATGTTTTGCCATTTTACCAGTGGACTTGTTAGTTATTACTCTAACATCATCAAGCTCTTCACTACTTCCACCTCCAATAACTAGAATTTTACTTTTTTTTAAATCATTTGAGCCAGCAACTTTGCATGCTTCTGCAGTTATTCTAAACTTTGAAGGCAATTTAGCCTTACCTTCAACCATAATTGGCTCTAAAACGGTTGCAAATTTACGTACTTCTTTCAAATTTTGCTTAATAATTTTAGAATTTGCCATATTTTTGTCCATTGCAGGCGCTACAATCATCGGTGTTTTTGCACCAATACAAGTTAGAGCAACTAACATTGGTGGATTGTCTCCAATTCCATGGACCATTTTACCTAAACTAGTAGCACAACAAGGCGCAATAATCAATAGGTCAGCGTCATGTCCAGCAATAACGTGTTCCACTTGTCCAGTTATTTCTTTGATTATAGGCTTGCCACAAGCAAATTCCAGTGACTTTTCACCAACTAATTCAAGTGCAGCTCTGTTAGCTACAATTGTAACATTTGCACCATATCTTAGTAATTCTCTAGCAATTCCCACGCTTTCAACACAAGACACAGATCCAGTTACGGCTAACCAGACATTCTTATTTTTGAGATAATCTCCCTTAGGAGTTACATTGTTAGCAGGATGATTTTTATTCATTTGTTTCAGATATTTGCTTAATTATTTTTTTGTATTGGTCTAAAATTAGTTCAATTTCAGTTTCAATTTTTTGCCATCCTTTTTTCAGTGATCCTTTTCGTAAATGGAAAGCACTAGTTGGTGGTCCACCATCAGCAGCTCTACATCTATCGATAAGTCCCAATGAAATTAGCTTGTTCAAGTGTCTGTATGCAGTTGGCCTTGTAGTTTCTATCCAAGCAGCTACCTCTTCAGCTGTCCATGCTCTGTCTGGCCTTTGTAAGAAACATTCATCAATTATTTTGTATGGCATTGATTCATTGTAAGGGTAATGATGGTTAGAGAGAAGACCAATTCCTCTTCCTAGTATCCCTAGGTCACTTTGATATGTGGAATTCTCATCTCTTCTTATTTCTCTTAATTTTATTTCAAAAATTTCTTCTTTATCAACATTGATCATGTCACTAGGCACTTCATTCTTTGATTCTTTTACTTTCTCATTTAGATTGTTTACTAGTTCACGATATGTTTCCAAACAAATTCTAGCTCTATTTTCTACACCAGACCAGGCTTTATTCAAATCGTAATGCCAAAGCCGCACTTTTTTTGGATCTTCAGCTTTGCCTGGAAAATCTTCAGTTAGAAACCCAGCTTCTCTTAGCCACTGTAAGTGTCTGTAGATTGCTTGTAAAGGAACACCTAATTCTTTTGCAATTTCACTAGTAGTCCAAGATCTTTTTGGATAAGGTATCAAACATTTAGTGAACAATAAGATTCCAGTTTGGGATCTCTTAGTAACTTTATTTCTTCCACCATCGTTTCCTAAAAATCCAATAGACCTTAGAAAATCAGCTACTAATTGTTCTTTCGTGCTGCCATAATCATTATTCAAATTTCTTATTTTTAATTTGAACATTAATCCCACTCTCTTGTGTCAAGCTTTTCTAGAATCTGGGCTTTGAATTTTCGAGCTCTTTGATTACCTGGATTTAGGGCTAAGAGGCGATGAATGTCGCCCATTGAGTCGCCTAATTTTTTATCGTCAAAATGACATTCAGCTCTTTCCCAAAGAGCGGATTGGTCTTCAGAATCAATTTCTAAAATTCTTGAAAGTGCCATAATTAGCAATTCTTTTTTGTCTTGTGAACGATAGACTTTGGCTAGTTTTCTCCAACCATTCTTCAAGTCAGGTCTAATGTTTACAGCCCTGGAATATCCTTTAGCATCTGCTCTTTCATAATCACCAATACTGTAGTAGATGTCACCTCTAACCATGTAAGGCCTGTAATCATCTTTTAGTAATGCAATAGATTTTTCAATAGATTTTAGGGCTTCTTTTACTCTTTCTAGTTTGGATTGTACTCTTCCTAATCCTAAGTATGCAAAGCCGTGGTTACTTTCTAGTTCTAAAGATATAACATAAGCATCTTCGGCTTCACTTAGTTTTCCTCTCCTTTCCTTTATTTGAGCTAATTTTAGCCAACTTTCGCCATAAGTGTACCTTATTTCGGTAGCGTTAAGGTAGCAAGCCTCAGCTTCTTCCCATTGCTTTAGTTTTCGGTGTAATTCTCCTTTTTCAAACCATAGTTCCTCATTATTTTGGTCAATTTCAAGAGCCATTGAGTAGTAAGTAATTGATCGCCCGTATTCTCGGTGTCCAGTTAGTGCCCTAGCCTTACTTAGCCACATTCTAGAATCTTGCATCAAAACACCATCTCTTTGGGCGCGTCGGATTAATCTATTTGAGGCGTCCAAGGCTTTGCTTGGGAATCCTTTTTCTAATAAAGATTGTGAATCTGATAATATTTTTTCTCTAGCTTCACGGTCAGTCCTCCGTAAAATAAATAATAATCCAGAACCAGTCATAGGCAATCCTCCACCTAGGAAGCCTCCAGAAGCTAAATTTGGTTCAATTAACCATCCAATACCTGCTAGTCCTGTGATGTAACATCCAATAACAAATCCAGCAAGTTGGTACCTTCTATGATGTAGACCTGCTAGCCCCATACCTAAGAAAAGTAGTGGAATTAGTAATAGCCATACAGATTCTTCAATCCAGCTGTAAACAGACATTAGTAGAACAATAGTTAGAATTAGTGAACCACCAAATGCAATAGCAAGAGCATAAGGTACTAAATTTTTCTCAAGTAATCCTAATCCGTAAATTAGCATTACAACTCCAATACTCCCAGCATAAACTGAAATAGTTATAACTGCTCTCAGTGAAATCTCGGCATCACAATTAGCTTCAGAGAATTCAGTTAAACAATCATTGTTCTGAATCTGGTATATCATAAAAAATAGAGTAACCAGAACACTTCCAATAGATAATATCAAACCAGATAGGCGAACATCTACATTTTTTTCGTGAATTTTATTATAGACATTGTAAGAGATTAAAGTTCCACACATTGCAGAAAATAATAACATTGTTGAAAGAAAGACTCCCGTATACTTTAGAAATTCACTTTCTACAAAATTCCATGCAATAAAATTAAATGTACTTATTAAGAAAATAGTTAGCGTCCAGAGAACTACTTTTCGGCTTCTTCCGTCTAAGTATTTAATGCAGTTATTGAGCCATTCTTCAAATGAACTCTTTTCACTTTCTTCATCTTCCTCAATGCCTAGTTTTTTAGTATATTCTAAAGGAGCACTTTCTTCCTCTTCTTCGCTAGTAGGTTCTTCAATTTCAGGTGCCTCATCGACCTTTTCTTCCTCTATGGAATTATCTTCAATTTGCTCTTCTTTTGCCATTTAACCTTGTAAAGATATTATGGGTATATAATGCAAGTATTAAAACTGACGCTTAGAAAATTAATGACAGCCGCATCCGCCGCCGCCACCCTGGCTTTGGCCTCCACCGGTACTGCATCCACAACCGCCACCGCTAGATTGACTTGCTCCGGAGTTACATCCACATCCACCACCAGTTTGAGCTGGTTGTTGAACAGGTTGAGTATAGTATGGATTTTCACCTTCAGAGTGATCTGTCATATCTACAATTTCATTTACACCATCGACTTTTGCTACGATGTAAGATTCAACACCTTGTTTTAGAGTGATACTTGAGGCAGTACAACCTTGACATCCTCCACCCATTGTAACGAATGCTTTTCCATCATTTACGCTGTGTAGAGTAATAGTTCCGCCGTGTGAAGCGATGCTAGGATTAACGTCATTTTTGATTAATAAATTTACTTGAGTGAATAAGTCTGCATCTCCAATATCCATGACTTCTTCTTCTACTGCAGGTTCACCGGTTTTGATTTGGTCACGTATGACTCCACCAATTTCTTTTCCGATAGCTGGCCAACTTTCAACGTTGTCGCCGGTTAATGTAACGGCAGAACCGCTAATACTTACTCCTGCAATGTAGGGTAATGCTAGCAATCTTTGAGCTAAAGGAGCCTTGCTAGTATCAGACTCATTATCGAAGCTAACAGGAGAACGAGAAAGGACTTCAGCGTCCAGTACAAATCTGCACTTTTGTGGGTCTGCAGTTGGTTCACCGCGTATTCTAATTTCCTGTGCTAACATAATTATCGATTCCTATCCTGATTAATAAGGGTTCTTACGCATCAAAAGCTGAATTCTGAGCTGCATCTTCCCCAAGTTTCCTAAGGAAAGAGAAAGTGTAAATTCCTGCACCAGCCCCAGGACTTGGGTCTGTAAAACTAAATCGGACTCCATATCTTCCTACAGGTACAGACTCTGTAATCTTGATATCAGGCGGAATTTGGTGTTCCTTAACCAGTTTCTCTCCAGTTATTTCATCAACACAATGCGCACATGGACACATGAACCTTACATTAAATGCAGAAATAACGTGTTCAACATTATCTTGCCACTTGATAACTAAAGTTTCACCATCGTTTGCTAAATTAATTTCCTGAGGAGCAAATGGCGATAATTCTTCATTAGTTACTACAGCCATTGCTTCGACAGCTATTAGAGAAGCAATGGAATTGATGTTATCATTGGTATAAACAGTTCCATTATCCATTGCCTCACGAAGGTCTTGCCTGATTGGAATTTGACCTAGCAAAGGCAATTCAAACTCTTCAGCAGCAGAAGTTCCTCCACCTTCTCCGAATATATGGAAAATTTCATCAGAACCGGGCGGTGTGAAACCAGCCATATTTTCAACAATACCTAGGATTGGAATCTTAACTTGTTGGAACATTCTTAATCCTTTTTCAGCAATAGTGTGAGCTATTTCTTGTGGAGTTGTAACGATTACAGCACCAGTTAATGGGACTGTCTGAGATAAAGTGAGTTGAATGTCTCCAGTTCCAGGTGGCATATCAACGAATAAGTAATCTAAGTCTCCCCAGTCCACAGCACCTAAGAATTGCTGTACAAGTTGTGAAGCGATAGGTCCTCTCCATACAACGGGAGTATCTTTTGTTGCTAAGAATCCCATAGACATAATTTTCATTCCATGAGCCTCTACAGGCTCTAGAACGCCTTCTTTAGCGCCACCTAGTTGATGAGATCCCAATCCAACCATGTTTGGAATACTCGGACCATATACATCAATATCCAAAACACCAACTTTTGCACCTGCGTTTGCAAAAGCTTCAGCAATACATACAGTAACTGTTGATTTTCCCACGCCACCTTTTCCGGAAGCAATAGCGATAATATTCTTTACAGTTTTTAGTGCCTGTGGTGTATTCTGGGCGTCAAGAGAGGGTAATCTTTGAACTTCCCAGTCATGTTTAATCTCAATTTTTTCTAATCCCTTGACATCTTTGAGTGCTTCTCTACATTTCTGAGCAAGTTCATCATGATTTGGCATTAGAGGGGCAGGTAATTTCAGTACAAAGCGTAATTCGTTTTCACCGATGGACATTCCTTTGATGTAACCTAAAGATATCAAATCTTTATTGAAATAAGAATCCTTCACGTTTGAGAGAATGTCGGTAATTTCTTTTCCGTCCATGATAAATGTTTACTGAGTGCGGGTATATTGAATTAATCTCATAAAAAAAGTTGACGGCGTACTCGAGTTTCCGTGGGCTCGCGCACCACAGTACCATCGAATACGCTGGCGGGCTTAACTTCCGTGTTCGGAATGGGAACGGGTGATCACCGCCGCTATGGCCGTCAGACAGCTCTCGATTTAGAGGCTGTATATATTATTTGACTTTAATCAGCTTGGTTACTATCGTAAGCAATTGTATCAGTCCATATGGTTTGATACCAGTAAGTACTCAAAAATTGCGAATTAGTAATTGTAGCACTTTCAAAATTAGCAAATTTCAAATTACTTTCAGTGAATGTAGCTCCATCACATCGGATTCCTCCAAGGTATGCGTTGGTTAAATCAGAATCTGCGAAGAATGCATTATTTGCATATGCAGTTGTTAGTATTGATGAACTTAAGTCAGATAAAAATATGATAGTCCCGTTCATTTGACTTACAACAAAATTGGTGTTACGCAAATTAGTTTCTACAAAAAAGGTACCTTCAACTATTGAAGAACTTAGATGTACTTCCGAAAAATCAGAATTTTTAACAGATGCCCCAGTTAAATCGGCTCTAAACATATAGGCATATCTTGCGTCAACATTTTCTAAATAAGCGTTTCTCAAAAATATATTTGGTGCATTAACATTCATCATTAAGCTTCCATTAAGCAAAGTATTGTTCATATTTGTCCCCGCTAAATTGGCATTACGTAAATCAATTCCAGTCAAATCCATTCCAGAAAGATTCATTCCAGATAAATCCGCTCCAGCGCAATTGCTGTATGGCTCTAGTTTACATGGAGTTCTGGGGTCGAGACCATATACGAGACCATCAGTCCATACTGTTTGATACCAAGATGCTTCTGTAAAAGTAGTATTTGTTACGTTAGCCCCGTATAAGTTTACGTTCGTTAGGTCTGCAAAGTCGAGAGATGCATTCGTTAGGTCAGTATATCTTAGTACTGTATTTGATAGGTCAGCAAAGCCGAGGTATACATCTGTTAGGTCAGCATTGTAGAGGTCTGCACCCGTTAGATCCGCATATCGGAAGTCTGCATTATTTAGGTCTGCAAAGTCGAGAGATGCATCCGTTAGGTCAGCATAGCCGAGGTATGCATCCGTTAGGTCAGCATCGTAGAGGTCTGCGCCCGTTAGGTCAGTATCCAAGAAGTATGTACTACTTAGGTCAGCTGCATATAGGCCTGCACCGGTTAGATCTGCCTTGTAGAAGTATGAGTTTTGAAAATATGACTCTCTGGCTTCAACATTCATCATTAAACTTCGATTAAGCAAAGTATTGTTCAAGCTTGTACCTTCGAGATTTGCACCTCTCAAGTTAATTCCTGTTAAATCCATTCCAGAAAGATCCATTCCAGATAGATCAGATCCAGCACAATTACCGTACCGAATTAATTGACATGAATCGTCTTCTAGGGCCGTAATTCTATCGGCAAGAAGATCGATTGCATCAGATAAATTTGCAATTTGACCTGGCATAGGGTCAGTCATTTGAGCCAATATGTCTAGCTCATTACTAATCTCATTCATTTGGTTTGAAATATTACTAAATTCATCATCATATCCGTCACCAACTGTATTTTCGATAATATCTAATTTTACTATTTCAGCATCTAATCTTGTAGTCAAATTCTGAACTTCTTTTTGGTTTGAAACCTGAATAGAAGTGTTTACAGTTTCAGGTTCATCTTGCATAGCATCATAAATGCCTAAAAATAGAACATTCATAATCAAAGCTACAATTAAGATAGCTGGCGCTTGTGATTTGTTATCACTCATAGTTGTCAGTAACAGTCCTTCAAAAAAGGCTATGTTTAGATAAATTACTTAGCTTCAGCGGCTGCTTTTCTTGATTGTTTAATCTTCTCAGATGCTTCACGTCTTGCAATTCTTTCCATCCTTCTGGATTGTACTCTTTCAGTGATTAACTTCATGTACATTGCATCGTGTTCCATCAATGGAGAATCAGAAATAGTTAGCACATTGTAACCATTTTCTAGGATAACTTCAGCTAGGTATTCGAATTTAATTTCACCTTTTTTGATTGGTGAATAGTGTCTTTCGTTTCCTTCAATATCAAATTCAACACCAGAAAAATGAGTATAGAATTTTGTTAAACCTAATGATGCTTCTAGATAATCAAAAACACGCTTGAAACTTTCACGATCGTTTAACCATCTGTTGCCTCTTGCATGCAAGTGTGGCCAATTGATGCATGGTGCAGTTCCTTTGACGCGACGGCACAACTCAGTTATTTCTCTAATACTTCCAAATAAATCATGCTTTCCGGCTAATTCAAAACAGATTTGTGCAGTATATCCTTTTTCCAAGAAATGGTTTCTCATTTCCTTGAAAATTGGGACTAGTCTGTCCATTGCTTCTTTTGAAGATAAGCCATTGTAAGGGCCGATATGAGTTACAATCCTTCTTGCACCAATCATATTGCCAACTTCACCAGCAAATTCTAAGAATTTAATTGATTTGTTACGCATATAGCCATTACCAAGAAAATCCATGTAGTATGGAGCATGTATTCCCATGTGGATATCAAGTGACTGAGCGATTGCTCCCAATTCTTCAAAGTCATCTAATTCGTCAACATATTTACCTCTGACTAATTGTATTTCCATACAATGTAATCCTAATGCGTGTATGTCTTCAATTCCATCTCGAATATTTCTTCCTTTAC
>JBJLCC010000044.1:0-21570 GCA_045567855.1 Candidatus Poseidoniales archaeon | reverse complement strand
TCTTTTTAACCAGCCAATAACTACTTTACTTTCGTCCTTATCTAAGGGAAGCTCAGATAGTAGAGAATCTCCTGCTTGATTAAGCCATTCTACTGCACGCCTTTCTGGTAAACCTTGCTCGGCATATCTCTTTCCTTCTTCATTTGTGAAATAAAATTTAGTTGAGACCTCCGAAATGTCAACAAGTCCTTTACTTCTAAGCCATGAAGCCGCAGACATTGTCTCCTTTTCGCCGAGACCAGATTCCATCGAAGCAGTCTCTGGTGGAAGCGGGCCATTTTTAAGAACCTTCAGCAATTTTACTTCGTTTATAGATAAGTCCACAAATCGGGATAGATAGGGTGTTTATTAATTTGTTCTGAAACCAAATTTTTCTAATTTATTAACTACTTCATCAAAAACTGAATCAGCTTCTTTGTTAGTTGTATTAACAACTAAATCATATCCACTCAAATTACCATAGTCAAAACCGTATAATGAAGAATAACGAACCCTGTCATCGCCATCACGATTTTGATTTTCTACAAATTTATCTATAACTCCATCATTATCTATTAATTTTAAATTATGAATTTCCTCTTTTAGAGATTCTAAGTTACTATAATTTCTATCGGGAACATGCTCTAAACCTTTCATGTATGCTACCTCTCCAATTTCTCTGCGAAGGAAACGAAGGGCCTGATCTCTTATTGAACATTGGAAATATATGCGCACTATGTTGGTTTTTCCGAGTGTTTGCATAAAACTTCCCATGTAAGCCGGCTGTCTTCCCTCAATAACTCCTACATTAGTATCAATATTTTTCCCAGAAATCATTTCACATGTTTTGTAATCAATTTCTACATCAATACCTCTTTCTGTTAACAATAACTTAGCTTGCTCTGCAACGGTTATGCCTCTTTTAGCTGCAACCTCTCGAAATAAATTACCTACTGAGTGGAAGGTACCGCTAAACTTTTTTGCCAATTTTTTCGCCTGTGTGGACTTACCAGTTAACTGATCTCCAGCAATCAGAATCATGGGTTTCTGGTTTATTGAATCTTTAAGCTTTTCTACTGAATTCAAACCAATATATTTTTTGAATGCCTGTTGAATTCCGATAATATATTCCACAAACTTAGTCGTTACTAGTACTATTTAGCTGTTTTGATTAACACTCAAATGTAGATTCTAAATGTCCAGTCAGAGGATCTCCAAAGTCCATCACTCGACCATCCCAATCTTCTTCCGCAACTAAGGCAATTAAGCTGTTAGGGGCCTCGTCAATCACCTTCCAACCTAATTCAGATGCTAATCTATTAGAAAACTCCAAAACCTCATCGTAAGTCAACATGTTGTCTTGGCTTAAACGCTCACGAGCTGGACCTAAATGCATGTATGACTTTACTTCTATCATTACTCGCTCACCAGCCATTTTAATCAATTTGGCATAGCCTGCAACGTCAAAATTGTTCCATCCCTTAACGACAGTCATCCTAAGGACTTTACGTGTTTTTAAACCGTCCATTAGATTCAAAGTTCCTTTAATTTTATCCCAGAAATTAGGTACCAATGGAACGTCTATTTTTTTCCAAGTACGTTCATCAGGAGCATCTAGTGACATATACAATTGAGTCGGTAACGAATCCTCGTCTCTAAGTCTTTCAACCATTTCTGGATGTAGTCCATTAGTTACCAAAAATGAAGAAATCTTACGCTCTCTTAATTCCCGAAGCATCTCCGGAAGGCGTTTGTAAAGTGTAGGTTCTCCTGTTAAAGAAATTGCAAAGTGACGAACGGTTTTAGACTCTAATACTTTTTGTTGATCAACGTTTGGATTTCCACCGAAGCCTGAAAGTTTTCTTAGATGTCCTTCAATTGAACCCTGAACAATGTCTGCAGGTTCATCTTTAGCGTATTCCATCAAATCTTGTTTTCCGGAAAACATCTCATTCACTCGCCAGCAGTATACACATTTTTGATCACAGGCCACTGCTGCGGGAGTCATTTGTGTACATTGGTGAGACCTTATTCCATAAAATTTTTGCTTGTAACATCCACCTTCTGAACCTTTAATAGATTTCTTGGTCCATCCACATATCTCAACTGCTGAATGATTACCAACTATCTCGTATGATGCTTTCTCTAAAGCTCGTTTGTATTCGTCTGTAAATAGAAGATTATTCTCCTCACCATCTGGCTCGCGTAAATATTCCTTAGGCGTCTTATCTATCTTTTTTGGATCTATATCAGTGTCCATCATAATTCCATAATCTCCCTTATATCTTCAAGTTCCCAAGTATAATATGTCAAAGATATAGTGTAATCTATTGAGTCATTAAGACCAAACGTCGAACCAACGCTCTCCGATGAATACGTAAACTTCCCACCAATCCATGGCCCTGGCATCTGATACGACTGAATTAAATCTTCTGCACTGTCGGCAGTGTCGGAAACGGTTTCAGGCAACTGATTAACTGCCCAATTTGTCTCAATCGTTCCACCATTACCACCACCATTCTGAGATTCACCTGCAGTATTATTTTCTGAGGAAACATCGAATGTGACTTGGCGACCGCCACCTGCACCTCCATTTGCATCCCAAGTAACTTGAATAACAAAATGGGAAATTTGTAATTCTGAAATATAATCCCAATCTAAATCATCAACAATATATCCAAATTCAATAAAATCGCCTTCACTATTCAATGTTCCAGAGATTGTAGAACCTGGTACTTCGGTCAAAACTACATCCGCTGTGAATGCCTTTGTGCCTCCTAGTTCAGAAACCATTATCGAATTAGCTGCAGATGAAAAAGTAACCATTAGCATCATAATTATAATTACGAAACCAACAGTTCCAGAAATTAACCTTCCGGTTATGATAAAACTGAGGTTGCCTGAACCAAGACTATACAACTCCTTACTGTTGTATTTCTCAAAGATTGACAGCTTTTCAGATAAATTATCCCCTATGCTCATTGCATGTCCTAGTGTATTGCCTTTATTTAGTTTTCAGTTCGAACTATGAACAGCCAGTTGTGGAACCACAACTTACACATTTCAAACAACTTCCATTAGAAACCAACGTAAATTGACCACACTCTGGACATGGATCACCTTCGTAACCATATTTTTCAGCCTCTTTCACAAGCGCATTATCTCCAGACACTAGAGGTGCAGTTGTTGTTGATAGATCGCTTACTGTTGATTGAAATGATGAGGTGTCTGCTGAAGAAACATCCATATCATCCAATGTTAATTGAATCTCATGTCCGTCTGTAGCTTCACCTGCAGGCGTTAATCCTGAGTTCAAATTCTGCTCTGTTTCGGCCTCACCTACACTTCGAACTATATCTGGTTTCAAATCTTCTGGCTTAACATGAGCAAGATCATTTCTATCTAAATAATTAACTGCTAAATCTCTGAAGATATAATCTAAAATACTTGTTGACATTTTAATTCTTTCATTACCAATTACGGGCCCATTAGGTTCAAATCTAGTAAAGACGAAAGCATCTACAAACTCCTTCAAAGGAACACCGTGCTGCAAACCAAGACTTACTGCGATAGCAAAAGCATTTGTTAGAGCTTTGAAAGCCGCACCTTCTTTATGCATATCAATGAACACTTCTCCTAGAGTGCCGTCTTCATATTCTCCAGTATGCAAGTACACATTATGCCCTCCAATTTTAGCTTTTTGAATATATCCTTGCCTCTTATTAGGTAACTTTCTTCTTTGAGCAATATAACGAGTAACTATCTTACGTGCCAATGGAACTGCATCAGGAGTTGGAAGTGCTTTGGCCATAGAATCTATAGCTTGTTCTGTACTAACTATGGCGTCTGACATCATCTCTTCTTCCTCAACATCAACTTTCAATACCGTTCCAGACATTAAAGGCTGGCTTAATTTTGAACCATCTCTGTACAAAGCATTTGCTTTAATCATCGCCCTCCAGGAATCCATGTACACTTGCTTGATGTCTTCAATTGTGGATTCATGAGGCATATTGATTGTTTTTGATATAGCTCCAGATATGAAAGGTTGAGCTGCAGCCATCATATTGATATGAGCGCTCCAACCAATGAAACGTGTACCATACTGTCCACATTTATTTGCGCAGTCAAAAACTGCCAAATCGTTATCTTTTATGTGTGGTGCACCCTCAATAGTTAACCTGCCAAAAATGAAATCATTGGCTTCATTGACTTGCTCTTTTGTATATCCTAAATGATCAAGTAAATCAAAATTCCAATCGTCTAAAAATGCTTCTTTAACTCTCAGTTTTTCCACGCAAAAATCTCTACCCACTGTTGATGGTGTAACAAGCAAACTTGCAGATGTAAAATTACTTATTTGAGATTCCAAAGAATCTATTATGTCATTTGTCAAGCCTTTCCGAATCAATGACTCTCTATTAATTCCTGGAGAATCTGCAAATGTACCTGTACCAATGACATAGTCTACAATTTCTTTAGACTGCACCTTATCGTAACCTAGGCGATCGAGAGCAACGGGAACCGATTGGTTGATTATTCTAAGCATACCTCCACCTGCAAGAGTTTTGAATTTTACTAATGCAAAGTCAGGTTCAATACCAGTAGTATCACAATCCATGACTATACCTATTGTTCCGGTTGGCGCAATCACTGTTGCCTGAGCGTTTCTGAAACCAAATTTTTCACCATCTGTAACTACTTTATCCCAACAATTTTGTGCTGCGGAAAGTAAATACTCTGGACAATAATTAGAATCAATTCCTCTTGGAGTTACTGTCAATCCTTCATATTCTTCAGAAGGTGCATTATACGCCGCTCTCCTGTGATTTCGCATAACTCTTAACATATTATCTTTATTGTTTTCGTACCTCGGAAATGGACCTTGAACTGATGACATTTCTGCACTTGCCGCATAAGAAACCCCTCCCAAAATTGAGGTTAAAGCTCCACAAATTGATGTTGCCCTGTTATCATCATATGGAATACCCATGCGCATCAACAAAGAACCAATATTCGCATATCCTAATCCTAAGGTTCTATAGTCATAACTCCTCTGAGCAATTGCTTCAGAAGGAAATTGAGCCATTAATACTGAAATTTCTAAAGCTACAGTCCACAGCCTTATGGCATGGCTATACTTTTCAGTGTCAAATTTTGTAGCCTCATCATCATAAAACTTCACTAAATTAAGGCTGGCCAGATTACAAGCGGTGTCATCCAAAAACATATACTCAGAACAAGGGTTACTACCATTAATGGGGCCATCTGGCGAACAAGTGTGCCACTCATTTATAGTTGTGTCATACTGCAATCCTGGATCTGCACAAGACCAAGCTGCCTTAGATATCTTGTCCCAAAGATCATTAGCAGGAATTGATTTGCAAGGCGCAGGGTCACGACTTTCTGCACTTGCATCGTCCAATTCAGTTCTCCAGAATAAATTCCAGTCACCTTCATCAAGAACTGCCTGCATGAAATCGTTACTAACTCTTACAGAATTATTACTATTTTGACCTGAAACTGTTGAATAAGCATCCCCTTCCCATGAAGTATCATATGTTTCGATATCCATATGAGTATATCCTTGTTCACCTAGTTCAAGAACTCTTGCAATTATATTCTCTGGAACATAAGCCTGGATTGCAATACTGATTGCCTTTGCTAAAGATCTATTTTTAGATTGGTCAAACTGTGTATCTTCGTCCGGATGTGCTTGTATTGCAGCTAATATCTCATTTGCATGATTTTGAAGATGCTGAGAACCTGAAACTAAAGCTGCAACTTTTTCTTCCTCCGTTAATTTCCAATCAATAAAAGCTTCAATATCTGGATGGTCCATATCCAAACTAACCATTTTGGCAGCTCTTCTCGTTGTACCTCCTGACTTTATTGCGCCTGCAGCTCTGTCTCCGATACGTAAAAACGACATAAGACCTGAAGACATACCTCCACCTGAAAGTGGTTCTCCATCTCCCCTTATTTTTGAAAAATTACTACCAGTCCCTGAACCAAATTTGAATAAGCGAGCTTCACGCGTCCACAGGTCCATTATTCCACCTTCACTGACCAAATCATCTGAAACTGATTGAATGAAACAAGCATGTGGCTGAGGATGTTCATACGCATTTACTGAACGTTCCAAATCTCCAGTTTTTGGATTAACGAAATGGTGCCCTTGTGCAGGCCCTTCAATACCGTAAGCCCAATTTAAACCGGTGTTAAACCACTGTGGTGAATTCGGAGAAACCATCTGGGATGCAAGCATATAACTCATTTCATCAAAATAAGATCTTGCATCATCTTCACTTGCAAAATATCCATGTTTCCAACCCCAATAGGTCCAAGTTCCTGCTAAACGTCGAAATGTTTGCTTACCATCTATCTCTTCACCAAATTTCTCGCTCTCAGGTAAGTCTTCCATAGATTTAAGATCTGGAACGCTTTTCTGAAGCCAAGATGGAACTGCTTTTTCTTTAACTGTCCTAAGCTTTTTAGGAATACCAGCTTTTCTAAGATATTTTTGTGCAAGAACATTGGCTGCAACTTGACTATAGTTTTCTGGAAGATTAACACCCTTCATTGAAAAGGCCACACTACCATCAAAGTTTCTTATTTCAACATCTCTTTTTGACCAAGACAACTTGTCAAAGGGATCTTTTCCATTTTCAGTAAAATGTCTAGATATTTTTAGTGCATTAACTTTGGCAGGCAACTAGGCCACCCCCAAAGGTGGCAGAAATGACTCATCATTTACAAAAATTTGGTTTAATTTCATGATTTTCTACCATTAAGCAACCTTATAATAAGTATTTCATACGTTTAAAAAAAAACCTAAAAGTTCCATTTTTAGTGGTACATCTACTCTAAAAATGAACAAAAAAGAGTAGAACCTGTCAAAAAACCGGTGTTGGTTCCACAAATTTAATGACAAAAACTGTTAAAAATAAGTGTACGTTGAATGTCGTAATAAGTAAATTATAAAAAATCATTGAGAACCTATTGTTTCGCGCCAATCTAGACCTACAGTTCTGAGTCCTATTTTGCAAACTGGGGGAAATACTCTTTTGTGTATTGAGGTTCGAATTAAACTCTTAATCTTATCTATCTTTTCAAGAGAAATTCCAGTCTTTTCATTGATTTGGGAAACTGAATTGAATCTTTCCAAATCAAACAATACATTATCAAGTTCCTCGTAAGTAAAACCAAATTCTTGCTCATCGGTTTGGTCTGGCCATAGTTCAGCTGTTGGTTTGCGAACTAAAATTTCAGATGGGATGCCTAAAATTTTGCCTAACTCAAATACTTGGGTCTTATACAAATCTCCAATCGGAAGGAAATCTGTGCCCCCATCTCCCCACTTAGTCCAATATCCTATCAAAAGTTCAGATTTATTAGAAGTGCCAATGACTAAATAATTTGATGAAAAACCAGCCCCATAAAGTAGGGACATTCGTATCCTCGAGTGTAGATTTCCCTCAGATAGCTGCTCAGAAAATAAAAAGGAATTATCTTTGTAAGATGAAACTATGTCACTTATACCTATCAATTTAGTATCTACATTTAGAGATTTTGCATGGCTTGTCGCTAAATCAACAGATTCTGTTACAGTAAAAGGCATAATCAAACCAGTTACTTTATCTGAACCTAATGCCTTAACAGCTAAAGAAAGTGTTACAGCTGAATCTATACCGCCTGATAGCCCTAGAACAACTCCACCAGAATTTGCATCACTAACTCTAGTTCTAATGAAATTAATTACTATGTCCAAAGTATCTGGTGGCACATTCACAACTTACGAAAAAGGAGGGACTAATTTAAATTTAACAATATTATATTATTACGGCGCTATCAGAGATTATGCATTTAGCGCTAGGGCAAGTTTCTACAAATCTGGGGAACGTTGGTGAGAATCTAAAAAGTGTAGAGAAAGCCATTGAAGAAGCAAAAAATAAGTCTAAAGAACATATTGATTTGATTGCATTTCCTGAGTTATTTATTACGGGATATAATCTTAGGGACAATTATAACTTAGTATCCGAATTAATACCCAGTGGCGATATTGGCCAAAAAGGCCTGCTAATTTTAGCTAAAAAGCATGATATTACTATTCTTACAGGCATTGTTGAAAGATCAAATAAATCCCTATTTAACTCGGCAATAATGATTGGGCCCGAAGGATACTTGGGTCACTGTAGAAAGCAATACTTACCTAACTTCGGGCCCTTTGAAGAAAAAACCTATTTTGGAGAAGGAAAAGGAACTAATATTTTTAAAACTAAGTTTGGGAATATAGGCGTTCAAATATGCTATGATTTATTTTTCCCGGACGTTTCAATGGAATTAGCTCAAAAAGGAGCAGATATAATTATCAATTTAGCTGCCAGCCCCACTACATCTCGTCCACTTTTTCATAGAGTACTACCTGCCCGTGCAATCGAAACTACTTGTTATTACGCATTTGTAAATAATGTGGGTACTCAAGGAAATTTAGTGTTTGCTGGAGAGTCTTGTATTTATGATCCTAGAGGTAAAGTAATCGCTGAAATCCATAAATTTGAAGAAGGAATACTCACCTGCAAAATTCCTCTTGGAAGAGTTAAAAAATATAGAGATGCAAGACCAGTTCTTAGAGACTCTATGAACAGAGATTAGTTTTTTTATCCTACCCCAATAACCTTGTAATATGTATGATGTAGCCGTTGTAGGACAGGGCCCTGCAGGTGGAATGGCTGCATTAAGGCTAGCTGAAGCAGGACACTCTGTAGTTACTTTTGATCGTAAAAGGCGTGTCGGAGACCCTGTCCATTGTGGAGAAGGATTGGGTAAAATAGCACTTAAAAATGCAAATTATCCTGTTGGAGACTGGGCAATAAGGCCTGTTGAAGGTAATAGAATTAGAATGCCTAACGGGAAATCTGTTGGGTTGATGTCTCCAGGATATTCTATTCATAGATGGGGGCTAGATCAAAGTATTTCCGATGATGCTGTTGAAGCTGGAGCTACGAGGCACGAAGGTGTTAGAGTAACCAAAGTTAACAGAGATAAAGATGGATGGATTTTGTCATCAAAAGATGGTGAAATTGCTAAAGCAAAGCAGCTAGTTGTTGCTGAAGGTCGAGTACCAAATATTGTAACACAAATAGGCCTTCAAGGAAACGAAAAATTAAGATTATTACCTGGCTTACAATATAAATTTAAGAGAGAAGATGTTGATTTTCCTGACACTGATTATTTTGATTTCTACATCAATCCAAGATATGCTGATGGGTACATTTGGGTTTTTCCAAGAAATGATATTTTTAACGTAGGGGTAGTTGCTACAAATGGTGCAAAAGCAGGATTGGATTATTTCTGTAGAGAGCACATGAGCGTAGAGCCTGATAAGCGAGTTGAAAGTGAAATAGGACATCGTCAAAATGGAGGATTAATCCCAAGAGATGGACCAATCCCTATTTTCTCTACAAAAGATGCATATGTTGTAGGAGATGCAGCGGGATTAACTAATCCTATAACAAAAGGAGGAGTGCATGTTGGAATGCTTTCTGGTCAATATGCTGCAATAGCAATACAAAATGAACTAGGTACTGGAAAATTAACTCCACCTTCCCATTCAGTCAATTGTCATGAACTGCGTGGGCAATATTGGGAAAGAAGTGAAAAAGCATTGCATCCTGACTTGGAATCACATATATGGTATGACAGAATAATGAAGAGGCAACCTTGGACACAGCAAAAATTTGTAGATCAGTCTAAGTTAATTTACTCGCTTGATAAGAGAATTTTAAATTTGATCGGTGAAATATATGATGGAAATAATTATTCGAAATTACCTTGGTTTAAAATGCTAGGAATTTTAATCAAAAATCCAGATTTATTACCAATGGCTGGAAAACTACTCAAAATTAAATCAAGTCTAAAAGTTACAGAAACTTACGGCTGGTAAGTAATCATTACTGAAGTTTGCTTAGGCTCATAATTGTGCTTTCCAAATAGCTCTTCTTCAATTACTTCATCAAAAATTAACTTATTAGAGCATTTATAATCCTCATAAAAATCCCTGGGGACTGGATATGTTTGAAATTTATAGTCCAAATCATCATACAAATTTGCCCCTATCCATAATATTCCACCAGTATTAAGTGATGCTATAATTTTATTAATTATCTTTTTTTGATCAGGTAAAGGAAAGCACCCAATTACTCCATACAATATAACAAGATCAAATTTGTTATCTAAATTATCAATATATTTGATAATATCGCCACGAAAAAAATTTCCGCTTGGTAATTTCTTTTTTGCTTGATGTATATTCAATCTAATCAAATCAACACCATAAGCATTACATTTGGTCGAATCAACTGCATATTTCAACATTGTACCTGTGCCACAACCTAAATCCAAAACATTTTTTTTGTTTAAATCTAATCTATTGTATTCTATAACTTTAGAAACCATCTTTTCTAAGTCTGAACCAGTCAGCTTTAGCCAAACTGCACCATTATTCGTAAAATAATTCCTTAATGAGTACAAATTCATTACTATCTTAATGTGAAATAAATTCTTTAAATATTGAAACATTATATTTCAAACTCCATACCTTCTATACCAACTTCCCAGCCCATTTGTTTAACTTTAAGATATTCTAATGATTCAGTATAATGTAAAGGATTCGTATGATTCAGGTGAATAAACACTATCCTAGGTCCATAATCCTTTTTTTCTCCAATTAATTCAAGAGTATCCCTAACTGTAGGGTGAGGCACATTTTCTTGTTTACGATACTTTAATTCGGTTTCATCCCAAAAAGTACCATCTAGTAAGACTACATCCGCTTCAATATCATTAAACCAATCTAAAGGATTCTCATGTCCTACAAAGCTTAAAGTTTTCGACCAAGAGTCGTGATCTGGAAGAAATAAAATATTATTTTTCCCCTTAATTAGGAAAGCATGTGTGTCGAAATCTTTAGATCTGTGTGGAACCTTCAAAGGAATTACTGAATTCGTTCCGAAGCTTGAAAATATAATATTCCTTCTATCAACCAATTTCTTCCAAATCGGATGCTTTAATATGTAATCCATTACAGATTCAGAACATCTAATCTTAATTTCACTGGAATTTAATGCTTCTTTACCTAGTTGACCTAAGCCTTCTATATGGCCCAAATGAGCATGAGTTAGCCAGACTTCAGACAACTCTGGATTGCCTATCATACCCAATTGATTCGTAAGACTTTTCGTAATTTCAACAATACCAAAGCTATCGCCGTGTAAACCAAGTGAAACTGGATTTCTCAATAAATTACCGTCTTTTCGAGCATCTTCGCAGCATTTTTGTGTACAGCCTACCTGAGGCCTCCCTGCATCTTGTGCATTTCCCAGTAAAGTTATTTTATTGTACATTTTGAAGTTCTTTTCTAAGCCATTCTCGAGGCAATGCCCTACCAAGGCCTTCGTCCGTTCTTTCTGGATGCCATTGTACTGCAAACCAAGGCAAATATTCATGCTTTACGGCCTCAATCATTCCATCAGAGGATTTAGACAATATTTGAAGACTATTGCCTAAATTCCGAATTCCTTGATGGTGATGGCTCATTACCTCAAATTCTTTACCTTCCATTTTTGTCCAATGAGGAATGTCCCCTACTGGAGGCTCTCCTCCTTCTCCGTCTCTGTGCATTGCGCCATCAAATCCGCCTTGACCTATGTCTGGCCACAATGTCCCTGCCAAATATACATTCATAACTTGTAATCCTCTACAAATCCCCAATACTGGCATTTTAATCTGTTCAGCTTTTTTGAGCAAAGAAAGCTCTAATTCATCCCTTTCATCCTTAACTCCATCAATGGGTAAATCTTCCGATTGAGAATCATAAGCGCCGCTCTTAATTCCCATATCTCCTCCGCCTGATAAAACTAAAACATCATATTTTTCTAAATCATTAACTGATTGAATTCTTTCGGGATTACCTTCTGCCTCTTCAATAAAATTAGCATAACGAGGATAATAACGGTCTGAGCTAAGAGTTAATGCAGTTAATTTCATTAATTTTCAGAACAAACTGTCCTAATTATTATTTTAGAAAAATTCTTGAAACATTGAAAACGCTAGAATAAACATTATTGAAGCAATAAACAGATCCAAAATTTGCCATGCTTTTTTTGAACTCATCAGTGGCGACAAAAGTCTTGCTCCAAACGCTAATGAAAAAAAGAAAATAACACTAGCTAAACAAGCACCTAAGCCAAAATAAAGAGAATCTTCAAATCTAATAGAAACTGTGCCAATTAGGATTAAGGTATCTATGTAGACATGAGGATTGAACCACGTCAATACTGCACAATTCATTAGAACTAATTTCAAATTTGATTCGGGTTCATTAGAGGCTTCGAGAAAACTATCTGCTAAATAGGCTCCTTTCAGTCTTAGAAAGCCATATCCCGATAACCAAGCTCCTCCAATTACAAACATATATTGAGAAAAATTATCAAAGTTTGAAATTATAGAACCAAATCCAAAAATACCTAATAGTATCAAGATAATGTCTGATAAAGTACAGAAAAGTGCTATTGGGAGAACATGCTGTTTGAGTAAACCTTGACGTAATATAAAAGCATTCTGTGGACCTATAGCTAAAATAAGTGAAAAGCTAAGTAAAAAACCAGACAGAAAGGCTGTGTTCAAGAATCACTTTCTATTGGAACCCATTTCTCCTGACCTGTTTTTGGATCTATGATTTTCTTAACGGGTTGTCCTTTAATGAAAGCTTTGAACTCTTTAGGCATAATTTTACAGAAAAAGCAGTGTATTAGTATTTTACTACTATCTCAAATCAAATCGATACAATTAACCAACAAATCCCCTAATTAAGGCCCTTCCTGTATATCTCCTATGCTCATAAATCTAGAAGGAATTGACGGATGTGGAAAGTCTACACAATCCCAGTTTTTAATGGATAAGTTTGAGAACGATAATGAAAAAACAATAATGCTGAAGGAACCAACAAATGGGAAATATGGGCAAAAGCTGTGGAATATGCTAAGTGGAAAGATTGAAGCTACCACTGAAGAAATTTTGGAATTATTTGTATTGGATCGCAAAGAACATGTTAATCAAAAGATTAAGCCTGCTCTTGATCAAGGCAAGATTGTTCTTATGGATCGATATTATTATTCCACAATGGCATATCAATCAGCTGCTGGGATTGATGTTAGCAGAATTAGAAGAGATAATGAATTTGCGCCTAAGCCAGATATTGTATTAATCTTCGATTTACCTGCTGATTTAGCAATGAAACGCGTTAGAAGTCATAGTGTAGCAGATGTATTCGAAAAAGAAGAACACTTGGAAAAAGTTCGGAAGGCTTACCTAAATTTGGAAAATGATCCTTTAGTTCGAATTATCGATGCTACAGGAACTCCTGAGGAAATATTTGGTGAAGTTTGGAGACTAGTTTCTGAGGTTAGAAATGGATGATTTACTACAATATGCAAAAATAATTTTACTTATTGTACTATTGTACGATGTAATTATCCTTTTTCGAAAGCCTGAACAAGATAGTAAAATTATTACATTAGATTTCTGGAAGGAAATTGAAAGAAAAGGAATCAATGGCTTACTAATTCCTAGTACTATGATTTTTATTATATCTCTTGATTACGCCCAAGGTGTTGATATTTACCTTTCACTAACTCTATTGATTTTGAGTTTAATATATCTAGGATATCCTCGACCTTTTGCATTTGGAAAGACAGGCATTTTACTCGACGGAAAAACTATTGTAAATGATAGAATTCTCAAAGCTAATAAAACTGATAATGGTGGTAAAATATCCATTGAATGGTATGGTTGGCTAATGGAAAAAGAATTACCGGATTGCAAAGTGACCGATGCTATTTTAGAAGAATTTAAAGATTAGGAAAATACGCCAAGAACACGCTGGAAAATGCGATACATACCAGAAACTGAACCAATTTCTCCTTCATTTTTTAGCCTAGTCCCGGCAATTTTATCTAAATCTCTTAAAACATCCAATGCTTTAGGTGTATCAAGATCATCTGCTAGTGCTTCTTCAAATCTAGATACTAATGGAAATATCTCTGAATCTTCTCTAGGATCTGTTGAATCAACAATCATGCAATCTACTGCATTTATTCCAAGACGCTCTCCCTCTTGACACGCTTCAAGCAAACCTTCTGGGGAATAAGGTGTAAACTCGCGGTAATGATGACTTAGCAAATAAAATCGAAGAGCTGCTGGAGGACATTCTCGAAAAACTTCTCCCAAAGTTATTCTTTCTCCTCTAGATTTTGACAACTTGCCATCTGCATCTTCCATTAATCCATTATGCATCCAAAAGTCACAATAAGTACCCAAGCCAATTTTTTCAGCTAAAATCATCTCAGTTTCGTGATGGGGGTAAATAAGATCAATTCCTCCCCAATGAATGTCTATTGGTAACTCTAATTCTGCTGATGACATCAAAGTGCATTCAAGGTGCCAGCCGGGCCTTCCTGGAGGAAGTCCTGCAAATTCCCAAACTTCACCGCCTTCTATTGGTGGTCCCCAAAGTAATGTATCATGAGGGCTCTCCTTCGGTCCTGGATCAACTTCATTAGTACCTTCAGCTAATGATTCTTCTAAATTTACCCTTAATAATTTCCCATGCTCTTCTTGCTTAATTTTTAGAAAAATACCTTCATCTGTTTGGTAAGCCTCTCCTGCATCGACTAACTTCTTAGTCTCTTCAGCTATTTGCTTCACAAACTCTGAGGCCCTAGTGTATTTTGTTGCAGAAGTGTTAGATAATAAGTTCATTTTTTCTAAAAATTCTCTCTCATATTTTTGAGTGAAAATGAATTCACTAACACCTGCCTTGGAAGCTCCAAGTGCAGTTTCATCAGAAACATCTGTAAAATTCTGAATATGATTTACTTCATATTTGTTATAAATCAACCATCTTTTCAATACATCAAAGGAAACATAAGATTTTGCATGGCCAAGATGCGTATCTGAATATACTGTGGGTCCACAAATATACAATCCTAGATTTTTCTTGTCTGGTTGAAAGGCTTCTTTCTTACCTTTTGCTGTGTTGAAAAACTTCAACCTTTGTCACCTCCGCCTCTGGCGCAAATATTTCCTTCTTCTGGCCAATCTGCACCATGATACATTGACATGTAATAGGAATCTGCATTATAACCTACTGAATCAAGTAAGCTAGTAATTCTATGATTTGGAGCTGGAACAAATATATCAACCGAAGAATTTGGAGGAATAGCAGATACTGACTTTTGAAGCATTCCTCTCCAATTCTTACAACCTGGCTCTACAACCCAGGGACCTACTTCATACCAATTACTTTCTCCTTTTACTAAAATAAACCCCTTAACCTTTTTGTTATCATCAAGTGCCACAAATGCACATTCCGGTAAATAATTAATTAAATTCTTGATATATTCTGATCTATCTCCACCAAATTGTCTCTTGTCCATTTCCAAAATTTCATCCAAGTATGCTCCTGCAGGTACTATATTGTCATCTGAATCAATTGCAAATGGCTGAAATGCCTTCATATCTGCATCTAATCGAAAGAGAGTAGACATACCTTCAGCAATAAACCCCAATTTTTTGTAAAATTGCGCTGACGCCATGGTGGAATGAACTCGAACTGTATCGCAAGATTCAAGCTTTTCCATTGCTGCAGTTACCAATTTACTTCCTATTTCCTTTCCCCTGTATTCCTCTGATACAAGAACATTGCCTATCATTCCTAATTTCCCATAATCAAATGCAGTTGTAACGCCTACTAATTCATCTTCGTCATATGCACCAATTGGTAGACTTATCTTAAACAAACGATTCCAATCTTCTGCTGAATTACCCCATTCTTCAGCATCTGTTAATGATTTAGCAAATTCTAAATCAGATGCTGCTAATTTTCTGACTTTAATCATTTGTAACGTCGTAATCACAATCCTGTTGTCCAAATGTTAAAAATTTCTTTACTGATTCTTGAAGCTTAAGTCTACAACTGCCATAACCATAGTCTTCACCACCATACCAATGTGGGCAATCTTTACACTTCAGCATGCTATTTTACTTTGCATTACATTAATAAAGATATCTATTGAAGAAATTTTATAATGTAAGGCTCTTATGTATGTATACATGAATCAAGCTTACACTATAACGATAGCACTCATGCTGTGCATGACGACTGTGAGCACGGGATCTCTAGATGAACCCGAAGTTACTAAAATTAATAATTCTCCTAGTGGCTTTGATGGTCATGAAAACGATACCATTGATCGAACTAATACATTCCCGTTCGATATATTTTACGATGATTATTATGAAACCTCAGCAGAAGTGTACGCACAGTTATTGGAATTTGCAACACAATATCCAGACATTGTGGAACTATATACGCTAACTGACATAATTCCTGCTGGACAAACTTGGCAAGGAAACGAAATTTACGGTGTGAAAATATCGGATAACGTAGCTAATGAACCTGCATTTTATGATGACCCTGACGAAGAAACATATTTCTTAGTTAGTAATCATCACTCAAGAGAGTGGATGACAATTCCTACAGTAATGTATTTTATACATTATTTAACCTATTATTATGAGGAAGGGCCAATTGATAATGACGGTGACGGATTAATTAATGAGGACATGATTGATGGAGTTGATAATGACGGCGATGGAGAACAAGGTGGAAGAGTAGATGAATTTGGTCGTGCTTTATTCGATGGAATTGATAACGATGGAGATGGGGTAATCGATGAGGGCATCGATGAAGACCCTAGCGAAGCTCGTGTTACTCATTTGGTAAACAATCGTGAAACCTGGATTATTCCTCTTTTGAATCCCGATGGATATAATTTTGATCGTGAAGATCCCGATAGGTTTTGGCGTAAAAACATGCGTGATAATGATGGAAATGATAGATATGGTGATGAGTGTGACGGTGTTGATATTAATCGTAATTATCCTATGGAATGGTCGCATAATACTCAGGGACAAGCCCTAATTGGAGATGATTTAGAAGTAGAATTTACTGTCGATGATGACAACCCCTGTTCAGACGTATACCATGGCCCTAGAGATTTCTTTGACGATGACGGTGATTGTGATAGCGATCTTTGCGATACTCCTATAAGTATTGGTGACCAAAATACTCAAACAGGTATCGATGAAGATCCTCCTGATGCTTTACATATAGATGATGATGGTGACGGAATGATTGATGAAGATCGTGAAGGTGGATTCTCTGAGCCTGAAACCCAAGTTATTGAATACTTAACATGGAGACTAGATATTTATCCCGATTACCCCCAAGACAAATATCTTGAAGATTACCAGAATGGAATCATTAGAGATAATTGGCCTGAAATGTTTGTTACTGCTCCAGATGGAGATTACATACGAAATTACAGAACTGAATCTCATGATATGAAACATAACATAATGAATTCGGTTTCTTACCACTCATATTCAGCACTTTACATATGGCCGTGGGGTTACAAAGACCAAGATCCGCCTCACGAACTGTACATGGAAAATCAAGTTAAACCTTTAATGAATGTTACGGGATATGGTAACTGGAAAGATCAGGGTGGTTACAAAGTATCTGGAGACATTAACGACTACCTTTATGGAATGCAAGGCTCATTCTCGTACACGGTTGAACTAAATTTTGCAAACCAAGGTGGGCTCCAAGGTGGCTTCCACGCAGATCCATTGCTAATTAGGCCCACTGTACGAATGCATCTTCTAACAAATATTCATTTCCTAGATGAATCTCCAAAAGCAAGAATCGGACAAATGATTACATCTGATACAGGGAACTTAGGTGTAGACACAATAAATTCACCAGAGGATACTATGATGCCGAAATTAACCATTCTATCTAACAAGGACGCTGTAAAAGTTGGATTTGGAACTGATTCAAATGTAGAATTTGACGAAGATAAAATTTATTCCAACGATGACATCTCAGTAAAGGTAAATGTAGAAAATTCACAATATCTCTTGAAAGATTCATTAAAACTAATGTATCGTTCTGATGAAATGCAGGAAAATACTTGGGCTGAAATCACAATGGGTTGCATATCAAACTGCGACGCAAAAGATTTTTCAAATTATAACAGCAGCAGTGGAGTTGTTAATGTTAGAAATTCAGTTTATGAGGCTAAGATACCTGAAACTGAAGAGTCAATGAATGTCCAGTTTTATGCTGTTGGCCAAGATTCTAGGCTAGCATATGCTTTTGGAGGAGGATTTGTTTTCACTGGATACGGCAATGCTGAACCAATAACTGTTTTCGTTGATGATATTATCGGATTTGGAAATCCTTATGTTGACTTTTTCGCAATGATCTTCATGATGGGAATCCTCTACGGCGTAGTATGGGGTGGTCTGTACAAGGCTGTAGGAATTGCAACTGAAGCTGAAAGGAAAAAAGAAGGCAAGGTTACAACTACTAAAGGTTCAAGGAAAGCCAAAAGGAGCTAAAAATGGCTGATGGAAAAGAAAATGAACAATTCTCCTCAAGGTTAGGTCTTATTCTAACCACAATAGGGGCAGCTGTAGGAACTGGTAACATATGGAGATTCCCAAGAGAAGCTGCAGCTAACGGTGGCGGCGCATTCATGATCGGTTGGCTGATATTCCTATTTGCTTGGTCCATCCCTCTACTAATTGCTGAATTTGCTATTGGAAAGAAAACAAGATTAGGAACCGTAGGATCTATGAGAGACATGGCTGGACGTAATTTCACTTGGCTTGGAATCTGGATGCTTTGGGTTGGTACTGCTGTAGGATTCTACTATGCTGTGGTAATGGGCTGGACAATCCGATATTTCTGGATAGCCCTTTCCGGAGAAATGAGCGCTGCTGATGATACGGCACAAACTCAAGCATTATGGGAAAATTTTATTGGTTCACCCTTCGAAGTAATATTTTTCCAATTAATAGCAGTGGGACTTTCTGCGTTTATTGTTTACAACGGAATTAGCGGTATAGAAAGAGCTAACAAAATTCTGATCCCATGTTTAATTTCTTTCCTTGTTGTCGCTATGATTTATCCATTCTTCCTAAATCCTTCAGGAGCTATCATTGGCCTTAAGTTTTTATTTATTCCTCAAACCGAATACCTATTCAAGAGTGAAACATGGATTCGGGCTCTTATTCAATCGGCTTGGTCGACATCAGCAGGATTTGGTATGGCGATAACATATGCTGTCGCCATGAGGAAAAAAGAAGATATAGGATTGAATGCTTTATTAACTGGATTAGGAAATAACTCTGTTTCACTGATCGCAGGAGTTGCGGTATTGAGTACTGTTTTCGCGCTATCTGATACAACTGCTGAAGGATTAGAAGCTGTTGAATCGGGTTCATCTGGTTTAACTTTTATTCATTTGACTGCTTTATTCGCATCAATGGGGACTGCAGGATGGATTATTGGTAGTATTTTTTTCCTTGCAATGTCATTCGCAGCATTAACCTCGATGGTTTCTACATTCCAAGCATGTGTAGTAAATTTTGTTGACATGGGATGGGAAAGAAAAGAAGCTGTAAGATACATCGCATTTGCTGTTGCTCTAGCTGGAATACCTTCCGCAGTAAGCTTAGAATTCTTAGATAACCAAGATTTCGTTTGGGGGACTGGACTTATTGTATCGGGACTAATGGTTGCTGTTGTTGTTATGAGATTTGGAGTAAGCGACTTCAGAAATAATTTAATAAATACAAAATATGCAGATTTACAAATAGGCAAATGGTGGGAATACATAATCAAATACGTATTTCCCCTTGAATTCATTGCTGTGTTTGGATTTTTCATTTATGAAAAACTACAAGATCAAAGTAATTCTCCAATCGAAGGAATGGGGCTTGGGTTATTCACAATAATAACAATGGTGTTGCAGTGGGCTATAATTTTAGTTATATTCATATTCTTCCTAAACAATAAAGTTGCTGATTCTGTGAAAAAAGGACCTGTCTCTGATGGAAACTTTGATGAAGACGTTCTTGATGCAGAAGCTGTTTGATACTACTTAAGAAGTTTGGATTTAGCTGCTGAAAATTCTGCGTCATTAAGCATACCTTTATCTTTTAATTCTCCAAGCTTACGTAACTTTTGCATCAAGACTTCTCTGTTATCCTGAACTCCAGTAGTCTCTTTGAGATTACTACCCCAATCTTGCGCTCTGTCAGTTCTCTTCTGAAGTCTAGAACCACATTTACCACATATTCTGAAATTAGCTGGAGATCTAGCATCACATTTAGCACAAATTACGTGAAAATTATCAGTCATTACCTTTTTTCGAGTGTATATATTGGCTTTATCTTCTTCACCAGGTGGAATTTCGTTATCGAAAATTATCTCATTTTCATTTTCATTGGGAAACCAATCTCTCCTTACTATTGAAAATGTATCTCCTTCAATAGCATGATAAAATACATCCATTCTTGTTATAACTGATTCTCGAGAACTAGATTTAACTTCAAAATTAAGGACTATACTTGAATCAATTTTTAACTCATCAACCATTGTTTTGCCTCTCGACTCTAAGTTATCAAATGAAACATTAATCGAACGTGCTGAACCATTGCCACTATTATGCAATGATACTTCCATCTCACACCAAGAATCTCTCAGTGAAGGTGCCTTTTGAGAAACTTTTATTTCAAGAAACGGAAATTTAAAATCCTCTGAATTCTTGGTTACTATATTTTCTGAAAATGGCGAAGAGGATACATGTTTACGCTCAGATCTTAAAGCCGAATTACTTTCTCTTTTTCGTTTCACTTTACGCACTTTACGCTTCGTTCCAAAATCAGTAAACGAGACTTTATCGGTCACGATTATACAGAGAAAAGGGGCTTTTATACTTACCTACTTTTCTTCTTCAACTTCTTCATAATCTACATCAACAACATTATCATCGTCTTTGGAATCTGAATTTTCGTCTGAGTCTTCATTAGGTGCTTCATTCTTTGCCTGTTCTTCTGCAGCTTGTTGATAGGCCATTTCAGCTACTGCTTGTGAAGCTTGTTGAAACTCTTCAAATGCTTTTTGCATAGATTCAAGATCATCTTCTTTCATGGCTTCTTTTAACTTTTCTTTAGATTCTTCAACTGATGCTTTTGTTTTCTCATCAACCTTTTCTCCAAGGTCTTTAATTGCTTTATCTGTAGCATATATGAATGATTCAGCCTGATTTCTAGTTTCAATAACTTCTCTAGTCTGCTTATCTTCATCTGCATATTCTTCAGCTTCTTTGACTTTCTGCTCAATCTCGTCATCACTCAAATTAGATTTAGAAGTTATCTCTATTTTTTGCTCATTATCTGTACCTAAATCTTTTGCTGTAACATTAATGACTCCATTTCGATCAATGTCAAAACTGACTTCAATTTGAGGGACGCCTCTTGCAGCAGGCGGAATACCAACTAACTGAAATCTACCCAATGTATCGTTGTCTGCAGCCATCGTTCTCTCACCTTGTAGAACATGAATTTCTACTCCTGGCTGATTATCTGCTGCTGTTGAGAATATTTTGGACTTAT
>JBJLCC010000043.1:0-18145 GCA_045567855.1 Candidatus Poseidoniales archaeon | reverse complement strand
TGTAACAGTTGTTAGCATATTGTTGATTAATAGTCTATTTGCCCGTAATACCTAAACATTTTCTTTCCGATAGGTAGGTTTTTTTGGAAAGACTTAACTTCATCTATAGACATTTCACCCATTGCTAGCTTTAGTGAGAGATACGGAGGACAATAATTTTCAGCGTAAATGTATGTTGAAATACGTGGGTTAATTTCCATCAAGACCCCTCCTCTTGTTGAAAGGTCAATGCAGTAGTCCATTGGTAAATGGTCTAATAATTTTTTTGCATAATCAAGGGCATTTTGATCCTCAATCATTTCATACTCCATCCCTAGGCCAGAAGCAAAATTCAATCTATTTTTAACAGAGCAAGTTAAAATTTCTCCATTTTGTAATACAGGATCAATTTTTAACTCAACCCCATCTAAATATTCCATCACCATTAACGGCGGAATTTCTTTTTTTCCTACCGTAGATTTGAGTTCATCCATTGAAATGTATCTTGCGAAAGGCCTTCCATTAAACAAAAGATCATATCTATTTGACTTTTCAGTCAATATTCTCACTCCGCGAGCGCCTTTTCCTTCAGGAGGCTTGAATACAACATCTCTCTCAGGATATCCTAGTTTTTCAGCAGATTCAATTAACTCAGCCATATTTTTAGCTAAGTAAAATTCGGGAACGTAAATTTTATTTTTAAAATGCTCGTACATTAAATATTTGTTTTCGCAAATTGCCACATGTTCATGATTAGATGCCAAAAGCCTACAATGCTTTTCAATACTTTCAGCAGCCTTTGAAAGATGAAACATTTCCCAGGAGGTTTGAGGAAATACAATATCAATTTGGTTTTTTTTTACTAAATCAATTATTGAGTCAATATAATTTTCTTCGTAAGCCCACGGGACGACAGCAAAGTCATCGCATAGCCATCGACCTATAGCGCGCTCGTCGGCATTTGTACCGAGTATGAATATATTTTCGTCTTGTAATTTCAAATTTGAAATTAGTGCATGCGCACCGGGACAACCCACTCCCGTCAGTAAAATCCTCATGTTTTCACCATTCCCAATACTTCGTCATAAACGTTTAGCATTTTTTTCTCTTGAAGTTCCCATGAATAATTCATTTTAAACGCTTTGTAGCCTTTCTCACCCATTTTTTCTCTAAGTTCCCTATCATTAGCCAAGGTAGTCAAAGCCTCGGCCCAGTCTTTTGTTACAATACCACATTCATACCTTTCTACTATTTTTTGTCGAGCTTCGTAAGGTCCAACAATAGCAGGTACCTTGTAGGCCATTGCATCCAGTAGCTTTTTTGGTAATGCATAATCTCTCAATCTTTCATCAACATAATGTCCCACCATCAAAATATCACATGCGGCATAGCACTCATTCATCATACTGTATGGTAAAGGTCCGGTAAATTTTGCATTAGCACCTTTAGTTACAGCCACCTCTTCAAGTTCTTCAATCATATTAGAATATCCTGATTGCCCTTTAGGCGGTCCCCCTACAATCAAAACACTTAGTGCATTAACTTTGGATGCAGCATCAAGAATTTCTTCCAATATTGGTCTTCTTAACGCTCCAATATATCCAGCTACAATACCATCTAAGCCGAATCGGTCGTGTAAAACGGGTTTGTTTACTGTTTCCAATAATTCAGAGTTGTACAGAACAGAGCCTCCACCCAATCTGAGAGCTAGTTCATCAGAGACAGTCAATAAAGCATCCACTTTTCCAATTAACTTATTTTGTTTTCTTTCATAATATTTACCAATAAACCAATTTTGCACGCGTTCCATCATTGGCCAATCTTCATGTGAATCAAAAATGATTTTAGTACCAGTCTTTTTTTTGATGTTCACTGCGACATCAAGAACTTCTAAATCGTGGGCATGAATAAGATCAGGTTCATACACGCGGACTTTCTCTTCGAGTTTTTTCAGAGCTCGTTTAAAGCTTTTAACTTTTGAAAAGAAGCTCCCGTCTAAATCTTCAAAAACTCTGACAACTTTAATTCCATCTTTCTCAACTTCCCATTTCGTTTCGTATTTTTCTAATCGTCTAGACCAGCAAAAAACAGTGACTTCGTATCCTGCTTCAATTAGTGTTGTAGCTTCCCTATAAACGCGAGTATCTACATTAGGAATAAGTAAATCGTGACCTAAAACCATTGCAATTTTTTTCATATCAGTTGGTCCAGCCTCACTTTAATCGTCTCAAAACCCTCAGCAAAAGGACTTGATAATTGTATACCTCTCATTTTAACTACAGATCTAAAAAATTTCTCGCTAAAATAAGGATTATGTTTTTGACTATCATAACAATCCAAAGCAGATATTTTTTTCTTAACATGCCTTTCTTCAAGAGGAATAAAACAATTTAGAGCTACAGATAAATTATTCCAAGGTAGCTCGTATCCCAACAAGGTGCAATTTCTAAAGGCTCTTTTTGCTTCAGCAGTTACAACTCCATGGTCTTGATGGATATCCGTAGTTGTAGGAGTAAAAACTAAATCATAAGTTATCTTTCTCGAATGGTCATACAAGGCCTGTAAAATTTCCTGGCGATCCCTTGGAAAGAATCTTGTATAAAAATTTAATATCTCATGCGTAATTCCTAAAATTTTGCCAGAGTTTGCAGCTTCTTCGGTTAAGTTAGGGTATCTTTCAGCTACAGCACTAAAATATATGACGTGAACCTTCCATCCTTCTTCTACTAATTTTGCAATAGTTCCTCCACAGCCCAACTCTGCATCATCAGTATGCGGGCTAAGAACGAGGGCCTTCTTTTCTTTGTCATTTGTTAATTTAGATTTTACGGTGTTCCTCAATAACTCACTAATATTTTGATCATTTTCTTTTGCTTCTTTTTTGAAAGATTTCCAATTTTCCGAAAACTCTTCAGTGATTGTGAACAGGTATTGTTCAGGTTTTTTTCCTTTCTTCCACACCATAAGTTATATATGTTTAAATAAATGGTTATATAACCCTTCTCATGGTTAATTATGGAAGATATAGAAATAAAGACTTTTGAAGGAGTTTACGCCCCTGCAGAAGATTCTTGGATGATGTGTAACTATCTTCCAAGTGAGTTAGGCTCCGTACTCGAAATAGGCTGCGGTTCGGGTATAATATCTATTCATCTAGCTAAAAAAGGCAACATTGTAACCTCAGTAGATGTAAATCCTAAGGCATTACGGGCTACGGAAGCCAATTCAGAACAAAATCAAGTGAAATTGGAGATACTAGAGAGCAATATGTTTGAAAAGTTGCAAGGGCGTAAATTTGATTCAATTGTCTGCAATCCTCCATATTTACCTCCCACGGATGATTATGATGATCCAGAATTAGCTTTAGCCGTAGAAGGAGGCCCTACAGGCTCAGAATTTACAATTAAACTTCTTTCAAGAGCCAAACAATTTCTCAAGAAAGGCGGCAATATATATCTTATAATTTCTAGTAAAATGAAGGATTTTAATGTAGACTGGAAAAGAGAGGTACTTCACCAAGAAAGTTTCTTTTTTGAGAAATTAACTCTTGAAAGATTTTCTGAATAAATTATAGAGTCGTTTGGTTATTCTTAGTATTTGAGGCAATTTTCAAAATACGCATAATAATTTGGCCAAATGGCAGTGATAACCCAGAGTAAACCAAAATCCAATGCGGCAAAATCCATAAATTTTCATCTAAACTATAGTTTGGTTCCCAAGGTAAAGACATTACTTGTAAATTTAAGCCATTAACGAAAATTCTTAACCACATTATGATAGGAATTGCTATAATCATTGTGAATGCCATTGGTTTCATTTGATTTGACATCATTTCAGTCTGTAAAAGCATTATTTGAGGCTGCATTGCAAATAGTTTCTTCATTTTAGCTTCGTTACCACTTTGTCTTGCTTCTCCCATTTCTTTATTATAAGCCCCCATTTTTGTTTGAATTTCAGCCATTTTTTCCCAATCAATAATGAAATGACGTATAATTGTTGTAAAAGAAATCATAGCAATTCCTGCAAATAGAAAAGTGAGCACAGGGTATTGATAATCAAACGATATTCGAGGTTCTAGAATAGTTCCTGCAGATTCACCCATGAAATCTCTCAGTTCAGGATTAATAATAATCCAAAGCATGAAGGCCATAGTCAGAAATGTTCCACCTATTGCAGGAGGTTGTAATTCTTCATCAGAATTTGTTTCTTCTTCAGTCATTATTTTCCTAAGATTTTCTTAAATTCATTTACAGCAACATCTATTTTATTGTCATTGTTAGGAACAAAGCCTACTGTAGCACCAGTCATAAAGGCAGCAGCGATAGCATATTCTCGGTTAATTCTTTGATGCAATCCTATATCATCCTTGTCTCTAGCTCTTGAAGTATCTTTAGATCTTCGATTTTCTATTTCTTCAGGCAGAGCTTCAACAAGTATAATGGTATTAGGCATAATTGCTTTCACAGTCCATTCAGGAAGGCCTGGAAGATATCCTGAAGGAGTAAGTATAGATGCATGTGTATCAACAATAACACTATCCATCTGGCCAATTTTTTCGCCGGCTTGTTTTTGTAATCGTTTTTGAACATCAACAGGCAATCTTCTCAAATCATCACGACTTGAAACGCCTTCCTTCTGTGCTTCTTCGAACATAGTGGTTCCAAAGTTTACAATACTATAGCCAAAATCTTTTGCAGCATTCATTACCGTGCTTTTTCCAACGCCTGGAACTCCAGTTACGATTACGATGCTCATTCTAAGGTCCCAATCTATTAGGTTTTTTTAAATTATCTGGGAGTTTACTAAAAACAGCAGGACATCCTTTAGCTAAATGCCAAGCTGGAACATTTTTAGTGACAACAGCTCCTCCAGCAATAAACGCCCCTTCGCCTATAATCAATCCTGGCATTATTGTTGCGTTTGAACCAATAGAAACATCATTTTCAATAGTAATAGGTTCACAGAGATATTCAGTTCTTACTGGTGCTTTATCGTTTGTAAGTGAGGCATTAGGTCCAATAAATACGCGATTGCCAATAACAGTTCCAGTAGGTATGTATGCTCCTGTTTGAAAACTGCAATAATTTCCAATCTTACAATCATTATCAATGACAACATTTGTTCCAAGTAAACATCCATCACCTATAGCAGTATTTTCACGAACAAGGAAGTTATGTCCTGTTCTAGTTTTTTTACCCAATTTAGCAGTAGAATATACAGAGCCTGGACGTATAATTGATTCATCACCAATTTCACATCCTGCAATTTCTTTAGATTCTTTTTCTAATTCTTTGGCATACGGGTAACCAATTAAAGCATCCGAATCAATAAAACAATCTTTTCCGATAATAGATTCGCCGTAAATTGGCATTAATCCTCGCCAAAGAAACTTCTTAGAACAGGATGCATTTCCATCATCTGTTCTTTTCCAATTTGTTCATACATACGTATCATAATTCCGACAGTAAGTAGCACCCCTGTACCTGACGACTGTCCAACAGTACCAATCATATCAGCTCCAGCAGCTAAGAATCCAACCACAGCTCCACTGAAAACAGTAACTGTAGGAATGTATCTTTCCAAAACTTTTTCAACAATTCTTGGGTCTCTTCGGAATCCTGGAATTTGCATACCTGAGCCTTGAATTTGCTTAGCTACAGCTTCAGGCCCCATATTCGTCGTTTCAATCCAAAACTTAGCAAAAACAATAGATCCAAAGACCATAATGGACATGTAGATTACAATATGAGCTACAAGTTGCCATGGTTCGTGATCGCCCATATATGCGCCATACTTATCAGGACTTACCAGAGGTAAAAACCAATCTTGAAGTCCCGCCAGTCTATTGACATAGTAAGCTAACCCCATAGTAGGTACAGGATTACTTCCATCGGTTGTATCAAAAGCCCCTAATCTCCAATTGCTTCCTAAGATTGGCCATTGAGACATAGAAGGATGTGACCAAAATAATAGCGCAAACATGTTTACATTTGCTAATAAAGCAGCCATCAAAATTACGGGAATATTACTTGCGTAAATTAATCTAATAGGGTATCTTCCTCTTGCGCCTCTTACTTTTCCATGAGCTAGAGGTAATTCTATTCTTGAAGATTCTACATAAACCACAATTAAAAATACAATAAACGTTCCTATTAAGGCAACTAAAGGATTAGGCGGTGCCAAAAGAATGGCCTCGTAACCCCCATCACTCAAATCTCTGGTAGAAGAATTTTTTATGTACCATAAAATCATAGGAAGAGTTCCAGAAGGAGTTTCAGTACCGCTTCCTGGAGCAGGTTCCCAGTTTAATGTTCCTGTAAATATAGCTTGAGAAACACCTGCAGCAATGAATAAAGAAATACCAGACCCAATACCCCATTTAGATACGCTTTCATCCATTAAGAATACAAGATATGAACCAATGGCTAATTGTGTAATAATAGTCATTCTAGCCCAGCTAAGCCCAACTTCAGAAACAAGAGCGGAACTTGGTTCTAAGAATCCAAATACCTGAGGTACAGATTCAACTATAATCATTACAATAACTAATACTTTCTGTGTTCCTTGGTATATTTCTTTGTCACGAGGATCTTGTAAATTTAAATTAATAATTTTTGCACCAGTGAATAATTGCATGATAATGCTTCCAGTAACAATAGGCCCGATACCCAAGTGCATCAAACTTCCACTTGCACCGGCTAGAATTGCCCGATATTGACTGAATAAATCAATTGTTTCTCCACCGAGACCATACAAAGCTACGTTTGTCATAGCAAAATAAACAATAAGAATGGCTAAGGTCCATGTCATTTTTGTTCTGAAATGAACGTGCCCTTCTGGCTTTTGCACAGTAGGCATTCTTCCAATAATAGGCTTTAATCCATGCAGTTTGGACCCTTCACCAGAGTAAGAAGCTCCCATATAGACAAGCCAAGTAATTCCGATAGTTCCAATACCCATGAGGGTAGCACTGACGCTTTCAGGAGATTTCCAGTTGTACCATAGTAAATACAGAAATATCATAGATAAGCAAGGCAAGACTGCCTGTGCGGGATTTCTAGGTATATCTTCTTCAGCCACTTATAATCTCTCCACCAGCCGCCTCAACTTTTTCCACGGCCTTCGCAGAGGCAGCACTTATAGTAATTTTATAAGCTTGACTAGGTACACCAGTACCTAATAATTTATCATATCCCATTTTCTTCAAGTCAATAGATACAGTTTTCCCTTTTTTAGATGCATTACCTTGTTCAACCCAATCGGGTGCACTTTCTTCAATAACCTTCAAGTTAATCGCATTATTTGCCATGGCTACGCTTTGAGGCCTCTTGAATCCATGAGCTCCCCATACACGCCCGACTCTTTCATACATAATACGCTTTGTTTTATGACAGCCTGCGTTTCCACGGCCGCCTCTTAGTCCAGCCCCACGGCCTTTTTTGTGACCTCTGCCCCTAGTTCGACTTCCAGTTTTCAATGCTTTACGCCTTGGCATATTGCATCCTCCTTAGTAATACATTAATTTTATCGGATCTATAACCTAAAGCTCCACCAACTTTGAAACTGCGTTTAATTCCTTCGTATCCTTTTCGAGGAGGGTGCAGTCTAAATAAAGGCTTCAAACCGGGCACATCTCTCATGACTACTTTTCCTTCAGTTAATCCTTTTGCCAAAGCTTTCATTGTTTTGAAAGTGGTTTCTTTTAAATGTTGCTTAGAAAAAGCTGAATTTCCGCTACTTTTTCCTGAGCTTTCCAATAAAAGTTCAGTAGTTTCAGAATCTATTTCACCCCAAGTGACATAATCTTTAATGATGTTAAGCATTCCAGCATATGTTTCATTCTCGGGGATTATAACACAATGATTAACTCGACTCAACTTCATTAATTTCATAGTTTCTTTAATCTTAGGATTAACGTTAACTGAGCCTCTAACTCTAACCACAGCCCAGCTCATTCTTGTTTAACTCCTTTTATCATATTGTGGAACTCTTTTTGTCCAGGCAATAGTCTTGTAGACCTAGTTTTTTCCAACGCTTTAAACATTGCACTGGCAAAATTATAGATTGTCTGAGTTTGACCGCGAGTGAAGGACCATGCATCTTCGACACCAGCAAGTTTTAGCATAATCTTTCCTACTTGATTAGTCACTAACCCAACACCAGGTGGAGCTGGTTTGATTCTAACTCTAGTAGATCCAGTTCTTCCTGCGACTTCGAAAGGCAGTGAGTTTGGAACTGCAGTAGAGCATTCCCATGATCCACTTCCTCTGCGAACTTCAATAATATTCAATTTTGCACGATCAAGTGCTTTAGTTATAGTAGGTCTAACTAATTTTCCGGAAACTCGACCTAATCCAACAACACCGTCTCCATTTCCAACGATAGTAGTAACAGCAAAGCGAACTCTTCTACCAGAATCAGACATTCTTTGAACCATATGAATGTCAATTACTTCTTCCATTAGGTCCGTGATTAACAAATCGACAATTGGCGCTTCTCTTAGAGGCAATCCAGTTGCAAGAGCGTCATGAATTGTAGTTATTTCACCTGAAACAACTTTACGGCCTAACTCAGTTTTAGGAATCCATTTAGAAATCCTTTCTTCGGCAGCCTTTCTACGTTGTTGGGCCGGAGACAAAGGCGGTCCTCTTTTCGGTCTATTGTCCTTATTATGAGGTCCTTTACCTTTATACCTAGAATTAGTATTTCTAGGTCCAGACTTATTATCTCCATTTTTCTTTACATCTTCACTCATTTCTTACCATCCATTTTTTTTGAAACTTTATCAAAATCTTTAACTATTTTTTCAGAGATATGGCTTCCATTAATTCTATCATCAGAAGGATATGAGCTTTGTGAGTGTGGAATATCTAAGCCACCATCAACAAGACCTTTCAAAACAGCAAATGCTCTATTTCCTGAAATAGGAGTAATTCTTCCAATATCTAAAACAGCAGATGAAATGCCGGCTTTAATTGCATTTTTAGCAGCTAACTTTCCAGATAAATAAGATGCAGGTAAGTTTGTTTTTGAATTTTTCCAACCCATCTTTTCTAAATCTGCAGATGAAGCAGATGCCAAAATGTGATCACCTTTACCTTCAAAATTAGTTATTTGAACCATAACTTTAGCGTTAGTAAATCTAACTACGGCCCTAGGTAATCCAGACTTTAGTAATGCTAACCTTTTACGATAGTTAGTGACTCCCTTTCTCCTACGTGAGAAGTGCATTCTTTTTGGCATTAATTCTTACCTCCTAATTTCACACCATCAATTTCCATGTTGTATCTTAAGTGATTCCTTGAATTATAAACTCCGCCTTTGGCTCTACGATAGTATAGCCTGTATTGAGAGGAATCAATTACTTTTTCATCTCTTAAGGTCGTTAGTTCTTTACGTAACGCACGCACTTTAGTCATCCAGGATTCTTTCTTTGGAGTTCTTGCTCCACCATGTCCTTTTCTTGAACCATGTCCTTTACGACGGCCTTTAGCACGTTGTACGGCCATAGCTTTTGCTCTACCTCTAGAAATACCTTTCTTCTGGTGCTTACGTATAAATCGTTGAACAATTAGTAACCTCACATCATCTCTCGTGACGGCTTCAGAAATTCTCTCTTGAACTTCAGGCCGATCATCAACCCAAACGCGGTTGACTCCACACTTTAGAACAGTTGCAGCAACTCTTCTTTGGTATGATAAATTCATAAGTCTCTCCTGTTTAATACACGTATTTTCATATCATCAGCTTTTTTAACGATCATTTCGCGTTTCTTGTCTCCAACCTTGCTTGAAATACGAATAGCTTGAGATTTAGCATCGATATTATCTAAGTTTTTAGGATTGTAAACTAAAACTTCTTCAAATCCAGAAGGATGCAAGCCTCTAACGCTTGCAGGACCTCTAAATCCAACTTGAACTACGGGAATTCTATATTTGAAGTGTCTTCGCATTTTTGAATGTATACCGCGAGGACGTCTCCATTTTTGTCCTAACCTCTTATATCGGAACCAATTTTGTCTCTTAAATTTAGGTCTCTTATGGGCCATACGATTTCTTTTTGATAAATCAGTTTTTTGTTCTTTAGTCAAAACAGGTTTTTGTCTTGGTTTGTATTCTTCATCGCTCATTGTGCAGCTCCTTTAGCAACAACATAAATTCCATCTTGGAAAACTCGGATATCTCTTCCTTTTACAACAGTTGCACGTTCTAAATTAGCTGCAGTTTGACCGACGTCTTCAACATTATTCCCTTCAATAGTTACCTTGTCACCTTTTGCAATAACCTTAACATCTCCACAAATATTTGCATGTCTAGTAACTTTTTCCCCTAAGAAATTAGCAATATCTACAACATTACCTTTCACAACGACTTTCATCGGGAAATGAGCAAAAACAATTTTCATTTCATATAAGAATCCAGACGAAACACCTTGTGCCATATTTTTCAAATGAGCCCTCCAGGTTCCAATAAGGGCCTTTTCTTTTCTTCGCAATTTTTTTCCAGTTAATTTGATATTTCCATTGTTATCAGATATAGTAATTTGAGGATGTTTGAAATTACGATTTAATTCGCCTCTGGACCCAGATAATTTAATATCATTTCCATCCATAGAAAAAGAAACCCCTTCAGGCAAGTTAACTTCATAAATTAATTCTTTAAGTAACATTAGTAAACATAAGCTAGTAGCTTTCCTCCAGTTGATGCTTCTTTAGCAGCGTCATTATTCATAACTCCATAAGGAGTTGTAAGAATTAAAATACCAAAATCTTTTGCAGGTAAATATCTAGCTTCGTGCCTTTCCATATCTCTCAATTTAACAGAGAATCTAGGCTTGATCGCTCCGCAACCATTGATTCTACCATTTAGGGAGATATTGAAAACTCCACCTCTACCATTATCTTCATATTCGTAATTATTTAGATATCCTTTTTCAGTTAATTGTTTCAAAACATCTCCAATTAGTCTTGAAGCAGGAACAATTGCAGAATTTTTACCTACGTGGTCAGCATTTTTGATAGTTATAAGCGCATCAGATAGTGAATCGTGTCTCATTTTAATACCTCAATCATATTTTTTGAAACCAAGTTCGGTAGCTTTGTCTCTAAAACATTGTCTACACAAATTTAGTCCATGTCTGCGTACGAGTCCGCGTTTTCTATCACATAAGACACACCCTTCAATGCGCCCACGATAAACTTCTCTGACTTTAATTTTTACGTCTTCGATGTTCATACCTTGAATACCTCCAAGTTGAATTTTTGTTTCATATATTCTTGACATTCTTCAGCATTAATGCGATGATTTTTGCCAATTTTATTATGCTTAATTTTCCTTCTAGCAACACGATATCCAGGGCGTTCAAAGGCCACAGCAATATCTAATCCAAAAATTCCAATGTCAGGATCATAATTTTCATTCTTAAAGCCAGTATAATCAGGAATTCCAAAGCTCACTCCGCCTGTTTTCGAAAAACAATACGCTGGAAGTCTATTTTCTCTTACCCAAAGTGATTCTTTCAAGAATTTAATTGCATTTTCTCCTCTTAGTGTGACTTTACATCCAATAGGCATCCCCAACCTAATTCCTAAATCTCTGTTAGTTGATTTTGATAAAGTACGTACTGGTTTAGTTCCACTTAATTTCGTAAGAACAATTTCAGCTTTTCCCAACCTTTCTCCAGCTTCTCCTACACCTATATTTAGAACAACTTTTGCTATTCTTAATTGTTTCATAGGATTCATACTTTAACCTCTGGAAGCGAAATCATTGCTTTCTTTTCACCGACTATAAAGGAGTAAGGTCTAATGGTTTGGAAATTTTCATACATAACAAGATTTGGCTTAGTACTTCTCGTTGTCTCTTCTCCTTTAATTGTAGATATTGAACCAACATGACTCCCACCGATAATTAACGACTGAGCGCCTTTTTTGAATTTCAAGACTTTCTTTATTTTTAAGTCAGGAAGATTTAGTTGTAAAACATCTCCAGTTTTAACATCTTCTTTAGATAAAATATTAGTACCATCATGTAAATTAAGTTGAACGTGGCCGCCTTTAATATTTCTTTTATTTTCTACTCTTACAAGTTTCCATTTTGCATCAACCGCTTTTATTGGAACGAATTCTATTCTACCGTGTTTATCAAGCATGGCTCTAACGTGCATTTTTATTTTTGGAAGAGAAATAACATCCATAAGCCCTACAGGAGATTTTGGTTTGTTAACTACACGTTGATCAATTAATACGTCTCGATTGTGCAGAATAATTTTTGCTTCACGATTATTATCGCAGACTTTCAAATAATCTCTTAGGATTGTTGAAATAGGTAATGCACCTTCCAAAGAGTGCTTTCCAGGCATAGGCTTTGTTGTCCAAGTTCGTTCTTTTCTAGCTATATTCCAAGAACGAGGAGCAACTAGTCTCTTAAGATGTCCACTACTCATTTTGAATCTCCTTGCAATCTTTCAATTAGATCGGCTTTCTTTCCACTAACAGGTAATTCTTTTTCTTTCAATATATTTTTTAGTTCAGCAACAGACATCTTTGAATAATCAGTTTCTTCAGAAATTTCTTCTTTTTTACTGCTATCAGCTTCTTCCTCTGTAATTTCTTCTTCACTGCCTTCGTCTTTTTCCTCAGAAGGTTCTACATTTTCAGCTTCATACTCATCTTCTGCAGCTTCAAGATCAGATATGACCTCATCAGTCCAATCTACAGATTCATTAATTCGGTTCAATATTTTTCTTCTTCTAATATCAGACCAATCAGGATTGATAATAACTAAGTTTGATGCATCAATAGGCCTTTGTAATTCAGTTCCGTCCGATTTGAAATAAGTAAATCCTTCAACGTAAACCTTTCTAGCTTTACGATCAACAAGTGAGACTGCAGTGGTAGATTTAGATTTACCTTCACCCCTAACAATCATTACGCGATCGCCTTTTTTGACAGGCATCGCTCTTGGGTACATGAATCCTCTTGCCAGTTGCCTTTCTCTAAGGCCCTTGTCAATTGGTGAAGCCATTTCTTGATGTCTTCTGTGATAAGGTGCCGTATAACGGGCCAGTCTCTGTTTTCGTGGTTGTTTTGAACTCATTTAATCCTCATACTATAGTTGTAGCTGCAGCAGCTATACGCGGCCATCTTTCGGCAGCTTCTCTTGAAACAGGCCCTTTAATTCCTGAACCTTTTGTTTCTCCTTGCTCATTTGTCAAAACCGCAGCATTATCCTCAAATTGGACCATTGTTCCGTCAGCTCTTCTGAAAGGCCTTCGGCATCGTACGATGACTGCTCTAACAAGCTGCCTACGCATTTCTGGGTTTCCTTTTTTGACAGATGCAATTACCATATCACCAACACCAGCTGCAGGTGATCTTCGGTGTACACCTTTGTAATTTAAAACAGTAACGATTTCTACAATTTTTGCTCCACTGTTATCAACACAGTCTATTCGAGCGCCTTGTGGCAAACCTCTCATTTGTCTTCCGGCAATAGCTCTCATGGATCTCTCCTTTCGATAATTACGAATGATTTAGTTTTAGATAGCGGCCTACATTCCATAATAGTTACAGCATCACCTTCTTCCGCTCCAACACTGACAGGGCTGTGAGCACTTATTTTGGACGAGCTTCTAGCATATCTTTCATATTTAGAATCATATTTCATTTTGTTAATCTGAACTACAACAGTTTTCTGGGCTTTAGCTTTTACAACAATTCCACGTAGAACTTGTCCCCTTACTCGAAGTGTTCCATAGAATGGATCATTAACATCTCCATCCCAAGGATTAGCTGGAGCTTCAACATCAACTCCTATATCTCGTGGCTTATCTTTACTCATGCTTTCACCTTCTTAATTCGGTCTTGTGACCTATAAGCAATTTTGCTTCCTTCAAGCTCTCCTTTTTCGAACATGAATTTACCAGGTCGCTTACTAACCATCTTAGATTTCCCATCGGAAAAAATAGTAATAGTTTCTCGAGTTTCATCAATAATTCTTCCAGATATTCCTTGTATGCTTGGATCCGAATGTTCTGAGACCGTTACTTGTTCTCCCATAAATTCATCTCTACCGTCCATTATTGCACCTCCACTGGGAATCCCATATCACTTAAAACTTCATTAACTTTTTTTGTGTGATCTCCTTGCAGTTCAATAATTCCACCTTTTGAAGTACCGCCGGTAGCACACTTAGTTTTGAGTTGCTTAGCTAAGTCGCTAATATCAACACTTTTACCGATTCCATCAACAATAGTAACTAATTTACCATATCTTCTTTTTTCTATGTGAACTTTGATTGACTGTTGTTCCCTAATTATTTCTTCCATTGCGAGTAATTCTTTAGGAAGTCCAGTTAGAGGATCAATATCTACCATTTAAAATTCTTTCTCCAGTTCAATCTCTCTCATGATTGTAGTTAATCTTGCAATTTGTTTTTTCAAAGCCCTCATTCTTCCAGGAGAAGTAGGTTGTCCTCCCATAGATGCAACACCTCTTTCATTCATTAGCTCAGAGCGTAACTCTCTTAATCGAGATTCTCTTTCCTCAGGCTGCATTTCTCTTAATTCAAGAGGTTTTTTCAAACTCATTTATCATCACCTTTCTCCTCTTTTTTATCTTCAGCAGCTTCAGTTTTTTTCTCTTTTTTGTCTTCAACTTTCAACTTTTTAGTATCTTCAGTATCTTCTTCTTTATTGTCTTCAGCAGCTTCTTCTTTGGCTTCAACAACAGGCACAGGAAGCGGAGTTACTTCAATTTCATCAGGTAACTTTGCATCAGGGCGCATAATTGCAACCTTAACTCCAATTGTTCCAGGTTTTAGCTTAGCTTGAGCTATTCCAACGTCCATTAATTCAAGTGCAGTTTCACCGCAGAATTTAATGTGTCCAGATAGGAACTTTTCAGTTCGGTGTCTTAATCCAGTTAACTTACCGGCAATTGTAATCTGACATCCTCTTGCTCCAGAATCCATAATTCTTTGCAACATAGAATTTCCAGCTCTTCTGTAATTCCACCCTCTTTCAAGCGCATTTGCTACTTTTGCAGCCATGATTAATGGGTTAAGAGCAAAATTATTAACTTCGCCAGCTTCAACTTGCAGATTTTCATAACCGAATTTTCTTTCCAATTCTTCAGTTAATCTTTGAATGTCACTACCCTTTCTTCCGATAACAAGTCCAGGCCTTTCAGCTGCAATCCTAACATGAGTTCCTAGAGGAGTTCTCTGTATTGATAGCCCACCAAATCCAGCTCTGGTAGTTTTCTTTTGAACGTAATCATGCACTTGCGCTCTGCGTACACGCTCTTTTATCATTTCTTTTACAATGGTCATTTAACTTCCTCCAATACAACTTCAACATTTGCACTTTCACGCATTTTTGGTGTAGCTCTTCCTCGAGCTCTAGGGAATCTACTTTCGAATCTAGTACCACGTGATGTGGCAATATGGACAATTCTCCAATTTTCTATATCTATATGAAGAGCTTCTCCATTATTTCCAGCAGATTCTATTACTTTCAAGATAGCAGCTGCAGTTTTTACAGGAAATCTTCCGCTTGAGATTCCTTTACCCTTTCGGTGTCCGACTTTACCGTCATGACGTTTGAATGGTACAGCTTGTTCTAGTTCCATTACTCTCTCCAAGTAACTTTTAGCCTTTTCAAGTTCCATTCCCTTAAGAGCATGACAAACTTCTCTAGCAGCTTTAGGAGAAACATTTAATCCTGAGCCACGAGCAGCAGCATGTATTTCGGGGTTGTATGGGTATGAGAATCCTTTCATAATATCACTTCAACGGCATAAATTTAGATGACTTGGTAGCACCAACACCAGGTCCAGTGTGAGTAGGGGATGTTCTTGTAGGAGCCAATTCTCCAAAGTACAATCCAATCATTTCAGGCATAATTTCAATTTCTACAAAAGCTCTTCCATTGTAAATACCAAATTTTCTTCCTACAAATTGAGGGACAATAATCATTTCTCTACGATGTGTTCGAATAACCTTGTCCGGCTTATTGTTAGAATCATTAATAATCTTAGCTTGTTCCATACTTAGACCTCTTTTGAATGATCTTCTTTGTCTGGAAGGTATAATTGCGATAAATTCTTCAAATGTCAATTCTTTTAATTTATCAATAGTCATTCCGCGATATGTAAATTCTTTCTTTCTGCGGACTTGAATACCTGCTTTCCTTTTTCTCTCTCTCCTTCTTGCAGCTTTTGGCGTAGCAAGACCTTTCGTTCTACGGGCCATTAACGTTTAGCTCCTGTTCGTTTTGCAGCAATATGTCCAACTTTTCTTCCAGGTGGAGCATTTCTAGAAACAGTGGAGTTAATACCAATAGTTTGTTTTCTTCCACTACCGTGAGGGTGGTCTACTGCGTTCATAGCAACTCCCCTAACTTTAGGCCAAATCTTTGGTCTAGCTTTATTACGGTAGAAATTTTTTCCAGCTTTTGCTATAGGTTTTTCTCCCCTTCCTGAACCTGCTACGGCACCAATAGTGGCCCGACACATATTGTCAAATGATTTCTGAGCTTTGGAGGGTAATCTAACAATAGTTTTCTTACCATGTGAAACAACTATGGCTGCATTTCCAGCAGCTCTAGCTAATTTCCCACCATCTCCAGGTTTCATTTCAATATTATAAATTTTTGTACCTTCTGGAATAGATCCAACATATGCTGTGTTTCCAGTACTTATTTCTGCCCCATGTCCAGCAGCTACCTCTTGTCCTATATGCATTCCGTCATGGGCAATCATAGTGTAAGTTCCGTCTTGGTCTTCAACTTTTGCCACAGGAGCAGTTCTACCGGGATCATGTAGTAGTTCAACAACTTTTCCATTTGAAGACTTTGATCTAGGGTGGCGAGCGTCTCCTTTGAAACGATTATCAGCTGCCTTGTAACGGCGACCGCGTCCACGTCTTCTAGGTATTATTCTTTTTCCCATTTTATCACAATATTCCTAATCTATTACTCAAATCTTCGGCTGAGTGTCCCTCAGCTAATTTAACAATAGCCAGTTTACCTTCTTTGGTAATTCTTGTATTAACTTTACTAACTTCTACTTGGAATAAGGCTCTAACTGCGCCTTTTATATCTAATTTAGAAGCAGTTCTTGCAACGTAAAATTCTAATTTATTTTGTTCTAGCATATACAATGCCCTTTCCTTAGATCTCGGACTTAGAATTACTTTATGTTCACTCATAATCTTTCTCCTAAAGCAGTTACCGCAGCTTTACTGAAAATAACTAATCTACCTGGGTCTCCGCCGGGAGCTAATAATTCAGTGTTTAAGTTATTAGGCGTAGTAACATCAACTCCAGATAAATTTCGGAATGCTTTTTCAGAATCATTATCTTCGGATAGAACAAGAAGCACGGATTTTGGCGTACGGTATTTTCTTCCACGACTCTTTCCTTTACCTGCCCTTATTCCCTTACCTTCTCTTGAACGTTTTACATCATCCATTAAGCCAAGACTGTCTAATAGGCTTGTAGCTCTTTTTGTCAATGAACCTCCTTCGTTATCTTTAGCCAATGTTTCTATTTTATCTTCAACAACATAAGGAAGTGTAGCTTTTTCAGGAATTTGATGACCTCTTGCGAGTACATATGATTCTTGTGAAGTAGCAGCTAAAGCAGATTTGAAAGCTTTTTTATTTTCCTTTGTATTTATTTTAAAACTCCAGTCTTTTTCGACTTTAGGTGGATGAGCACGTCTGCCGCCAATGGTGTTTGGAGCTTGAGCACCTCGCCCGCCTCCGCCGTTTTTACGAGGAGTTCTTGCCATACCGCGGCCTTTACCAGGCCATGAAACAGAATGCCTGAATCCAGCACCATTCGAGGCACCATATGGTTGTCTTCGGTTTGCTCGAGAAGCTCTCACAGCTTTTCTAATTAAATCTAAACGTACAGGCTCACTAAATGCATCAGGTAATTTTGCCGACTTCTTTGAGGCTTTTCCTTTAATTGAATAAATTGGTACTTCCATCATTATACTCCTTGTTGGCTCTCCTGTGAAATCATCGTAATTTCAGGTGCAACTACTGCATTTGTTTTCTTACCGTGGAATCTAACTGCTTTTCTAAATCGAATTAAACGCTTACTTGGCCCTGGTAAAGAACCATGCATAAGTGCATAATTTCCACGAATTAAACCATAA
>JBJLCC010000042.1:0-26805 GCA_045567855.1 Candidatus Poseidoniales archaeon | reverse complement strand
GTAGAGACTGTTGTTGAAGAAGCTGATGAAGCTGAAACTATTGTAGAGGAAGTTGTTGAAGCTGAAACTATTGCAGATGTGGATGTAGAGACTGTTGTTGAAGAAGCTGATGAAGCTGAAACTATTGTAGAGGAAGTTGTTGAAGCTGAAACTATTGCAGATGTGGATGTAGAGACTGTTGTTGAAGAAGCTGTAGAAGCTGAAACTGTTGCAGAAGAGGTTGTTGAGGCTGAAACTATAAAGGATGCAATTGAGTCAAAAGAAATCGCTGCTACAATTGTCGAAGAAGCCATGGAAAAAGAAGAAGAAGCCATAGTTAGTGTTGAAGAAGCAACCGATAACGAAGTTGGGGCTGTCGAGGAATATTCCGAAGCTATAAAGAATGAAGAAGATGCAGCTGAAATTGTGGCCGAAGCTGCGATTGTTCAAACTGATACTGAAGAGGCTATTGTTGAAGCATCTGATAAGATCTCTGAGCTGGTAGAATCTGAAGCCCCTGAAGTTGAAATTAAAGAGGCCCTAAGTGATCTTGAGGAAACTGTTCAAAGTAAGAAAGAAGCTGAAGATAAATTGTCTGAAGCTGTTGAGAAAGAAGAACAAGCTGCATTGGCTTTAGAAGAAAAAGTAGAAGAAAAAGATGAGGCCAAAGAAAAACTCGGTAACGAAATTAAAGAACTAAAAGCTGCTAGCGAAGATTTAGATGTAGCCATTACACAAAAAAGTCAATCTGAAACCGAACTAACCCAAGCTACTAACATCAATGAGAATGTCATTGAAGAAAATTCAGAGCCGTTTACGAAAGGAGATTACGTCTCTCATGGAGTTTATGGAAATGGTAATGTTTTGAGTACAACTAAAGCCGGAAAGCACTGGTCTATTGAAGTAAATTTTGATGAGGGTAAAAGGAGAATATTAGGAACTTTCCTTACGAAATTAGATAAACCTGATGTAAAAAAGGATGAAAATAAATACGAACCTCCAGTTGAAAAAATTGAAGAGGATAAAATCAAAACATACGATGAACACTCCGGAAAATATCAGCCAGGAACAGAGGTTCTCCACGACATATTTGGTAAAGGGTTTGTTAGGGAAGCTGAACCAAAGGGGGAAAATTATAAACTAATTATTAATTTTGACGACGGAAGTGAAAGAACTCTATTATCAACATTTATAACATTATCAGATGAGGCTGAAGCTGTTGAGGCGGAATCTGTTTTAGAAGCTATTGAGACGGAACCTGTTGTAGAAGCGATTGAGGCGGAACCTGTCGTAGAAGCGATTGAGACTGAACCTGTTGTAGAAGCGATTGAGGCAGAACCTGTTACAGAAGCGATTGAGGCAGAACCTGTTGTAGAAGCGATTGAGGCAGAACCTGTTGTAGAAGCGATTGAGACTGAACCTGTTGTAGAAGCGATTGAGGCGGAACCTGTTGTAGAAGCGATTGAGGCAGAACCTGTTGTAGAAGCGATTGAGGCAGAACCTGTTGTAGAAGCGATTGAGACTGAACCTGTTGTAGAAGCGATTGAGGCGGAACCTGCCGTAGACAATAATGATATGTTCAAAAGACCTAGTAAAAAAGTAGAAGAGGTTATCGATTTATCCAAACCTGAAATTCAAGATGCTGAAATGATTGACAATGAAGATTAATGCTTTTTAAATCTAAAAGGCTTAAATTTCGTCTATTTTCAAAAGAAGATAAAGTTGATCTAGTAAAAATGCTGAATGATGAAGTTGTAACCAAATGGGCCCACCTCCCATTTCCATATACTGAAAAACACGCTGAATGGTGGATTAATACTGGATCGAAGAAAAAATACCATTTTGCCTTAGAAGAAAAAAAGAAAAAACAACTTCTAGGTAGCATAAAGTTGACTAATACAGGAGAACTTGGCTGCTGGATCGGAAGGGAATATTGGAATCAAGGCTTTGCCACAGAAGCTGTTGAAAAAATCAAGGAATTTGGATTTAATAATCTAAAATTGGAAAGAATTTGGGCAGCTACCCATATAGATAATTTAGCTCCAGTAAAAGTGCTAAAAATTAGTGGATTTACAAGAGTAGAAGATAAGCCATACTATGTCGAAGGAATTGGGGATACTAAGGTAAGACCACATTTTGAATTACTAAACAGGCCTTAAATCACCCCTCCCTGTGAAATATTTGTGGCCCTGTGGGGTAGTTTGGCATCCTTGTGGCTTTGGGAGCCATAGACCCCGGTTCAAATCCGGGCGGGGCCACCACCTTAATTGTATGCAGATTTTGTTGTTGAAATAATTACTGCGCCTATTTTGTATGGATCACCATTAGATGCTGGCCTTCTATCTTCTAACCTTCCCTTCCATCCATCATCGATAGTACCTATTGGAATTCTTATTGAAGCTCCTCTATCTGAAACGCCATAAGAAAATTGATCTATGGATTGTGTTTCATGTAATCCGGTCAACCTTTCTTCATTGTGAGCGCCATAAACATTCATGTGAGTCTTAATGTTCTTTCCGAATTCTTCACAAATTTTATTAAAAATTTCTTCGCCGCCAATGTCTCGCATTGTTGAATCTGAAAAATTTGCGTGCATTCCTGATCCATTCCAATCTCCTTTGACTGGCTTAGGGTGGTATTCAATATAATAACCATAAATTTCTGTTAATCTATCAAGCATATACCTAGCAATCCAAAGCTCGTCACCAGCTTTCTTAGCTCCCTTAGCAAATATTTGAAATTCCCACTGCCCACATGCAACTTCTTGATTTATTCCTTCAAATCCTAGACCTGCTTCAATGCAAAGATCTGCATGTTGCTCAACAAGATCTCTACCGTGAGTGTTTTTACCGCCAACTGAGCAGTAATACAAACCTTGAGGCCCTGGATAGCCTCCAACAGGGAAACCTAACGGTAGTTGAGTTTCAACATCCATAATAAAGTATTCTTGCTCAAAACCAAACCAAAAATCTCCATCATCATCATCTATAGTTGCACGACCATTGCTAGGATGAGGCGTACCATCTGGATTCATCACTTCACACATCACCAAAAAACCATTTTCTCTCTGAGGATCTGGATAAATCGCTACTGGCTTTAGGACACAATCTGAATCGCCACCATCAGCTTGTTTAGTGGATGAACCATCAAAACTCCACATTGGACATTGATCAAGGTTACCTGTAAAGCCTTTCTTAATCATTGTCTTACTACGCATATTTTGTGTAGGTTCATAGCCATCAAGCCAGATATACTCTAATTTTGAGAATTCGCTCATAATATAGTATATATTGAAACACACTATATAAAAAATACGGATAAATTAAACTAAAGCATCAAAAAAACTAACTTAAGCAAGTTTATACATAGTAATTTATATATAGGCTGAACAAACGTTCATAAAATGAATCTAAGCGACAAAGATTTTGAACTTTTGGCACAGTTGAGTAAGAACGGTAAAGCTTCACAGAGAGAACTGGCCGGAGAAACTGGAGTGGCATTAGGAACTGTGAATTCACACATTAAACAACTCGAAAAGAATAAAATAGTAAAAGGATATCTTGCAGAAATTGACCCTGAAAAAGTAGGATTTAACCTAACTGCAATAATAAACTTAAGAATTAAGAAAGGAACATTAATGGACGTACAGGCCTCAATTGCAAATCACTCAAGAGTCTTCGGAGTTTATGACGTAACCGGCGAATGGGATTCCTTGATTTTGGCTAGATTTAAAGATAGATTAGAAATGGACAAATTTATCAAATCTACACTGTCTCAAGAATATATTGAAAGAACAAGTACCTCTCTTGTCCTGAACACTGTAAAAGAAGAACCTCGAATCATGTTATGATTTTAGAAAAAACTATTAACTGATTCTATTTCGTTTATTGTTAATCCCCTCTGTAATTGACCATCCCATCGTTTAACTGGTATTCCATTATCAAAAGCAAACATTGTAGGAACTACTTCAATACTAAAATCATCCCATAATCTTGATTCAACGTCTGTAATATCTGCAATCAAAACATTATCAACTTTAGAATATTCTGCCCAATTATTAAAAAAGGAAATGCAATATGGACACCAATCAGCTGAAAATATAATGATTAACTTATCTTTATAGGTTATTAATTCACCTGAATCAAAATCATCTTGACCAATCCTTTGAATAGATTTCACTTCTTTTTCCAGATCATTAGAGTTTCTCTGCCTACTCTTTTACTGATTGAATCTATAGGCATTTCTTCGGAATCAAGTTCCCAATGCAAACCAAAAAGTTTGTACAGTTCGTCCTTTGTAACTCCCCATGGAGGACCACCCTCATCTAATTCTTTATCTAATGGTAAAAAAAGTCCTAATAGTTTGCCTTGTGGCTTCAATAATTGCCAAACTGCCCTATCGTATTCAAAGCGACGTAATGGGCTAATTGCACAAAAGCAAGTATACTCCATAACATAATCAAAAGAATAGTTTAAACTTTCTGGAAGATTAAATATATCCTCTTTAATTAAATTCATTCTAACATTAGCTTCCTCTGCATTCACTTTTGTTGCTGAAATCGCATTGTCTGTAAAATCTATAGCAGTTACGTCAAAGCCTTGTCTGGCAAAAGTAACTGCGTCATAGCCTCTACCACAGCCAATTACGCAAATACTACCTTTAGGAATCTCTGAGGACAATCTTTGGAAAACTGGCGTTGGACCACCTAAATCCCAACCGTCCATTTCAGATTCGTAGCAAGCCTCCCAAAATTCAGGAGTATTGACAGGGTCTTCCATAAATTCTTAAAGAGAGGTGTTGTTAAAAAACGAGGGTAGACTTTTTGTGACGGCCTTTAATCATACAGCATGACTACAGTCGTAATGCGAACAAGTGCTGGCGATATAGAAATCGAACTCTTCGATGATAAAGCTCCTAAAACTGTCGAAAATTTTCTTAAATTGGTTGATAAAAAATTCTACAATGGATTACATTTTCACAGAGTAATTAAGGATTTTATGCTACAAGGTGGTTGTCCAAACTCTAAAGACCCTAATAATCCAAAAGCTGGGACTGGAGGGCCAGGATACCAAATTAATTGTGAGTTCCATCCTGAATTGAAACATGATAAACCAGGTTTACTCTCAATGGCAAACGCTGGTCGAAATACTGGTGGATCACAATTTTTCCTAACTACTGTAGCTACTCCTTGGCTTGATGGTGCTCATGCAATATTTGGAGAAGTTACTAAAGGAATGCAAACTGTTCAGAAAATTGAAAACAGTAAAACTGGCCACATGGATAGGCCAAATAAACCTCAACAAATTATATCGGTATCAAGACTTTAGACCTATAAATGGCCGAAAATTTGGAAGAGCCTGAATTTAAAGTCATCGAAGAGTATGAAGAATTTGAAGTCCGTAGATATGCTGACACAATACAAGCCCAAGTAGCATCCCCTCTTTCTAAAGAAGTAAGTTCTAGCATCCATTTTAGGGAAATTGCAAACTACATTTTTGGCAATAATCGTAAAACTCAAAGCATTGCTATGACTGCTCCAGTTCAAACATGGGAGGAATATGGTGAAAATTTTATGTCGTTCACGATGCCTTCTAAATTCAACATTAACAACTTACCTGAACCCAACAGCAATCGAATAAAAATAATGAATGTCGAAGGTGAGTTTGTAGCTGTATTAAAATTTTCTTGGTTCTCAGGATCTGCGCGGACTGGAAAATTCATAAAAAAACTTCAACAATTAATTAAGGCTAAAGCTTTAAAGCAAAATGGGAGCCCTAAATTAGCCGTGTACGATAATCCGATGACAACTCTGCCATTTATGAGAAGAAATGAAATTCATTTACCAATAGACTGGTAACTAATCATCTGTCGATGAACCTTCTTCCATATAAGGTATATCAATATCTAACTGGGCAATATATAATCCAGAAGTTATACATGATAAATAAGTATACCCATCATGATATTCTGCAGCCCAAAGGAAAGGTATCCACCCAAAATCATAGAAGTTCGAGTCAAGAGGTTCTCCATAAGCATTATTTTGAGGCAATATGTAAGCAACCGTTGATAATACATGTGAAGCATTTCTATCCACTGAATTACCTGTAGCAATCATTGATTCAACATCAACAACCCATAATCCTGCATGGTAATGTGAAATGTACAGCCTTCCGTCCCAGCCACCCCCATAACTTTGATCTGGTTTTTCAGAATCTGTAATAAAATGACCTGAATCTAGATTATGTGGACTGAAAAGTAACCATTCATCTCCTTTAGAATGTGCTTCGCAAGAAGAACCATAACAGTGTAAATCTGAGGTAGGAATCTCCCAATCTCCAATCAATTTAGGAAGAAAACGTAGATTGCCATTAACAACTTCATAATCGGTGTTATCAATGACGTAAACCATGCCAGTGCCAACATATGTTGAAAGAACTTCAACTGCTGCAGTTATCAAATGTCTCTTCCCTTCTAAATCTGGCCTAATGTGAGAAATATCTACCATTTCAGGATAAGCTTCTGTATAGTGTATGTAAGAAGAGCGCCCTCCATTTTCGTTACCTGTAGAACCGCTATCTGGTTGCCCATCTCCATCAAAATCTGCAAAGTCCATCCAATATCCTACCTCAGGCGCTCTCCATAAACAAGTCAAGGGAGAACCTATTGTACTTTTACAACCTAAACCATAAAATAGATAATTTTCAGGACTGTTAACTGGATGTGGAACATCTGTAACGTCTCCAATTCTAACGCCAGCTTCCCAATAAGCTCCATAAACATAAGTGCGTTCATATCGAGGGTCTAGAGGATCGGTTCCTGGCCAAGTTTGAACCGTCATATCATGAATATATATCCATCCTCCTCTTGTAGTCTCCCAAGCTACTTCATACTCTCCGACCTTAATCATAGTATGTCCATAGCCTGAACCTGGAACTCCTTCTAGTGTTCTAGCTGCAGAGCCTTGAAGATTCAGGTGAGCTATAGTTACACCTCCGCATGCTTCACCTACTGCAATGTCACAACCTTCATAATCAGGATTTGCAACAAAGATGTACCACTCATTATCAATCATATGCGTGTATAAATTGTGAGGTCCTGTTGGATGATCTGAATCGTACCAACTATCTACCCAAACAGGATTTGTCTTATCTGTAACATCCACCAAAACCACACTTACTTGGGTAGGATCACCCCATTCACCTACTTCAGGGTCTGCATAGCCAGGATCAACGAGTTGATTCTGAAGGATTACATACTCTCTCCCACTAAATTCAAGATATTTGATATCTAAAAGTTGAGTGTTAGGATCTGTATATTTGCCAGTAACTGTTGTATTATACGGATCAGTTACATCTGTTATGTGAAATTCAGACCAACCTGCCTGGTAAGCATAAGTTCGACCATCTGGTGAATCGGCCACTGTAACTTCTGCATTCCCTCCATTAGTCAAAGGATTGTAAGAAATCTGCTCAATATTACCACTACTCATATTGTGCATTGAAGCATCCATGTGATCGTGGCCTTCTTCTTGAATCAAAGGATCGTCTAAAATTACAGTATCATCAGATGAATAAGTTTCCTCACTGGAATCAAAAAAATAAGCAGTGCCGGTTATTAAACTTAAAGAAATCAAAACTGCTAAAGCTATTTCCTTTGTTTGCATTATTATTGCAGTATAACCTTTTATTTATAGCCTATTTACATTGTAATAGTATGAAAGCCATAGAATCAATTATTAGCATTGCAATCGTAATTCTAATTAGCTTTCAAGTCTTTTCTCCAACTACATCAGCTCATACTGGTGAAAATTTTATGATTATAATCAAAGAAAATGAAAGTGTTCCAGGAAACCCAACAATGATGGTAAATGACAGTGCTCTTTGGGTTAATGTTGATAGTAGAGATAACATTACCCATCAAATATTTGTGGATGCAAATTCAGATGGAATCTACAACGGAAGTGAAGATTGGATGTCTGTAAACTTAACACACGAAGGAAATTGCAGAAATGATAACGGAACAAGAATAGAAAACTGCGAGGCAAGTTACACGATTACATTTAATGAATCTGCTATGAATATGAGCTATTATGACATCGTTGGAACATATGCCTACATCGACATTGATTCTAATGGAACTAAATTTTATGGAAACATAACCGTCATTCCTGAATTGCATGTGACCGCAGGATTCCAAAATTCAAATACAAATAACAACATAAAAGATGAAGAAGAAAACTCAAATTTTCTTTTAATTGTGGCTGCAGCTTCTGCAATAGGTGCATTGGGGCTAGGAGGAATGATTCTTTTTGGTAACGAAGAAGAATAAAGACTACCTTAAAATTTTGTTTCTTAGTTTACTCTCTTTCTCTGTTCTGGTGAGTGTTTATTATTTGAATGCAGATGAAAATACTGAAAATGAAGATGAAAGTTCTTACTTGAAAAGCGAAATATGTTACTACGCATTAAATGGCATAATTGCCGACCATCATTATCACTTACAGCTAAACATAACGGTAATAAATGAAAGAATTGAAATTCCAATTAATATTGGGTTTGAAAGGGATTCTGAAGGTAATACTATTTTTTTGCATCCGATACATACATATGATAATAGTGGAAGAATACATGTTGAAACTACAAAAAACACCACTGCCGAGCTTGGTTTTTTCTTTGATATTTGGGGTAAAGATTTTTCAAAAAGTAAAATTCTAAATTACACTTCAAACGAAGACTACAGTGTCAAAATGTATCTTAATGGAAATAGAGTAGAAACGTACGAAAAAACTGTGCTTGAACCTTATTCATTTATCGAAATTGAGTATACAAAGAATGACTAAAGTTTATTTTAGTGGCCTAAGATATTAGTCCATGGAATCTGTTATTGAAGGATTAAAACCTGAAATTATATGGAGACATTTTGAATCTCTGACTCAAATCCCCAGACCATCGAAACACGAAGGAAAAGTTCTAGCCTATCTAAAGAAATTTGCTAATGAAAGAAAATTTGAAATTCGCGAAGATGAAACTGGAAACATAGTTGTTTTGAGACCTGGAGGCGGAGGCGGAGAGAATGCCTCTACCGTTATTATTCAAAGTCATGTGGATATGGTCTGTGAAAAGAATAGAGACTCTCAGCACGATTTTATGAATGATGCACTGAAGTTATATCTTGATAATGGATGGCTAAAGGCTGATGGTACGACATTAGGTGCAGATAATGGGATTGGAGTTGCTGCTGCGATGGCGTTATTAGATTTACCAGAAAGTACACCGTTGCCTCCTCTTGAATGCTTGTTTACAGTTGATGAGGAAACTGGTTTAACCGGAGCATTTGCACTAAATGGAGAAATATTAAAAGGGAGAACTATGCTAAACCTAGATACAGAAGACTGGGGAGAAATTTGTATTGGTTGTGCAGGCGGAGGAGATTCTAGCATTTATTTACCAGTTGATTACATTGAGGCACCTGCAGATTATTTATCTTTTCAACTTTCCGTGGAGGGGCTGAAGGGAGGTCACTCTGGTGTAGATATACATGAAGAAAGGGGAAATGCAATAGTTTTCATATCTTCAATAATTGATGATATTTTAGAAAATGCTAAAATTTCTGTTGCCTCTTTAGAAGGTGGAGATAAGCATAATGCAATACCTAGAGAAGCATTTGCGCAACTTTACATTCATCCAGAATCAGTTTCAGACGCACAAAGTTCTGTAGATAATACAGCTAGATCTCTTAGAGATGAATTTGGCACGATGGAGCCAAACATTGATATTAAATTTACAGGTTCTAACGAGCTACCAGACAAGTGCCTTTCAGATAGTAGCCAAATGGAGCTAATAAGATTGCTAAGAACCCTACCTCATGGAGTACTCAAGTATTCTCACGAAGTGGAAGGATTAGTGGAAACTTCTAATAATTTAGCATCCGTTAAAAAAAATAACGATAATATTAACATTGTGTGCTCTACAAGGTCATCAATTTCAAATGCCCTGGAGTCACAAAGAAAAAGAATAAAGATAATGTCTGAAGCTTTCGGTGCTATAGCTGAACAAGATGAAGCATATCCTGGATGGGCACCAAACATAAATTCTCCTGTGCTGGAAACAACTACAAAAATATATACTGAATTACTTGGTAAAGAACCACACATATGCGCTATACATGCTGGGCTGGAATGCGGTGTGATAGGAGAAAAAGTTAAAGGTATGGATATGGTTTCTTTTGGCCCTACAATAAAGGGACCTCACTCTCCTGATGAAAGAGTCGAAATTTCTTCTGTAGCTAAATTTTGGGATTTATTGCTTAAAATACTAAATGAACTTTCAAAGAAGTGAAACTTGATTAAAAACATTAGAGATAATTTAGAAATAGAATTACCTGGAATAAAATCATGGAATCGAATGGCTGTTGAGCCAATACAAAACAACAGAAACATTAATGAAAGAAGAATAAACTACAAAGAATGGTCATCTAAAGAAAATGTAAGAAATATGAAAAAAGCGGCTGTGCTAGTTTGCTTTTTTAGAAAAGATGAAGAATATTATTTCCCGTTAATAAAACGTCCCATGCATGATAGGAATCATCCTGGCCAGATTGCTTTACCTGGCGGATCTATGGAAATAAATGAAACTTTGGAGACAACTGCCTTAAGAGAATCTTTTGAAGAAGTCGGAATAAAACCTAATGATGTCAAGATTATTGGTCAAATGACGCCGTTGCCGGTCCCTATTTCAAATTATATGATATATCCGTTTATAGGGACTACTGAAATTGAACCTAACTGGAAACTAAATAAGAAAGAAGTTGATGACCTTATTATACTGAAATTCACTGATCTTGTTAGATCAGATAATGGATACTACGAAGACTGGAAGCGTGAAGAGAATCAAATTAGAGTACCTATTTTCAAAATTATGAATATACATATATGGGGAGCTACGGCCGCAGTTCTAAGTGAATTAATTGATTTAAGTAAAAAAACTAACTAAACAAAGAATTCAATGGCTGAACTATGTTAGAAGAAAAAATATCTCCAAAGAAGGCCGTAATTACAAAAGATAATGCTAGTGGAATAATATAAGGTATTTTGAGTGTTACCCATGGATAATCTATGCCCTCATCTTCCAATCTGTTCCAGTCTTTATCAGAATCTGATTTATGCTTAACAAAAGCTACCATCACTACTCTTTTCCCAACAACTTGCTGCATAGGCCAAACAAAACTTTCTTTAGCCCTATTTAATTCCATTTTTGTACCGAAAAAAATTTGAAAGAATGGACTTTCAATATTGCCTTTGATTATATTAAAAATAGCTAAACAAATTGGAATAAAAAGATAAATTAAAAGAGAATTCATAAAAATTACAAAAGGATATGGAAAGCCCCTATCATCGAAAGCAGTCAATGAATCATCAGTAAAAGTTATTGAAAAAGGAGTGATTAAGCTAATCGCCATAATTGCTTTGACATCAGCCCCTCCTATGGTAGGGCCAAAATAAAACCAAATATACATTAAAATCATTAAAAAGGGAATTGAAATAAAATCTAGCAATTGATAATTGTTCTTTGAAATATCATCTGAGTCAAAGTTAAAAAAGAAATATATCGAACATAAAATTGCCAAATACTGACTTGATTTCCAGAGCATTGCTTGATTCTTATCTAAAATATATTCATCAACAAATGAATTGAAAAAAAGTGTGAAAGTAGCAAAAAGTAAAGCCCAAAGGTATAATCCATAGTCTTCCCAAATTGTTGAAAGTTCATAAATTAATAAAACTGAACCTAAAATCCCACCATAAATCCATACTAGATTAGGAACTCTGCGAGTTTTTAGATCTGACCAAGAACCATATGAAAGCATGACAAAACCAATTAAAAAACGTAAAATATCAATATTGGCCATACTACCATATTGTAGTGACTGCATATTAATATATGTTTAATCATAAACTTATTGAATATATTTTATATACTAAACGAAGTTAGTGCAATGTGGATTTAAGAGAGCAATTGTTGCCCCGTGAAAAGATTTTAAGCGAATATAAAAATTTGCTTGTTGAAAATAAAAAAGGAAATGCGTATCTTACTAATAAAAGATTATTTTTATCTACTAAAAATAATTTATGGAATTTCCACACAAAAGATATAAAATATATAGGAAGAATGAATAATCCTCGTTTTTCATGGATATGGCAACTTCCTATTTCGTTGATGATTTTATTTAGTATTTTATGGGGCTATACTTTACTATTTCTAATTTGCATTATACTGTCTGCAGCTAGACAATATCTAAAGATAGACAGTTTAGAAATTGGTTTGGAAAATAAAAAATGGACTTTGTCTGATGATAATCTGCAGCTTGATGAAATGGTTCTTCAAATTCAAACAAACGAAGTGACTGGATTGCAAAAAAGCGAAGGTAAACCGATAGTAGACGCTGAAGAAGAACAAATCTCAAAGATAGAAATCAATATTGTAGGTGAAAATGAATCTGGGCCTCTTAGATCTGCGTGGTTATCTCTTTCATTTGCCTTTCTGTTCTACTATCTGAATTCATTTAGCGATTCTGGAAGCGTATGGCTTTTTGTTCTTTTAATCTCGGCTTTGTGCTCATACATCATATACAAAGACAGAAGAAATACCAATGCAATGAGAAATGTTGAACCTGAAGATGGTATTATACGTAAAGTTTGGTATTTTATTCTGAATAAACTGCAAATTAAGATAATAAGAGCTAATTTTTCTCTGAACATATTTAATAAACAAGTGGAAGTGAGAAATTTGGGATATTTACTAAGTTCTATAATTCTACTTTTGGCATTCACTTCTACTCACATTAATTCAAACCTTATTCCAATGCTATTTGGTATTTCACTTGGAACTACAGTTTACATGGCAGGAAGATGTTTCGCAGGTGTACCCCGGCCGCGTAACCGAATGATTGCAAGAACCTTTGTTTGTTCAATAATAGCTATATGCGTAGTTCTCCCATGCCTAAGTCTTACGCCTTTGTACATACCTGCAAATGCAATACTTTCATCGGAATATTTGGATGAAGGAAGTGGAAATGGTTGGAAGAAATCATATTCACAACTTGATGAGTATGGTCTCGGATTGGCATCTACAAGCATCTATCTTTATGCTGATGATGCGAGAGACGATGAAGGAAATGATGATGGATATCCGGCTATTTTATTTGTTATCGTTTTAAAAGTACCATTTGAAGTAGATGAAGCTGTTCCTTTGGACATCCTAAACGATCAATTTCAGAAAATGGCATTAGAGCAAGACATTGAACTAGATTCTGAATTGGAGAGTGGAAAACGTGAAACTGCGCAAGGTTATGAAACTGAGTATATCATATACAACGGAACTACAAAAACTGAAAGAATAGGAACTGAAGAAATAAATTATAAAGTAACAAAGGGGTCCGAATCAAGATATATTGGTGAAGTTTGGAAAGCTCCTGAATATAATTTACTTGTTGTTTCAATGGGAATTGGTATTATCTCATCTGAAACTATCAACGAAGATACTGGAATTGAACCTATTGACGACTTAGTAGACGACCTTATTCCAAATCCAACAGACACAACTGATGAAAAGAATTGGAACGAAATGATAGATTTAATTCCTGAAATTAATTGCTATCAAAAAGATTGGAAAGCCTAATTCTTATCTATTACTAAATTTTTTTTCAACGGAAAAGAAACAAATTCTCCTTCCCATTTAACTTCAGAGTCTTCGTCTAATAATCCTGCTGAAACTAATTTGTTCATCATCATTTCCGCATCCTCTTTTGGTACTTTCAAATACTGTCTTTCATCTTCGCTCATATTACCCAAATTCTATTCCTTGTGCTAGTGGTAAATCATCTGACCAATTAAGCGTATTGGTCTGTCTTCGCATATAAACCTTCCAAGAATCCGAACCTGCTTCTCTACCTCCTCCTGTATCTTTCTCTCCACCAAAGGCTCCACCAATTTCAGCGCCGCTTGTTCCTATGTTTACGTTAGCAATTCCACAATCACTTCCTGAATGACTTAAAAACTTTTCAACTGATTGCATATCTTTAGTAAATATCGATGATGATAAACCCTGATCAACTGAATTATGATATTCTATCGCCTCTTCTAAATCATCGAATTCAAATAAGTACAAAATAGGTGCAAATGTTTCTTCCCGAACAATTTTCATTCCCATATCTGCCTTTACAATAGTAGGCTCAACATAAAAACCATCAGTTTGAATTACATTGCCTCCACAAAGAATCTCTCCCTTTTCTTTCCTAATTATTCCCAATGCATCGCTGTAATCTTGAACTGCCTTTTGATCGACTAAAGGACCGACTAAAGTATCTGAATCTAATGGATTTCCTATCTTTATTTGAGAATATGATGATATTAATTTTTCGGTAATCGCAGATGAAATGGATTTATGTAAAAATAACCGACGTGTAGAGGTACAACGCTGACCTGAAGTACCAACTGCCCCAAACAAAATGGCTCTAAGTACTAGCTCAGGATCTGAATCAGGCATTACAATTATTGCATTGTTTCCTCCTAATTCCAAAAGTGATCGTCCTAAACGTTTAGCTACAGCTTCGCCAATCTTACGCCCCATGTGACAAGAGCCCGTTGCTGAAACAAGCGGTATACGTTTATCATGAACTAATAATTCTCCTACATCTCTGCTAGAGCCAACAAGCAATGACATTACGCCATCCCAACCTAACGGAGTCATAACCTCGTTAACAATTTTTTGAATGGCAATAGCTGTAAGTGGTGTCTTGGATGAGGGCTTCCAAACCATTACATCGCCGCAAACTGCAGCAATCATTGCATTCCAGGCCCAAACTGCACCAGGGAAATTAAAAGCTGTAACGATACCTACAGCACCTAGTGGATGCCACTGCTCATACATCCTGTGATTTGGTCTTTCTGAGTGCATAGTTTTCCCGTAAAGCTGCCGACTTAATCCAACAGCATAATCTGCAATATCTATCATCTCCTGGACTTCACCTTCTCCTTCTGCTTGAATCTTACCCATTTCCCAAGATATTAATTTACCAAGAGAGATCTTATGCTTACGAAAGGCATTAGCTAAATTCCTAACAACTTCTCCTCTTTTAGGGGCAGGTTCCATTCTCCATTTATTAAAAATCTCTGTAGAACTTTGCATTATATTCTCATAATCACCTGGATTACATTGTCTAACCTTTGCAATTAACGTTCCATTTACTGGAGTTATGCAATCCAAATCACTTCCAGAGCCTAACCACCTATCTGAATAGCCTCCCAAATTTACATCTTCAATTCCTAATTCATCCAAGAAATCCAGTTTTGTCATAGAAGTGCATAGAGAGCTACAATAAAGAACTTAATTGCACTAATCATTTTTAATTGCCCACCTTTTACAAGATTATGATAGTTGAAAATTCTGAACTTCAAGGATATGACGAAGCTCAAAAAGAAATGATGGATGAAAACTGCATTATAGTAGATAAAAATGACCATATTGTAGGTAGAGATTCAAAAGTGAACTGTCATCTTAATGAGGGAAAATTGCACCGAGCTTTCAGCGTTTTAATTTTCGATTCTGCCGATAGATTATTGATACAACAAAGAGCCAACGAAAAAATAACTTTTCCCTCTATTTGGGCTAATAGCTGCTGTAGTCACCCCCTTTACCAAAATGGCGAGGAAGAAGATGTCAAAGGCGCAAAAAAAGCCGCTGTCAGAAAATTGACACAAGAACTTGGAATACTCCCTAGTGAAATTCAATCTGAAGATTTAAATTTTATTACTAAAATGCACTACAAGGCTAGAGCTGATCAAAAATGGATTGAGCATGAAGTAGATTATATTTTTGCTTTAAAGAAAGATGTAAAAATTGATCCAAATCCTAACGAAATACAAAGAACTAAATACGTCGACGTAAAAGAATTAAACGAACTCTTTGAAAAGTCTAATGACAATGGTGTTGAAATAGGACCTTGGTTCAGGTTAATAAGAGATAATTTTCTTAATGAGATATGGAAAAGTTTAGATTCTTTAGACGCTATTAGTGATAATAAAGTTCATCACATGGGAGAAGTAAAATGAGTATAAAAATCAAATTAGCTGAAAAAGCAAAGGATGTTGAGAAGGCCCTAAACGAGTACTTGGTCGTACGAGAACCGAAAAAATTATACGAAGCTATGGCCCATATACCTCTTGCCGGTGGAAAACGTCTCCGTCCGGTTATGGCTCAACTTACTTGTGAAATGGTTGGAGGAGATGGAAGTAATGCAATTCCATTTGCCGCTGCGCTTGAAATAATCCATAATTTTACTTTAATCCATGATGATGTAATGGACGATGACGACCTTAGGCACGGGGTTTCAGCTTGTCATACCATTTACGGATTACCTACTGCAATTCTCGCTGGCGATTCTCTTTTTGCATATGCGTTTGAAATGATTACAGAAAGCGATGTGAGTGACAACGTTAAAACTGAATTGGTGAGGCATACTGCGTATACGGTTAGAAGAATTGCTGAAGGCCAACAAATGGATATTAATTTCGAAGATGAAGAGACTGTAAATCCAGAGCTTTATCTGGAGATGATCAGATTAAAAACTTCCATACTTTTTGGTTCAGCTGCATATGGTGGAGCTCTTATTGGAGGTAAAAATATCGATGAGGCAAATGAACTTCGACAAATGGCAATATGGGTTGGCTTAGGATTTCAAATCTGGGATGACTACTTAGATGCAACAGCGCCTGCTGAAGTTCTTGGAAAACCGTCAGGTTCAGATATACGGCAGGGAAAGAGAACTCTTTTGGTTATTGAAGCTTTAAATCGAACAGACAATAGTGAAAGAAAAGAGCTTATTAGAATACTAGATGACACTAATAATACTGATAAAGATGTAAAAAGAGCTGTCGAAATTATATCCGGTTGCGGAGCACTTGACAATTGCCGCGAACAAGCTTTAGAATATCTTGACGGTGCTAAAAAAACAATTAAAAAGTATCCACAAGGTGAAGCTAGAACTATGCTAGAAGAACTACTGGAGTATATGGTTACGAGAGGGCATTAACCTACCTAATCGCCTAAATACAGGTTACAAATAAGACTACAATGAGCGACTCTGAATCTTGGACTTCCGAACTAATAAATGGGCAGCTAAGAAAAAGGTTTGAAAATCATGATACTGCTAAAGTTACAAATTTAGCAAATCAGGCATGTATTGCTGCTAATATGCCTAAAAAAACAAATATAGTGTTTGAAGGAAAAGCTGGAGATAATTTTGGAGGTTTGAACCAAGGAAGTAAAATTATCTTAAATGGAGATGCCGGAAGATTCGTAGGTAACGGAATGAAAGGTGGAGAAATTATCATTAATGGTAATTGTGATGATGGCGTAGCTCATTCAGCTTCTGATGGAAGCATCACAGTTCAAGGATCTGTGGATGGGGATGCTGGAGCGGCAATGAAAGGAGGGAATCTACTAATCAGTGGTAGCGTTAGAGGAGATTTAGCTACTTGTATGAATCAAGGAAGTATCATTGTATGCGGGGATGTCTTAGGCGATGTAGGAAGAATGATGGAAAACGGGAAAATTTTCATCGCTGGAGATTTTGATGATAATGATAATTTAGAAGTAAAGAATATTTCACCAAGTGACTGGAAAAAGGTGAAAAAAGAACTTAAAGATAATGGTATTGATTCAAGAGATTTGACATTTAAATCCGTTTTATCTAAAAAAACATTTAAAAAAGGTAGTACAAAAAACCCTGAATATATCAGTCTAACTAATGATATCATTTCAATACCTGCTAGCCTTACCAGAAGACCTAGAACGCCTGGATTGGATGAAATTAATTTATCCTTGACCATAGGATCTAAAAGGGAAGAACCTCTAAACCTTACTATTCCTCTATTGTGGCAAGGAACAAATGCTCCAACATATTTCAGTTGGAAGATTAATGAAAAAATAACTAATGATCTTGACAACTCCAATATAGCCATAATAGATTTGACTGCCACAAATATTAGTCGCAGACTGGATATGAAAAAACCTACTGACTTAGCAAATGTTATAAATTTATTGAATCAAGGTTCTGCAAATAGATTGCCTATACTTGTCCGAATTTATGCCGGCGACCTGGACAAAGATTTAGGAGTTATAGCAAAATCGGGAGCAGACGGCGTAATCTTGGTAAGTGATAAAATGCCTATTGAAGCTGCGCTTGTTTCTTCAAGAAATTATAGCAAAGAGATGACCATTCTTGCTGAAACTAATCAACTAAATTACCAGTATTCAGTGAAATTATTGGCACTTGGAGCTTCAGGTATATTTTTACAGGGTAAATGTAGCGGAAGCGATTTGAAAGAATTTGGAATAAGCTTATCAAAAGAGATAGGTTTACTAGGAGTTGGAAGTATTCATGATTTAGGTACAGAGCACCTAAGAACTACTAGTCAAAGAGTTGCTTCTATGACTGGTATTGCCATTGCAGGATACAATTCTGTATTGCCAATCTGGCGTCACTGATTAATCAATGCAAGAAAGTGCCATTTTAGCTAAGTCATTAACCAAAAAATATGGGAAATTTTGTGCAGTTGATAGTATAAATCTAAAAGTTCCTAAAGGAATCTGTTTTGGACTGTTAGGGCCAAATGGAGCTGGGAAGACAACTATGATTCAGATGATACAGGCGTCTTCACCAATAACAAAAGGTGAGTTAGAAATCCTAGGTAGAGATTCAGTTAAAGAAAGTCGATTCATAAGGAAAATAATTGGCGTAATACCTCAAGAAGATAATTTGGACCCTGATTTTACTGTAAGATATAATCTTCTTGTTTATGCTAGATATTTTGGACTAAGCGTTAAAGAAGCTAAAGAAAGAACTAGAGAACTTCTAGAAAAGGTCGAATTGATGGAAAAGGCCGACGAAGAAATTTCTAATTTGTCTGGAGGAATGAAAAGACGTTTAATTGTTGCAAGAGGAATGATAAATAAACCTGAAATGCTAATTTTAGACGAACCTACAACCGGTTTAGATCCTCAAGCAAGACATAGTGTTTGGGACCAAATTAGAACTTTCAAGAGCAAAGGAAAGACTGTTTTACTCACTACACATTATATGGATGAAGCTGAAATATTATGCGATGAACTTGCTATAATGGACTCTGGTAAGATTTTAATTCGAGGAAAGCCAAAAAAATTAATTAAAGAAACTATTGGAACTGACGCCGCTGAATTTGTATCGTTGTCATTTAATCAAAAGGAAAATGTACTCGACTTAATTGCAAAAGAGTGCAAAGTTGAAAAAATAAAATTCAGTAAACTTACAGATAGAATCATAATATATGGGAATGAAATTGAAAACGTAATTTCTAAGTTTCGAGAGAATGAATATTTAACCGATATTATTAGGCGAAGAGCTACGCTTGAAGACGTTTTTCTGAACTTGACGGGGAGACAACTTAGGAATTAGATATGAGAGAAATTCAAGGAGTCTCACCCAAAATGGTATACGCTGTATGGAGGAGACATGCTGACGTATGGGTTAGAACTTGGAAAACAAATTTACTACCGCCCATTGTTGAACCTATCTTATATCTTTTAGGATTTGGTTTCGGTGTTGGTGCATACATCAACGAAATGGGGGGTGTGAGTTATATAGAATATATCGCCCCTTCTATTCTTGCAATCTCTATGATGTTTGGGGCTTTCTTTGAAGCAACCTATTCTGCTTTTGTAAGAATGTATTATCAAAAAACTTGGCAAGCAATAGCTGCAACACCAGCTTCAGCATCTGATGTACTTGTAGCTGAATTGATATGGTCTACAACAAAATCAGTTACTAACGCAACTCTAATGACAATCGCCATATTGTCTATAGGATATTTAGTAGGTCAACCCTTGATTTCAATAAACGGAGCATTACTAATGCCGATAGTAGCAATTCCAATTGGATTAATGTTTGCCGGAATGGGACTCATACTAACTTCATACACACCTTCAATTGATTGGTTTAACATACCATTCTTTCTATTCATAAACCCAATGTTTATCTTGGCTGGGACTTTTTTTCCACTAAGTGAATTCCCTCCAGTAGCACAAAATATAGCTATGTGTTTACCATTAACACATGCAGCTCTAATTACACGCTCACTAGCCTATGGACATGGACTCGAAAACCTAATATTTTCCGTAATTTACATAATAATAATGACAATTATAATGACGTATACTGGTGTAAAACTTTGCTTAAAGAGAATAGTGGTGTAAATTATTACAAAAAACTATACTTTCATTTCTGAGGAACGGATATAAGACCACGTCGAAACTGCAGTTAAAATTGCAGAGATTACCATCTCTCTTTGATGAGCTTCCCAACTTATTGCAATAATTACTAATGAGGCTAAACCAATTATTCCTGCATAAAATTTTGCTTTATCAGGATCTTCAGTAAAAAAAGAATGATTCCTGCCGGACATAAAGAACCATATTGTCACATAAACCATTGCAGAAATTAAAACTGCAGTAGATAGAGCCCCTGAAGTGTCGGAAACTCCAGAATCTGAGCCTAGCAAAGGTATGTCCATACCTTGTTGGATAACTAATACCAGATACACAACAAGTGTTCCATAGCCTGCACCTGCGACGAGGTATAGCCAACCTCTCAATGATTCAGCTTTTTCAGCCTCAAAAGACGACTCATCAAATGAAAAATTTGAAGATTTTAATGATGTAGACACATCGGCCTCCCGCCTGATAACTTCTTTCTCAATATCTTCTTCTATTTCTTGACCTGGTAGTGTTTCATCAATATCTAAATCGTTCACTATTCTTCCTCTTTCAATGGAACAATATTATGTCCCTTAAAATCAAACTTTACTGAACGTCTAACTAAGCCTTTTAATGTTAACGAACTAACACCGATGTCTCTTCCAATATCATTTGCAAAAGTTCCTTCATCTCCGATTAAATCGATAATTTTAGTTTCATAATTACTAAATTCTTTATTTGACATCAAAACAACTGTAAGAAGTTCTTGTGTCTCATCAAATGTTAAAGATGTCGAAATCTGGAAAGCATTGTAAAATGTTCGATAACTTTTTTCTGGCCTTCCTGTTTCTTTATTTACTTCCCACCTAGATTCAATTAATTTAAATTTTTCATAATAAACAATTATATCATTAGCTTCTTCACCAAATTTGTCATTTAACTCACTAATCATAGTCCAGCCTTCTGCCAGTGTACTCAAAACATTTCTTCTAACCTCTGAATCTACAGCTCTAAAAAGTGCTACTAGTTCGGCTGGGTCGTTAATTAACTTTACGCGCTTCATCTCTATGTGTCCACAGTAGAAGAACCCTATAAAATATAACTAGACACTGTCTAAGTGTCAATTTCCCCTTCTAAACCACAATCTGGACACTTAAGCTGCTGAGATCCTGAAATTTTTAGAACCTCAATTTGTGAGGAACATTGTGGGCACTCGACAGTCATCATTTCTGAAATATCATTACTAACTGCTTTTTTTCTAATAACCTTTCTCTTCGTTGTTTTTCTAGCTTCTTCTTCTGAAGACTTTGTTTCAAAAAGTGAACTCTCAGGTGTTGCCTTAGAAGGCTTAGGAATATCTGGCGGTGAGTAACTATCAAGACTATTTCTGTTAAAATAGAACACTAAACCGCTAATTCCAGCTAGCACTATAGCAATACCTAACAAACCTCCAGCTGTTGTTAATTGTGAAGAAATTCCTCCATCATCCCCTGACGATGAACCTGAACCTGTAGATGATTTCTCAACAATTGGAATCTGACAATAATCTGTAGCCGTTAAACCATCATTATCTGTAACCCTAACCACAACTATATAACCATCGGGATCTTCTGATGTCAAGTTATAAGAATGTGTAGCAAAATTTAAACCTGTAAAATCAATTGAATTAGGTAAAACTCTGCTAGAGCTATCAAAATCCCATTCGTATTTAATTATGGAACCCTGTGGTTTGAAAGCTGAAGCTGTGAAGAAAGCTTCTTCGTTCAATTCTATCTCCGGATCGCATACTAATTCTACAGAAGGTTGCGATAATATTGAGATTGTTATATTTAGTGTATTGCTTTTTGCTCCTTTAGAATCTTGAACATATACCGAAACTATGTGATTGCCTTTGTCAGTAGACTCTGAAGAGAACAACGCTTTATTATTATCATTAAAAAGGGTCACTGTTTCGGTAGACCAAAAATAAGAGAGTATGTCTTCATCATCTGGATCTAAGCCTATGACTGTTATCTGAGCTTCCTCGCCAGCAATTATTGGATTAGGATTTATTGTGTCAAGAATAATTGTAGGAACTGCATTCACAAGCACATTGATGCTTACATTAGCCGACCAGAAACCAACACTATTTTTAGCTCTAAAAGTAAGGACATGGCTTCCTATACCTAGCTCTGAGGTAGTTAAGTTTAAGTCATTTGAAATAATACCGTCTAAACTAGAAAACCATTCAAATATTTCCATAGTTATGTCGTCAGAAGTTGTTGAATATGCTGAAGCTGAAATTGACATTGTATCTCCTAAACTTATCATACAATTAGCTAAATCAGAACAATTAGAAACTGACAGGATAGAAACTTCTGGAAAGTCACCTACGCCAATTTCCAATGTAACTGGATGACTCCATCTTCCCTCATTATCTTGTACCATGAAATATATAGTATGCAACCCCATTGTCAAATTTGATATTGTAAAATTATCCGATAATGAAAGGTTACCATCTATAGAGGAGAACCAGTGATAATTAGAAACAAATCCATCTATATCAGTACCTGAACCTGTAAATAATATTTCCACACCAGGTAAAGCAGTACTTGGATCGATAATATCTATGCTAGCTGTTGGAGCTTGATTATCTAATAATTGTTCGTAAAAGAGAGATAATCCTGACTCAGTTCCAACAAGAAGATTTTCACCTTTATAAGATAGGGAAACTGAAGTAACTGAATTCGCTGCATTTACCCTCCATAATTCATCTCCATTAGTTACATTAGTTAAGACTAATTTCTTATTGTCCGACCCTGCAAAAACGTAAGTTCCTTTACCATTAAAAGTACAGTCTGTTATAACGCCTCCAATATCTTTCTGCCAAATATTATCACCTACAATACCGTCAAAAACGGTTAGCATGCCCTCTTCTGTTCCATATGTATAATACTTTGAACCAATGCCTGCTGAAACACAGGTTACCTCATTTGGCTGAACCATAGTGATTGGATCGCCACCTGAAGAAGGATAAACATGAACGCTGCCTGATTCAGTTCCGATAATCAAATGAGAGCTATCTCCTGAAAAATCAATACTTGTTATCTTTCCATCTAATGCATCCGAATGATACCAAACATCCTCTTCATCAGAAGTTAAAAAAACATACACATTCCCACTAAAAGTTCCTGCGGCAATATACCTACCATCTGGTGAAATACTAACTGTACTCATTTCCTGTGATGGAAAGTTTGAATTCCAAACTTCGGTATTACTGTCCGCATTGAAGAAGTAAACATTCCTACGATCTACTACGGTAATATTGGAACCATCATCTGATATATCCAAACCATATAATCCCTGTTGAAAACCTCCCCTCTCCCACTTCTTAGATGACTCTTCATACAACCAAATCCTACTTCCTTCTGCACCAAGTAAGATATATTTTCCATTTGAAGACGTCTCCATATAGCTTGGATATTCCGAAAATGTACTTGAGTTATAGTAAGGCTGACTGGTGTCATTTTTCCACAACGAGTACTTACCTCCATATACTCCTGTAATATTTATTGAGTCAGATGAAATCGCGACATTAGTAACTGGACTCGAAGAGGTCCATGACCAAACGGGCTCTTTTTCAGCTTCACCCTCGTTGAAGGAGAAAATGACTATTAGTATGAAAGCTAATGCAGCGAATTTTCTTACCAAATTCAAATTATACTCTATAACTAATTGGTAAGGGGTTTTATTACAGTGAGCCTACCCTCTCATCAGATTATATCGGCCACGTAATTCTAATACTTCTAGAGCTTTCAGTACTTCTCCAGAGGAACTCCAGTTAGAATAAGCATCTAAGAATTTTTCCCTTCCTGATATTTCAGAATGATGAGCTTCCAAAGATTCTAAAAAAACACGAAGATCTGAAGCCCTAGATTCTGCATCGTCATCAAAAGTAGATAAACCAAAATCAATTGCATAAAGATCTTTGGAAATTACAAAATTGCTAGTTGTAGGATCTCCGTGAACTATACCGGAAGAATGTATTTGCGACAAAATTTTTGCACAAGCTACTAAATGGAGCTCAAAATCTTTCGTTCTGAGTCCTTGTTCAAGTGTAATACCATCAATAAATTCCATTATAATTTGTGATTTATCAATATTTACTTCGAACAGAGAAGGAACCTGTATTCCATCTGACAATAAACGCTCTATGATACGAGACTCACTTCTAAGCCTTTCTGTTACAAGCCTTCTTTCAAGTTCAGGATGCCTGTATGACCTCTTATTTCTTATCTTTGAAACTGCAATAAAGCCTTGCCAATCTATCTTTTCTACAATAGCTTCGGCTCCTCTAAATATCACCTCCAAGTCACCTCCACCATATCTGTACGATATTTTTGATGAACTTTATTGTCTTCTTTTGTTATTTCATAATCTCCATTAACCATCTGGTAACCCAACCAGCCTATCATTACTCCATTATCTACGCACAGGTCCTTTGAAGGAATAAAACACTTTACGCCTCTCTCCTCAGTCATTATAGTTGCCATTTCTCTAAGTCTTTCATTACAAGCAACCCCTCCTCCCAAAACCAACTCAGTTTTTCCCGTATGGGCTAATGCTCTTTCTGCAACTTCACAAGACATTGCAAACGCATTTTCTTGTAATGAATAGGTGACTGTTTCAAGTGAATGCCCAGAATCTAATTTAGATTTAGCTGCAGTCATTAAACCAGAAAAGGCCATGTCCATTCCTTTGACTGAATACGGCAAATCCAAAAGTTCAGGCCCTTTTGCCAATTTTTCAATCTTAGGACCTCCTGGAAAACCCATGCCTGCTTCTCTAGCAAATTTATCCAGACCATTGCCAATTCCAATATCAATTGTTTCTCCAAACACTCTGTACTTTTCTGATGCGTAAGCTATCACTTGTGTATTAGCTCCTGACAGATATAACAATACAGGATCGGTAGCTCCTTCAAGCAATCCTATTTCTAAGTGAGCTACGCAGTGATTTACTCCAATTAGGGGAATATCATGTGAATAAGCAAATGCCCTTGCAGCTGTTGCCCCCGTCCTTAAGCAAGGCCCTAATCCTGGGCCTCGGGCGTAAGAAACTAAAGAAATATCTGAAGGATTCAAACTCGCTTCCTTGAAAGCTTTACTAAAAAGTAATGGAAAAGTGTCTGAATGATGCCTCGCTGCTTCGCGAGGATGAATACCACCTTCTTCAGGGATATACATTGATCTTTGATTAGATAAGATTTTTCCTTCTGAAGTAATTATTCCGACGCCTGCTGTATGGGCAGTTGACTCAATACCTAGAGTTATACTGCTCAAAATGATTACTCTTCCTCAGAAGACTCATTGGGAATTGCTAATTCTCTCTCAAAGTCATCTTCATTTATTTCTTCCTCTAAATCTGGATCATTATCAGATGGATTAGAATCTAACCCTTCATCTTCCATTCCACTGTAAATAACATATGAGCATACCGTTAGTATAATGAATACTGCAAATAACGTAAGCATATTCCCTGAGTCTGTGGTATCTTCACTTGTATCTCCTACTTCAACAAATTTCGACATTGAAAGAGTAACATTTCCTGAAGAACTTAAGTCTAAAAATGTGGTTATTTTAAGGGATAATGGTCCTTCCAAAGAAGCCTTCCATGAAATATTACCTGTAGTCTCTCCCTTTGGAGAAAGTGAAATACTTTCTCTAGCAAAACCTTTGTTGTTACTAATATCCATATCTAAAAATAAATTAGAAAAATTATAATCTGTTGGGTTTTCTATAGTTACAAGGACATTAATCTCAGACCATTTTGAAACAACTTGGCCAGGTTCCCAAACGTTACCTGAAGCATATACTTCTGCAGACTTATATTCTATTGATGATAAATTGAGATTAAACAAACGAATTAAAACCGTATTTTCAGTTATGACTTGTGTCCATTTATCATCGACTCTGGCGAAACCAAAATTTGCAAATGCCGTAAAGCTAGCAATGTGATCAATACGCTGACCAGTTGAATCTATCTCATACTCTTTAGCCCAATTCCAAGTACCTAACATTTCGCCATCTGAATCCCATTGACGAACTTGAAAACCTAAAACAGGCAGATTAGTATTACTATCTACTGCAGCAAAAGTCACCCACCACTCTTGGGTCATCCACGAAGTACAATTAGAAAAAGTAACTTGATTTTGTACAGGTATTGATCCTATTGAACGAAGGCCTAATGTATAATTCGAAATTGAAACGTTATCCATAGTTAAAATTGTATCTTCAGAGAAAACTCCATAATTTACAATACCATGTCCATCTAGTACAGCATTTTCAATACTAGCGTTTCCACCAACAAGCCAAATCATTGAATAATCTATAGTTGTTTCCGAAATAATTAATGAACCTGCGTCTGAAACTATAGTGTACATACTGTAAGAAAAATTATCATCATTAATTGTTGAAATTGTACAATTAAAAATATTGAGACTTCCGGTTGAATTTACTCTAATCTCTGATATTGTCATATCTAAAGAGCGATTAACGTT
>JBJLCC010000041.1:0-30032 GCA_045567855.1 Candidatus Poseidoniales archaeon | reverse complement strand
AATAATACGCCCTCATCCTTATTGGAAAGAACTTATCACTCCATTTGTAGCTGATAAAATTAAAAATGATAGCCGGGTCTACTACATGCCCTCAAGTGTTGTAAATGAAACTGAAGAACTCATCTATATCTCCGATGTCTTAATCACGGACTGGTCTAGTATTTATTTTGATTTTTTATTGATGAATAAACCTACTATCTTTCTTGATTTACCTAATCCATTCAAGGATAATTTCCTTATGAAACCTGAAGAAAGAATTGGTTACTTATGCTCGGATTCAAATGAATTACTCGTTAGCATTAGTGAATCAGTGAATAATATTGAAAGCTACCATAAGAAATATGATGTTAGATTAAGGAGATTAAAGTCAAAAGTTTATTCAAATATTGATGGAAGATCTACAGAAAGATGTATTGAAGAAATTATCAATTTAACTGAATAAATTACTTTGAATGTAGATATTTCTCAAATATAAGATCTGATAGTAATTTCCGTGGATCTGGATTACTAAATTTCGGTAAGATTGAAGAGGCTAAAGATTCAATTTCACTTGAGTTACTTGATAATCCATTGGAGTAAAATTTATCAATTTTGATAACGAATTCGGAATCTGTGGAAAAGATATTATTTTTAGGTAGAAATTCCTCAACACCTTCCCAATTTCTACTCATCGGAAAAGCGCCACAGGATAGGCCCTCAAATAAGGTCAAATGTGTTGATTCGTGCTCAGAAAAAGATAAAATAACGTCGGTTTCGTGAAATTCTTTCCTCAAATCGTCTACATATCCATTAAAAAATACTTTGTCATTTAATCCTAAATCTGAAACTAAAACATTCAAACTATCTGAAAATGATAAATCCTTGCTTTTACCGATTATACTTAATTGAAGATTATCTCTCTTCTTCAACAATTTAGAGAACGCAATTATTGCCTTGTCATGCCCCTTTCTTTTTTCAATATTACCAACTATTGATAGCTTGTTGTTAATTTTTCTTCTTGTTGGTTTATTCCAAAAATTAACATCAACAAAATTATGAATACATATTATTTTACCCTTTAAACTAGGAACCTTAAGTTCTAATTCTTTTTTCATCCAATTATTAACCACAATAACAATGTCAATTACGGACCAATCTGCTTTAGGTAAATTGAATAATTCATATCTGTGTAATCTAGTGACTATCATTTTTTTTTTCCGAATTCTGGAAACTAAGGCTAAAGTTTCATCTGCAAATTCAACAAATAAAATTTCTGAATGCCTAGAATTATTAAATGTCTTCAATTTTTTAGAAAGTAAACGAAAGGGGAAGGTAAAAAAATCAAACACACTCTTTGGAGGTGGCGTGTATGGAATAGGATGCCAACTCACTTTGAAATTATCACTTAGATGCGATCTAAAAGGCGTAATGAAAGTGTCTGTACTGAACATTACGGAAAGCGTCGGTTTATTTTTTTCAGAAGTCATATAAAAATTAATTAAGACCCAATAACTGATTTTTGCTTTCGGTAATTAAACTGAAAGCCCAGCGGGCGATGATAACACCACCGATTATTCCTATTAGAGGATCTAAAATAGCTAATTTAGGAAACAACATACCCAAAATTAAAGCAATAAGAATTAAAACTGATACTAAAGCGTCAGCTAATACGTGCATGTAAGCTCCTCTTCGATTTAAATCTTCTATCTCATCTGCAGGAGTAACATAACTGTCGAAGACGGATTTTACAGTATCAAAATCTTCCTTGTAGGTATTCAATGCAACATTCCAAGTCCCTCTCTCAGATTTTTTATGATCGCTATCGTGATCATGATTGTGGTCATGATCGTGGTCATGATCATGGTCGTGGCCGTGGTGGCGCCCCTCGATTCCAAGAATGTAGGCACAAGCAATATTTACCAATAAACCAAAAAAGGCAACTGCTATGGCCTCTCTAAATTGAATATCTGGAGGATTAACTACTTTATCAAGAGATTCTAGGCCAATGTATATTGCAACTAAAGCTAAAATAATTCCTGAAGTAAAACCTGCAAGAGCCATCACAGATTCTCTCTTGCTTTTTACAGATTCTTCAGTTCTGACATAATAATAGGCATAGAGAGTTATTGATAACGCACCCGCGTGTGTACCCATGTGCCAGCCATCTGCCAACAAGCCCATTGATTTTGTTACTATTCCTGCATAAATCTCTATAACCATAGTCACTAATGTAATTATTACCACAATGCGTGTCTTTCGTTCGGATTCTTCATCTTCTATTTCATGATGATGATGGTTGTGGCCTATTGACATATTATCGTATTAGCGGTGTAAGAAAAACGCTTTGTCTCCCTCCAATCTAACAAAACCAGTTCTTTCAAACTGAACCACAGTATTATCTAAATCACCTATATTATCTTCGACTAAACCACTGGATACAGATCCATCAGGATAGTATAATCTTATATTTTTATTCGCAGAACACCACTGAAATATTGGAATTCCTTTCTTATGTTCAAAATCTGTAAATTCTAAAGTGTTGCCATTAATTTTAACATTACAGAGATTTTTCAAGCGTATTTCTGAAGAATCCTGAATCTTACCTAGGTCTGCGCCCGGCAAGTAAATACTAGAACCTGACTTGATAATTTCTACTCTATTGCCTAAATCTTTACTATCAGGGTGCCAAGGTGCTTCTTTAGTAATTGCCTCTCCTGCTTTGAAAGTAAATTCTTTAGGTTCAGAAACAAAGAATAATCTTTTACTTTTAGCATCAATCAAATCTTTGTTCATTGCATCAAAATTTTGCCATGAAAATTTGATATCCACTTCTTTTACTCCAGAAGCCTCCCAGTACTTACTAAACGTCTCTGATGAATAACCTCTCCTTGCTAAGGCCCTGATTGTCGCAATTCTACAATCGTCCCAACCACTATACTCCCCTTCCGAAATAGATTGACGAATTTTACTTGTCTTTAGATTAGTTTTTGGAATAGATACAAGGCCGTAGTGGATGAATTCAGGCTCATCCCATCCCATGTATTTGTATATCCATTTCTGTTTTTCTGTATTATTTAAATGATCCTTACCTCTAAGGACATGGGTGATACCTAACCTATAATCATCAATTGCTACTGCAAAATTATAGAGAGGCCACAATCGGTATTTAGATTTTTGTAGTGGATGAGAATCCTCAACAATCCTAAAAGCAACAAAGTCCCTAAGTGCTGGATTTGGATCTTCTAAATTTGTTTTGATAACTACTATTCCATTGCCGTCTTTTAACAAAGATTCAAACTCTTTGATTTGAATTTCCGGAATTCTATTGCGATCAGGATGAGCTTTTTTCTGCCTTTTTAGATCTCTCCACTCTTCTGCATCAGATTTAGTTACGTAAGCTCCTCCTTCTAATATAATTTTACGAATGTCTTCGTAATAAGTATCAATCCTCTCTGATTGAATTATGACTCTATCGGCTTCAATGCCCAACCATTTTAAATCCTCTTGAATCATACCATAAGCGTCTGAATCAATAGCGTTTGGATTTGTATCTTCTAATCTTAGAATTAGTTTACCGCTGTATCTCTTTTTGTAATAATTGTTAAGGGCTAAAGCTCTAGAATGTCCTAAGTGAAGAGGACCACTCGGACCGGGTGCAAATCGTAAAACAATATCCTCAGATTTATTCAAGGGGGGCAGTTCTTTAGGTTCTGATTTAGCCTGTTTCTTCTTTTTTGGTAAGTAAGATTTTAAATCATTGATATCAAGAGAATTAACTTCTTGAATAACTTCGTCAATAATTGACATTAAGTCTTTAGCTTGAGTACGGAATTCAGGATATTTTCCCATTGCTTTTCCGATAACACTCTTAGATTTAGCCTCTCCATATTGAGCTGCTTCGATTTTAGCTAATTCCAAAAGCTTGTCTTTGATATCCGACACAAATGCTGAAAGAAGGGGGGGTTTAGGCCTTTTACTAACTACAAAATCTTTTATTTACTCCTTTTGAATCCAAATTTTGTGAGGTTAGCCTTAGCAGTCACTTTGATGTTTTTGTCAATAGGATGTATTGACGTACCCGCAATGAACGGTTTGATGGACCGGCTTGTACCTGAAAAAGAGAGGACATACTCTACTATTGAAGTGTGGAGTACACAAGGAAATTTTGCACCAGATCCAAACCAAGACCAAGAAACCGTAACTAATGCTATAGCTGATATTGTGGAAGACCCTCTTCAATTTCAAAAGCCTCTACAGAACCTTTCATGGGAAATAAGTACATATTCGTTTGTCATAGAGAGTGAATGGGAAGCAAAGTACGTTGAACTTACATTGAGCGTAGTATACGAACTTGTTGGAGGAAACCAACCAAGTGAGGGGCCTGCTGGAACATTAGATTTTAGCCTAATAGATCCTACAGGTGGACAGCATGGAGAAGGCTACGAAATAGTAACATGGAATAATCCTGTAAGTGAAAGATTGCTAGTTTTACCACCTATATATGGAACTTGGACAATCAAAATTTCGGGTTCAGGATTTGAGGGCGTAGGTGCATTAGTTTATTCCGGAAATTTTGATATTAAAGTTGAAAGTGAGCAGTTAAATTAAAGAACTCTCGAATATCAAAAAAGTACCAATCACTAAGCAATAAGGAGTAAAATAATGGAATTTTTGGCTGTTGATTACTGCTAATAAGAATTTAATAGATACGAAACTAGAAATTACTGAAAATGAAAAACCTAGTAATATTGATACCAAACCAACACCTTCTAGTGTATCTCCAGCTTCATTTAATTTAAGAAAAGTGGCTCCAATAATTGCTGGAATAAAGATAAGAAACGAGAATTTGGCTGCTTTGATTGGCTCTAACCCAAACATTCTAAGAAATGCAATTGTGGTACCAGAACGAGAAATACCGGGAAGAATAGATAGGCCTTGAACAACTCCAACACAAAATGCTTTTGAATATGATATATTTGAAAAGTTTAAATTATTATTGTAATTCTTAGAAAACCAGATAACAATACCTGTGATAATTAAGCAGGTACCTACCAAGTACATTTCTTCATAAAAATTTTGAATGATTTCTCCATCAAATGCCAACCCAAACAATGCTGTGGGTACTGAGGCTATAGCTACCAATAGGACTAGTCTTTCTTCCTCGTCAAGACTACTTTTTCCATTTATTTTTCTTATAATTGAAGGGACGGCACCTAAAAAATCGCTTATCTCTTCCCTTAAAATATATGAAACTACAAGTAAAGATCCTAAATGTAGGATTACATCAAAAAGTATGGGTGGTTCTTCTTCAAAGTAGTGCTGAAAGATTGCTAAATGTCCGCTACTGCTTATGGGAAGCCATTCGGTAATCCCTTGCAGTACTCCAAGAATTATAGCCATCCACCAGTCCATAACTGCCCAATCGTCATGTTTATTTAACCAACGGTTGATTATACTCTAATGGTTGAGTCTAAAATACGCTGTACAACTTGCTACAACGTCTTCAATACAACAAAAGTTATTGGAACAAAAGCAACATGTCCTATGTGCGACTCTGCTGTAGAAATCAATGAAAAAAATATTGCTGGTGATATCAAAAAACAGATTACTGATTTATCCGATAAAATAGGAAAAGAAGTTAAGAAAGTAATTACTGGTAAAACTAAAGCTAAATCAACATTAGATATTAACGGTAAAAAATACGATAAAGAATTGATAAATTTAGTAATAGAACTTACCAAAAATAAAAATGAAATTACCCTTATTGATAGTAAAAAAATATTTGCAAAAATTAGCGACTATAACGATTATACACCCATTGAAAAACAAACTGTAGCACATATTAGAAAAGAATATAAATTCACTCCTGAAGCAAATAGATGGCTAAGAAATGAGATACGAAAAGATGCTGCAACAAGGATAAGGGACAACAGAACTAAAGATCCTACAAGTGAAACATTTAAAGATGAAACTCCCATCAAAATGGTTTTTACAAATATAAAAGATGCATACACTTGGGAAAATATAAATAATTTAAGTGAAAAACCAAAAAGTAATTCTCAGTGGGCTGGTATTCTTCTTTCAGTCGTATTTGTCTTAGGTCTACTATCTGGAATCATGTATGGAATCAAGTGGAACGATCAAGAAGATCAATGGGACAATAATGGCCTTTCATCCATACATGGTTCTGTGATTGATGAAAATGGAAATGCTATGGAGGGTGTTGCAGTATACGGCGGGAGTAAACAAACTACGACAAATAATCAAGGGCAATATTATCTTTATGATTTACAAGGTGAAGAAATTAGTATTCTTTTTTCTACTGAAGGTTACAAAGACGTCAGTGTTTGGATAGATATAAGATCTGGAAGCTCGAATATTCTAGAAATTGAGGTGGAAAAGGGCGATGGAAATATAAAGCTTGATTATAGAAAGAAAGTTGCTGAACCTTGGCCTCCAAATTATGCACTTGCTCCAATATTTATGATTTCGGCACTTGTTACACTTATGGGGAGTGCTGCAGCTTTACTTCAAGAAAATTTCAAAATTGCAATCACTGGCTGTTTATTCGGAATTATTAGTTATGGTTTCTTAATAGGAAGCATATTATCAGTTATTGCTCTAGCACTTCTACTAATGGACTATCAGAAATTTAACAACAAATGACCTCTTGGAAAATTATAGAAAACTGGAACCATATGGGTAAGTGGAACAAAGTAAGTTTTGTCCTTCTTTGGGGATGGCTTTCTTTACTCTTATTTAGCCCATATATGATCGACAATGGAACTACTGGCGATTTAAGTGGAGTTGTAGGGAAATATGATAACAAAGATGTGATAAATGATATGAATCTAGTTGCTAAAAGTATTTACTATATTGGAGATTTAAATTGTCACCAATTATCACATAGATCCTATGCTTACAACGATAACCAAATGTCTTTTTGTGCTAGAGACACCGGAATATTTGTTGGACTAGTCCTAGGCTTCACTTATGCTTCAAGAAAGAAAATGATTCTTACTTTACCGTTGGTCATTGCTGCACTAATTCCGATTGGCCTTGATGGAACAATACAATTATTGACTGATTATGAATCTACGAATCCTAAAAGATTGGTTACTGGTTTAATGGCTGGAATAGCTACAGGAATTGCAATAAAAATTATAGCTGATTCTTTGGATGAGAAATGATTACCATTCTAATTCTGTATCACAAAAAGGACAATTAGATGCTTGATCAGGAACTACACGATAGCAAGTATTGCAAAGGCGACCTGGATTGAATATCTTTTGGTAAGCAAAAATAGCTAACACTGCAAATACAAAAAGGAAAACTAATACTATAGTAAATATCATAATTATCTCTTGAGTTCTTCTCCAACGTACTTTTTCATAGAATTAGGGCTTAAAACATTCCAAAAAAAGTTGAAATCTTTATTTGTAAAAGCTCCAAACATTGATAAAAGAAATAGATACAATAAACCACCAAGACTTGAAAAAAATAATAATTCAAACCATCTTTCTACTTCAATTGAAAGTTGAACTTGCCACATTACTGAACAAACTATAACTGCTGTAATGATTTGAACGAAAAAGTTGGACTTTGGTAAGATATTCAAATATTTGAAAGCTAAAAATCTCAAAGAAAGCCCCCCTAAAATTTCTGTTATTAATATTGCATAAGCTGCACCTTCGCCACCCATGCCATACAAATTCTCTAAGCCAACCTGAGGAATACGATTAGGGACTAGAATTATCATTAGTATAATACTTAAAATAGCCATTAGAACGCTTAAAAATGAAGTCAAATCTGGCCTATCTGCCCCTCTTAAAGCTACAGACCATGGCCTATTAAGAACTCTTACTAAGGCGACTATGGCTAAAATCTTTAGTATATTTGAAGCTGGAATGAATTCTTTACTTATGAATACCAATATTATTTCACTTGACCATACAAACGTCATGATTACAATAGGAATACATACCATTCCAACATATCTTTCAGCATCATGAACTAAAACCCTAATTTCCCTTCCTTTCTTACTAGCGTGCAGATTAGATATTGCTGGTAATAGCATGCCTTCTATGGCTAAAGCCATAGTTCCAATAAACAAGGCTATTCGTTCTACTCCAAAATATAATCCTACTTGGTACTCTGTCCAAAAAATACCTATAAATATTTTATCAATATATTGCCTTAAAACTCCGAAAATTGAAGCAAAAGCAACCGGTAATGCATATACTTTGTAAGAATCAAAAGTTTTAGAGTCTGGCTTAGAAATAGGAAAATCACGGAAATACCAAATAGAGAGCAAACCGACAGTTAATATTCCAATGAGGTAAGCTCGTGCCAACCAAATGACTCCTAAGCCCATAACTGCTGCTGCAATAAAAATTAAAGAACGAACTGTTGTACCTATGATATTTGGTATTGCAACTCTAGCACTTTGCTCTAAGCCACTAAATGTCATTGGCATCACGCTAATAATACAAAAAGCAATGTAGTACAAAACAACTGTCAATATTAATCCTGGTGTTTGAATATCGTATATTTCTTTATCCAGAATTGCAGTCCAAGCCCAATATGAAAAAATAAATACAAATAACATTAATGACGTTAGAAAAAGCCTAATCGACAAAAAAGTCCCAATACATCTACCCAAGTCTAAGCCCTCACTCACACGCTTAACATGGGCCATACCAAATCCAAGAAAAGCAAGAAATGTAAAAGAACCTACGAGACTGAGAGCGTAACTAAATTCACCTATTGCTGAGGCTCCCATCCTCCTTACAACAAAGATTAATGCTATCCAACCTACTATTGCATTTACATTCTCTGCTGCAAAAAGTAAAGCTATCTTGCGAGATGTTGCCATTGATACTGCACAGTAGATGGGATTTAAAGCAAGACCTCTTAAGGGGACTGTGAGCTCAAAACTAATTGTAGCTGGTGTTTTAGCATTAGATGATTTAAAAACTCCAAAAAGAACTGAAAAAGGCATTGTTGGTGGAGCTGGTGTTTATTCTAGTGTTGCATCGAGTTTCTTTACAAATGCTGCACTAATCGCAGCAATAGGTAATGACTTCCCAGATTACATGACTGAAAGATTGAAAGATAAACGCATAAATCTTGATTCTGTCAAAGCTCTTGACTATCCAACATTTCACTGGTCTGGAGAATATATTGGAGACATGTCACAAGCAATTACTCACGAGACGGATTTTCAAATTAACGATCATTATAACTGGGAAGTAAGTGAAAAATACAGGGAAACTGATTATGCTCTTTTGTGCAATAATGACCCATCTATTCAAAACAAGGTTCTTAGTCAGTTGAAATCTAAAGTTATAGCTTTAGACACTATGAACTTATGGATTGATATACAAAAAAAGAAATTGGATGAAGCCGTATCAAAAATACAACTTTTATTTCTTAATGATGGTGAAGCTCGGATGTATTCGCAAGAAGAAGAATTAGATATATCTGCTGAAATTTTATTAAAAAAAGGCCCTGAATATGTTATTATTAAAAGAGGAGAAAAAGGTGCTACATTATACAGTAAAAATACAAAAGATATAATACCGTGCTACACTGTAAAAAATTTTGTAGATCCGACCGGAGCTGGAGATACTTTCGCAGGTGCAGCAATGGGCTATCTTGCAAAAGAAGGTAAATATGATTATGAAAATCTTGTTAAAGCAATGTATTACGGATCTGCAACGGCATCAATTACCGTAGAAGGTTTCGGAACTGAAGCCATAATGAATGCAACATTTGAAAGCATAAATAAACGATTCAAAAAAATACTTGGTGGGCCCGGCCGGATTTGAACCGACGACCGCCCGGTTATGAGCCGGGAGCTCCACCAGACTAAGCTACGGGCCCCGTGGCGCCGCTGATCGGATTCGAACCGATGACCGTCCGGTTAACAGCCGGATGCTCTGACCTGCTGAGCTACAGCGGCACGGAACTCTTCCACTAAAGTATGGTTTAAAACTTCTGCTATGGACCAAGAATGTATTTATGGAGCAGTTAATACACCTCTGTGTCCCTAGTAATTATGGTCAGAACAAGGCTAACTACAGGCGGTTTTGCTGAACCTGTAGTTGCCGATACCGCAAAAAGTCTATCAAAAATGGGCCACCGCGTAATCCTATTGGCATGGGACCGAACAGCTAAAAGTGAAGAAACTGTTACTACAGAATGGGGAACTATTTGGAAATACCAAGAAGAATGCTCACTTAATAATCCACTAGCCTTTGCAAGGAAGCTTCCGGGATTTTTAAGATGGAGTACTTGGCAAATTCTAGCTTTCCAAAATATCGAAAAAGATATCATACTGCATTATCATGACTTAGATACTCTGATCGGAGGAGTATTTACATCCAAATTAACTAAATTGCCATTAGTTTATGATTCACACGAAAATTACCCTGGTTTGGTTAAAGGCGCAATATCTTCTAGAGGTGCAACATTTCTACACAAAATAGAAGCTTATCTTCTAAATTTTTGTTCTGGAATTATGGCAGCTACCCCTGCCTGCTATATTCGATTAAAAAATATGATAGAGAAAGGTGGTAATGCTCCATTTAATGCAAATGAGGAAGAGGCATTGAAGACTTTTAATACTCCTCAAAGTGAATTTTTGAATTCAAGATTAACAAGAGTAGGGAATGCAAAAAGATTAGATGCTTATCCATCGAGTCGAATTGAAAAAAGAAAACGAAATGAGAAGTTTAGACTACTGTATATTGGCGTCCTAGAAAAACACCCATCAAGAGGCATTCTGGAAACTGCGATTACCGTAAATAAAATGAAAGGAATACAGTTCGATATTGGAGGATTTGGAACATTAGTTCCATCTATAAAGAAAATTTGTGAAAAAATGGAAAATGTGAATTATATAGGTTCAATTCACCCAGATAATGTACCGTTACAAACTATAGATTGTGATGCTGTAATTATGGCCTTAGATCCTAGTAATGACAATAATCGTATGAGTGCACCAAATAAATTGTTTGAAGCTATGTCTGCCGGAGTTCCCATAATAACTTGCAAAGAATTGCTAATGGGACAATTTGTAAAAAATGAGGAGATAGGACTTACCTTTGAATGGGGTAAATGGGATCGATTAAAAGCTGCCCTGATGAAATTAGTTTATGATGAAGAATTACAAGTAAAAATGGGAAGAAGGGGAAGAAAACTTGCTGAAAAAACACATAACTGGGATAAGTGTGAAGAAAGAATTGAATCATTATACCGCTACGTAAAATTAAATGCGAACTAAGTATTATTAAAAATTGAAATCCAAGACTTGTGTTTCAAAAGTTTGCAGATTAACTGCAACTGCTCTGCACGGATCTGGTTGAAAACCCATCATCTTTTGATAATCCGTTTGTGATTGCCAAGTTCCAGGATTTATCATCAATATTCCATTATACTTTTCAACTCCAAATGAATGTACATGCCCGGTCACAAATATATCGGGAATATCATGTATCAAAAGATAATCCTGTTTTTCTGGCGCTAATGGCGTTTTGGCGCCATAAATTGGAGCTAAGTGTCTTCTTTTTAGTAACTCTTTCATCATTCCCATTGGATTATCATATGACAAGTCCCTAAGGCTTACTAAATCGTCTAATGATTTACCATGATAGCACATTGCTTTTACTCCTGCTAAATCTAAAAGAACTGGATTGGCCGTAAATGTTAGATTGTCTCCAAAATTCTTAATCACTTTATCAGGAAGTGGCAATTGCGGTTCCATTAAACGAACTGCATCATGATTTCCGGGCATAATCACAGTTTGAATCTCATGAGGTATTTTATTTACTGATTTAGATAGTTCAGCATACTGCTCCCAAACATCAGTTATGGAAAGATCTGCTTCCTGTCCTGGATAAGAATCAATACCATCTACTGCATCTCCTGCAATTACTAAATAACCCGGATTAGGAATCCATTCCTTATGATAATCTACATCTCCATTTAACCAGGAAATGAATTTGTCCCATTCTCTTTCCTGAAAAGTACCACTTCCCAGATGAACATCTGAAATGAATAATGCAACATGAGGTTCATCTGAACGCGAAACTTCACGATATCTACCCAAATGAGGCCTGATTATTGGTGAATTAACAAATAAAACATTCCCCTGTCTACTAAGTTTACCTGATACACCAATGACTTCATCCATAATCAAGTTAAGGTTTTCATCACTTGATTCCTGAAGCATAACACTAATTCTTCCACTCTTATCTTCGAGTGTTACTCGTGTCCGTCCATTGTTAAATGTTTGAATATCTGCAACCATTCCAATAATCTTATTTTCTTCATCCGGATTTAAATTAGAGGTATCTCTTATTGCATCACGCATTGAGGGATCTCTGCGTACTAATTTAGATAAATTATTAAACCTATCATTAAACAATGAAACATAACTTTCCAACTTGCCATCAGACATACTTTTCTCTATTTGCCTTTCAATAATTACTGGCGGAATATCAGCAACCTTTTTTCTTTCTATTGGTTTTGGAGCTTCAGATTTTTCTTCTTCAATTAAATCAGATATGCCTAAGAATAATTTTGGACCTGTCAAAGAGGAAACTGTTCGTTCTAGTAAAATTAGACCTTCGGGATGATTAGAAATATGGCTAACCAACTCAGGCGAAGGCATTAACTTACGTTCGGAAAGCCAAGCAATTACTTCTTTTTCTTTTGCGTACAAGAAATATAGAATTAGGATATCAAATAAACCCTTTTGGTAGCAATTTAATGTATATCTAAACTGATTATATTTTGCCAAAAATCGAACGGAAAAAAGGAGTATAAATAGTATTTTTTTTTGCTAGAGACCCCGCAAGTTTATAGCGAGTTGGCTATATGCTAAGTTCCACTTATTGTGAATTTAATTAATATGAATAAGGAGTTAAACACGGCCAAACGCAATGTTTTCGATAGACTTATACACGATGAAAGAATTTTCAAGAATCGTGAATCTCTTTCCACATCATACGTGCCATCTGAATTCCCACATAGATATGATGAAATCAATGAAGTGGCAAACATTTTAAAAACTGCTTTTTACGGATCAAGGCCTTCCAATATTTTAATTTATGGTCAAACTGGAACTGGCAAAACGGCCATAGCTAAATTCATATGTAAGCAGCTAAAAGAAAAAGCTAAAAATGAAAATGTAAAGGTAAATACAGCTTATATTAATTGTAAACAAACAAACACTCCTTATGGTGTTTTAACGAACATTGGAAAGACCTACTCTGCTGAATGGGAAAAGCAAGTACCTAGCGCGGGATGGAGAATAGATAAGGTTTATTCTTCGCTAAAGGAAAAAGCCGACGAAAATGGAGGAATTGCAATCGTCATCTTAGACGAGATTGATACACTTGTTTCTAAAAATGGTGATGAAATACTATACCATTTGACTGGCTTGAATTCTGATTTAGATAATTCCAAAATATCCATAATTGGTATTTCTAATGATGCTAAATTTACTTCATGGTTGGATCCTAGAGTTAAATCTAGACTCGGTGAAGAATCTCTTACTTTTTCACCATACAACGCGCCTCAGATAGAGGACATACTCATTCAAAGAGCGAGAACTGCTTTCAAAGAAAATACTGTCGACCCTATCGTAATGACATACTGCGCTAGTAAAGCTGCCCAAGAGCATGGAGATGCTAGAAAAGCAATCGATTTGCTCCGGATTGCCGCTGAATTGGCCGAAAGAGATGAAAGAGAAATTGTTACACTAGAGCACGTGAATAATGCACAGAACGTAATGGAGAAAGACCAAGTAAAAAGTATTGTTATAACATTGCCAATACAACATAAAGCTACCTTAGCTAGTATAATTTTAAACCAAGGAAGTAAAGATAATAGCCAACAAACAACCGGAGAAGTTTATGGAACTTACACTAAACTTTGCAATAGCTATAATTTAAATGAACTTTCACAAAGAAGAATTGGACATATAATATCTGAATTAGACATGCAAGGGTTGATTAATGCAAAAATTGTTAATTTGGGAAGACATGGAAGAACTAAGTATATTGATTTAGCTGTAGACAGAGAACAATTATTAGGAATAATACAACATGATCATTTCTTGTCAGACTTAATTGAATCTATGACAAAACTTCAAATATTTACAAAAAGTATGCAATCGAGACTAATCTAAGGCTTACTAGCAATTCCCTCATTCCAACCTTTTTCCCATCCTGCAGCAATTGCACCCTGGAGTCCAGCATTTCGAGCTGCTTCCTTTGCCAAATTAAGAATTTTATCTCTATCTTCTTTGCTATCCTGAGTATTTACTTGGATAGCAATCTCTTTTGCCGTATTTGTTAAATCTTCTACTTGAGACCATAATTCAGCTTTAGTCTCCTCAAAGACTTTTTTAATATTTTCAGACGAAACTGCGATTGCTTTTTGATAGCCTTTTTTCTTAGATTCGTTATAAGCATCTACTTTCATTTCTGTACCCTTTGACTTTTCCTTACTGTATTTGGCCCATGACAAACCTCTGGTAATTCCAGGCACATATTTTTTTACAAACTCCGGAATTTCTGAGCCTAGATCGCCTTCAGACATAAATTACCAACAACGGCACTGTAAAGAAACTTAACCTTAATCTCTGTAAGTATCCGGAAAAAATAAAAGTAGAACTGTAATTATCTCGAGACGTCCGAGCATCATTAAAAATGATAAAACTAAAACAGTAGGATCACTAAAGCCATAGTACGTTGACGAAGGCCCAATGGCGCCAACTCCAGGGCCAATGTTAGCTAAGCAAGATAGCGAAATAGATATTCCATCTATTAAAGTTAATGATGGCTCTAGATATAACGTAGCTAAAGATCCGAATAGAAATATTATTATGAAAATAAAAAAGAAAACACCTACATTCCTGAATAAAGATTCATCCAATACTTTCTTACCTATTCTCAGCTTAATTATTGCACGAGGATGAATAACAAGTAATAATTCTCTTTTTAGTGCCTTGAATAGAAGCATAATTCTAACTGTTTTCATACCCCCTGTTGTTGATCCTGCACATCCTCCCATAAACATTATGAGGAGCAACACAAAAATAGACATTTTAGGCCATAAAGCATAGTTTGTGGTGGTAAAACCTGTACCTGTCAAAAGCGATACAGTTTGGAATACAGTATAACTAAAGTTAGAATTAAAAGAGTTATTTTCATTAAACTCTAAAACTAAGTTTAGTAATATAAGACTAGAACATGAGACAATGAGAAATAAGTATACCTTCAATTCTTCATTATCTCTAACCAAGAAGTAAATATTCCTTAGACGAGATTGAATTGATTTTGAATTATCTTTAATATGGTTAAAAATGTAATAAAGAATAACAAAGTTAACTCCAGAGATTAGCATAAAAAATGTAACAATTATATCTACATATGCACTATCGTAAGAACCAATGGAATCTATTTTTGGTGAAAAACCTCCTGTAGACACTGTAGAAAAAGAATTACATATAGAATCATACAAAGGTAAGCCTGCAAAATACAATAATGTAATTTCACTTAAAGTCAAGAAAAAGTATAAAGTCCAAAGAAGACGTGCCGTTTGTGCCATCTGAGGCTTAAGACGGGTAATCCCCGTGCCAGGCATCTCAGCTTGTAACACCTGAATCCCTCCCCCAAATAGTCTTGAAAATATTATTGTAGCGAGAACAATAATCCCCATGCCTCCCAGCCATTGTGTCTGAGATCTCCAAAGTAGTAAAGATTTAGGAGCATCGAAATATCCTTCAGAATACTGTTCAGTGTTTATTACTCGATTTTCATCTGTAATCTCTAGTATTGTGGCGCCAGTTGTGGTCAAACCAGACATGGATTCGAAAATAGCTCCCGCCATTCCAACTTGGTATGACATTAACTCACCGTTTTCAGCCGCATAATACGGAAAAGCACTGACTAATACGATAATTATCCATACTATACTAACAAGCGCAAAAGCTTCTCTATTCCTAATGTCTTCTTCGATGTGAAAATATGAACTAAAAATATAACCTAAACTTAAACAAAAAAGCATAGGAATAACAAACATGTAAAAAATGTCTTTGATATTTTCTCCTAAAATAAGGCCCGTAATTATTGGAAATAAAAAAGATAAACCAAAAAAAGCTACCAATGTACCTGTTAAACTTAATATTAGACTAAAGCGCATTAAATCCTAATAGAAAAACTTCTCCACTTCAGGTAATTTTCCTTTGAGAGTAAAGACAAGTACATGATCTCCTTCATTGAAGATAAATTCCTCATCAGGAAATATAGCTTCACCATTTCTGTTAACCATTGCAATTAGTGTTTTATCTGGAACTCCAAGTTTTTCGATAGGAAGCCCTATCTTTTTACTATTCTTTTTTATCAAGAACTCTCTGACCGAAGCTTCACCTCCTTCTAATTCTTCCATGCCTTCTATTTTATCCGTAGAAGTTGCTCGGTTTACGATTGCATTAACTGTGACCCTTTTTGGATTAATAAGTGTATCAATACCTGTATCCTGGATTACATATTCTAATTCTGTTTGGTAAACCAGTGCTACAGTTCTTTTGGCACCTTCTTTTTTAGCTAATAAACAGCTTAGAACATTCCAATCTTCCCGATCTGTTGCAGCTACAAATAAGTCCTCATATCGTATTCCTTCTTCTCTTAGAAAATGACGATCTGTAGATGAACCTACGAGAACTCTCACCCCTTCTGGAAGATCTGAACTTGCCTTTTCAGCCATAATCGGATCAGGCTCAGTTACGTATACTTCTATATCTTCATATTTAGGATCTTCATGAACTTGTTTAGCTAAATTTAAGGCAATTCTGCTAGTTCCTGCAATCATTAATCTTTTGATATTTCTTTCGCTTGTAATCTCTTTTGGAATTCCTAAAGAATCTGAAAGTTCCTCCAATTCACTGTTTTCGCTAAGAAGAATTAGTATTCTGTCTCTAGGCATCAAAATGTCCTGCTCTGAAGGAATAGTAACTCCTTCCTCTCTTGCAATCAATGCTATGCGGCAATGGGGTGGCAGTTTAATATTTGAAAGCGGACGACCTACTGATGGCGAACTATCGTTAAGTCTAATTTCTAAAATTCTGAGACTACCTACCGAGAAGTGCTCCAATCGTGTTAGTGCTGGCCTGGATAAAATTTGCCATATCCTATGCATAGATAATTCATCTGGACTAACAAAAGCATCTACGCCAAATAGTTGCTTATGATCATAATCTGAAGGTAATGCAATTATGTCTGGATTATTTAGTCTAGCTATGGTACTACATCCCATTTTCTTAGCAATAGAACACCCCACTAAATTTACGACATCCTTCCCAGTAACTCCAATAAAAAGATCGGCCTCTTTAATTGAGGCTTCCTCCATCAAGAATTTAGCCGAGGCTGCGTTTCCCTTGAAAACTTGAACATCTAGTGTTTGGGCTCTTTTAACAGAAGACGGATTGGAATCAACGAGAGTAACCTCATGACCTCGATATACAAGATCGCGACCTACTCGGAATCCGACTTCACCAGCTCCTGCAATTAGAACACGCATAGATTAAGTTGACAGTTAGGGTTTTTAAAAGCTCTCGTTCTGATTAATTCACATCTTTTTCTAACTTTTTTAAGGCTAAATACAATCCAAAACCCATGAATCCAAAAAATATTACGCCTATTATTGATAAAAAATCAAAATTATCAAACACTTCATTAAGGCCTAAATTAGGTGATACTCCTTTTGTATCGTAACTTTCCTTCCAAGGCCAAAGCGTTGCTAATGAACCTATCATTAATCCAGTTAAAACTGACATTACATCTTCTCTGTAATTTAATAGCACAAAATTCATGAAGGGTACAAATGTAAACAATCCAAGTAATCCTCCGCAAAGAAAATAAAAAATAATGTTAAACTCAGAATCATGAACTGCATTTGCCACGACAGTGTATTGCCCTAATGTCAAAAGAACAAGCGCACCACTAATTCCTGGCAACAACATAGCAGTAAGAGCAAGTGCTCCACTAGTTATTAGTAGTAGGTTCCCTCCATTATTCGTCAGCGATAAATTTGTATAAAGTAAAACTAGAACAAATGCAATAAAGCTGATAACATAGCGGCTAAATGTACGATTTTCAACTCTTTTCCAAGGCTCTTTAACGCTTGATAGAACTAAACCAAAAAAAAGTGCAAAAATGAAAGGTGCAGTAGAAGATTTCAAAAGTAAGCCCTCTTCTCCTTCTGAACCCACAAGAACTTTAGTAATTACATAATATGACACAAGCATTCCGATACCAAGAGTAAAAAGAAATTGAAACGAATTAAAAAATGTAGGGAAAGCTTTCGAAGGGAATCTATCTTTAAAAAAATTCAAGAAATCAGACAAAGAAAAAATTAATTTATTGTAAATTCCCAGAATTAAGGCTATTGTTCCACCACTGACTCCAGGTACAGCGTCTGCCATTCCCATTAGCAACCCATTACGAAACGTTGAAAAGTCAAAAGTTATCTTATTGCTCATTTTTACCTCTGTAAAAATCAATCTTTGCAGCTATAGCCACTTTTGATGCTAGAGAACGTGTTACTTTTCCTTTTTTCTTATTATGTACTCCTTTTACGGAAGGATGTTGGTATAGTATTCCATGCTTAGGTGGTAGAGAACCATCCAACATGTGCCTGAATAGAGCTTTTTCAGCACCCAACAATTGGATTGTAGATGATGGAAGTCTAGCAAGTTTTGCTAAAGATCCTGCAAAAGATACCAATCGAACTGTTAATTGTGCGTCCAATAACTTCACCATTTCTGGAAACACTTTAGGAGCTTCTTCATTAATAAATTCCGATAAATTTTCAATTAAGATTTGGAGATGAAGATAAGTATCTTTAAGATTTGAAATTGGGAAAGGCAATGAATCTATGTTTAATAAATAATCAACGGTACTCCTGGATTCGCCAGTGGTATGTGCTTGCCAAGTACATAATCTCTCTGATAGCAAATTTGAACTAGTATGAGCATCATCTAAAGCTTGTATCGCTTGAATTAGATTCTTATCTGACGTTAAAGAATCCAAAATTCTTTTCTCAGTCTGAATTATACTCGCATCTCTAAGGTCTTTAATATCTACGTCGGGTACTTTTTCGGATAAATTATAATACTTAGAATCATCTATAACTGAAACTACATCTTTAGTTTTCTCTTTATCTGCTGTTACAGATTTCAAACTAAAATAACTCCTAAAACTTCTTCTTTCGACTAAATGAAATAATCGTGATAATAAGTATTGTACTAATTAATCCCAATGAAGGAAGTGGAGAGTCTTCCTCCTCCTCTACAACGGTATCATCAATCAAGTCAGATTTTAAGACTGAAAATGGTAAAGTTAGTTTAACTGACTTGGATGAATCACTACTCAAAGTAACATTAAGAATACCTGACGTATCTGAAGCGGCCTGAGTAACTGGAGGGCGAACCTCAACCATAATTTCTTCATAGCTTCCAGGTTCGAGGGACAGTGTCTCCTTTGGCAATGTAAACCAGGAAGATCTCTTGCCTTCTAATGTTAAAGATAAGGTTTCTACTGTATTTCCATTATTTGTAATTAAAACTCTAAAAGAACCTGATAAACCTGCAGTGACGTCTCCTGCAGTCGTTTTCAGTTCAACATCGATATCTGCTTTTTCTTCAACATATACTGTAAAATCTATTGAAGTCATTTGATTCGACTGATCTGATGATATCTTAGAATTAATCGTACTGTTACCTCCAAAAACATTAGCCGGAACTTGAACGTTCAGATATACTGTTTTTGAGTCTTGAGGTTGTAGAGTAAATGAAGATTCGGTATAAGTCCCAATCCATCCTGAAGGTAAAGTAGGCGAGGGTAAAGTGATATAATCTACATCATTGCCAATATTCTTAATTGTTAATTGGAAAGGTATTGTATCTCCTGACACTCCAGTTTTTGCGTCTGAAGGTATGTCTACTGAGAATAGATATGTGGGGTTTGTCATTATCTTAAAACTTTGACTAGTTTCAAATTTATTATTGAGTGATGAAGTGCCTACTAAATTTAAGAAAAGGCCATTAGTGTTTGCAGCTTCGTTATCTGGAGTTGTAATTTCAAGAACAAACTCTGTTGTTGCTCCTTTAGCAATGTTTAATGAATTCAGGCAATTTCCACTAAATAACACACAGTATGTCCAAGTTGATGGAAGGCCATCTACAGTTAAATCAATTTCGTCATCAGCATTTGCATTGTTATCTATTGTAACTGCGAATTGGTGTGTAACTCCAGGGTCTCCTGTAGATTGGTCAGAAGCAATGATTATTGCAAAATTGGCATAATATTCTATCTTAACAGACAAATCAATAGAATCTACCTTAATTCCTGATGAAGATAACTTAATATCAATTGAAAAGTTGTAATAACCTGGGTTTTCATTTTGTGGGACTTCAAAAGGAAGAGTGAATGTTTCTGTCCCCCCGAAAGGATTTAAACCCTGAGTCTCAAAAATTAAGGTATCATCAAATTTCCAATCGCTTGGTACATTATATCCTTCACTAATTTTATAGCTCTCCACACTATTACCGTTGTTAATTATAGTTACATTAAATTGATTACTATTTCCAGGATACATTGTAGGAACAGTTGAAGACATAACATTTTGATTGTAAACCGTGTTTACTGTCGAAATTACATCAATATCTGCATTAGCTGCTGAATCATCATGTGATTCGGCCGTAAATGTAAAAGAAGCTTCATCAGTTGCTCTTGCTGAGGAAGGAACCTTAACTAACATTTGAACATCTTCTGAATTTCCATTGGCAAGATTTACAATTGTATATTTGCTCAAAGAAACTACCCAAGCGTTACAAGAATCACATATTTCAAAACCTAAATTAATATCATCAGGATCTGAACCTGTATTCATGACTGAAATTGTGTAAGTTAAAGTAGAACCTGGATTTCCATTTAGAGTGTCTTGAGGGGAAGACAATGATACTCCCCTTTCAGGAATTCTAATTATTGTATTAACTTCTAAGTCATCATCAAATTGCTCTCTGCTTTTTGAATTAATGTAGATAGCTGTTAGTAAAGAGTCTTCTTCTTCTGAGTCCTCAGGAGAATAGATAGTCAATACTACAGTATAAGTTTCATCTGGACCCAAATCATCTATTTCAAATTGGCTTAAATTTGAGAGCCACCCTTCTTCATCATCAGAAGTAATAGTCAAAGCGAAAGAATCGGTTTCATCACCACTGTTTGTAATTGATAAATCGTAAATTATCATGCTTCCAGGTATAACTTGCTTCGATTCAAAATCTGAAACTATTTCTACATCATAAACTCGCCCATCTTCTACAGTTGTATTTGTAGTTCCAAATCCATAAATGTAATTATAATTTGATTCTTGAACTCTTGCAATAACTTCAATTAGTGCATACTCATCTACTGCAGCAGTACTAGGAATACTTACGGCCATTTCAAATTCATGCGAGACACCTGGATCGAGGTCTATTGAGGAAATGCTAGTTGAAGCTATCCAGTCTTTAGGTAGTACGCCTGTGGCAATCGTAAAATTATCTGGATTATTGCCAGAGTTTGTTATTCTTACAGAATAGCTCAATGAGTCTCCTCTATTACCTGCCTTTGAATCACCTTGCCTTAGCTCAATATCTACAGCGTATGTCATTTCAATATCTATAACCTGATCTTCCATACTTATGACTGAAGTATCATTTTGAGAAGTTGCCCTTAATGTAAAAGTCATTTGGGATTCATCGTAAACATCTTGAATCGGTGTTTGAAAGTTAAAATCAACAATTTCTTGATCTCCCGAATCGATTGTGATGGTTTCACGACTTGAATTTGCAAACCACCCCAAGTCATTCTCTTCCCAACTAATACTCAAATTATATGTATCCGGCAATGATCCGGTATTAGAAATTAAAAATGCTATGGTTGCAAACTCATTTCTAGTTAAAGATTCAAAACCCGTATTGTCTCCATAAAACTCAATGTTAACACCATAGCTCGATCTTGCCAAATCAATTTCTTCGGCAAATAAAAGTTGAGAATCGCTGTAAACAAAAGTACTACTAACTCCAGCAATAGGTGCTGCCAAAATTAAGGCGATGAGCGAAACAAAAAAAGAATTAAAACCTTTCTTCATAGATATCATTAGAGTAGAAAGTTTATATAATTACTTACTATCTTCTTCAGTATTCATTTCCATATATTTTGTAAGATTCTTAACTTCGATACGAAGGCTATTGATATCATCTTTAAGCCTAAGCATAGACACCTCAAAAGGCGTGAAACCCTGGGTAGATAAAGTCCTTGTAGCTATGAACATGCCAAGAAGTACTCCACCTAAAACTGCAGCCAAAGAAACTGTATAAACTGAAAATGCGTAAAATGTCAACAACGAACTTACGTCAAATTGTATATAACCTGTTAAAAATAATATCAGATAAAGTAAAAATGCAACTACGAAACCAACTGTTGCTTGATATGCGAGAGGAGCTTGAGTTATATTCATTGTCTATAATTTAGAGGCGTACTATAAGGCAGTTTCCATTCGTCTCCTTTTTCCTCTTCTCCTTCAATGATAAGTACATCTAAAACTATTCTTTCATCTGTAGAATCTTGATTCAAACGAAATTTACAATTCAGTTCCCAAAAAACTTCTGATAAATCTGCCTTAAAACTAAAAGAGACAAAATTATCTGAATCCTTCGTCAAATCATCAAAAGATACTTTTTTTTGATAACTGTAAACTAAAGGAGCTATATCATTTCCAAGGCTTGACTCTATTGAAAAATTACCCATTTTAGTCCTAGGTACTGTGTATAAATAAATCCAAAAATCTTCTCCATCTGAATCAATTTGAAATGTTACAATTGTTCGATTTGGTGTTGAATCTGTACAGCCTGTAAATGAAGCTGTCAATAAAATCATTGTAAAAACAACGCTGCGAAACATAACACTCTTTACAAATAGGGGATAATAAGGATACTCTCAAAAAGGGGCTTTCGTAAGCCAATTATGCCTGCAACTGCATTTAGATTAATTTCTATTGAAGCAAAAAGTCATCGTAAAGCTACAAGACAAAAAGAATTGCAAATTAACCATAGTACGACGATCTTATCGTCAAGAATAAAAAGCGATAATCAATTAAATGTAGAAATAAGATATTCCGTATCGTATGGTTTATTAGGTATGGTACAATTAGATTGTGAAGTTACGTATTCTGGTAAAAAAAATGATGTAATTAAATCTGCACAAAGTCAGTGGGAAAAAAATCATAAACTACCTGAAAAAATGACTGGTGAATTGTATAATAGAGTCTTGGGCGAGGGGTCTTTTGAAGTTCTAAATATAGCTAGGAAATTAGGACTTCCTCCTCCGTTTAAAATTGAAGTTCCACAAGTTAAAGTGGGAGAAAGTAAGAATATTAAGCCAAATATAAACAGCCCTGAAATAGCCTAAAAATGCCAAATATAAGCTTCAATTGTCCAAATTGTAATAAAAGTAATAAAATTACGCTAATGGGAGAGGACCAGGGAGTCTTTGAAAGAAAATGTAAAGAATGTGGAATTACTATTGAATTAACTGTTGAAAATAATGAATTAAAGAAAAATAGGATAAAGAAAAAATACAAACAAAAAACTAATAATAAAGTTCCTAGAGACTACGAAAAATACGATTTTAAAAAAAAAGATGTAAAAAAGAAAGAAACTCGCTTTTGGGTTAAAATAATTTCTTTTTTAATTTTGAGCGCATCAATAATGGGATTAATGACTGGAGGTTCTCTTTACTATGCACCCGAACAATTCAGTGATTCTGAGGATATAAAAATATACTTGATTATTGAAAATAAAACTGATTATGTGAATAATGCTGTAATACTTATAGATAATAAAGAAACTAATCAGACATATTCGGCAAATGGAACGTATAACGTATACTTGAAACCTGGAAAATATGAAATTAAAGTAAGTGCTGAAAGACATCGAACCTCTATTATGAATGTTTATATCCCTCCACAAGATTCAGACCTAACTTTAATTGATTACAGTTCAGGTCTTGAAGGAGTTAATCGTTTTACCTTTGAACTTGAAGAAGGTGAAGGAAATATTTCTCTAGATGAGAATACATATCTGAAAATGCTTAATTGGTGTCCAATTCTAATTTTACTATTTTCGTCAATAGGTGTTTGGGGATCATGGGTTACGTACACTTTACAATCTTATAAAAATGCTCAAATCGGAGCCTTCTTTTCAATAATGGCTATGGGATTCTTGATTATAGGGCCGTTATTAGGAATTATTGCATTAGTTCTCTTACCAAAAATAAAAAAACATTTCACCGGTCATTTTAAAAAGTAGATATCAGAGTTAAGAAGGTGGCGCTTAAAGCAGGACTCGAAATTCATCAGCAATTAAACAGTGGAAAACTATTTTGCAATTGTGATTTTAATGAGACTGGAAAAGATTTATTGTTTAAGAGAAAACTGCATGCTACTTCAAGTGAGATGGGAGAAGTAGATATCGCTGCAAAAACTGAACAAATTAAATTGTTTACTTATTATAATAAAAGCTGTAACTGTCTAATTTATGCTGATGAAGAGCCTCCAAGAGGACCAAATAAAGATGCTGTTAAAATTGCCTTACAATTTGCTAAATTGGTCGGAGCAAAAGCTGTTGAAGAAATGCATTTCATGAGGAAAGTGGTAGTAGATGGATCAAATACAAGTGGATTTCAAAGAACAGGACTAATAGCAACCGGAGGGAATATTGAATACGATGGGAAAATACTTGAACTTGACCAGTTATGTCTTGAAGAAGATTCATGTAGGCATGGAGACGAAAATCACGAGTATCTGCTAGATAGGCTTGGAATTCCTCTTTTAGAAATTACTACTAAACCTCAATTGAATGATAGTAAAGATGTGCAAAGCGCTGCAAAGGCGATTGGAAGACTGCTCAGAGCATGTAATGTTAAGCGGGGACTCGGGACAATTAGGCAAGATGTGAATGTTTCAGTAAATAATGGACAAAGAGTTGAATTGAAAGGATTCCAAGACTTAAGCTCGATGCCTAAGGTAGTCGAAAATGAAGTGAAAAGACAGACTAATCTGAATAAGATTGAGAAAGGAGATATTGGCCGAGTAACCATCGTAAATGATTGTTTTAAAAATAAAAAAGAATTTGCTCTAGCCCTAAAAATAGATAACTGGAAAGGTATTTTAGGGAATAAGAATTCTCCGAATAATCATGTACGGATGGGTAAAGAACTTGCTAATTACGCTAAAAGAGCTGGAATGAAGGGAATTATGCACAGTGACGAGTTACCAGCTTACGGAATCGGCGACGACGAAACAAATAAAATCAAAAGAACGCTCAAATGCAAAGAAAATGATGCATTCATTCTCATGTTTGGTGAAGAAAAAAAAGTTGAAAATGCAATGAATCTGGTAATTGAAAGAATTAAAACTAATGGGGTTCCAGCTGAAGTAAGAAAAGTTACTCCTGAAAATCTTACCACATATTTAAGACCAATGCCTGGCGCATCAAGGATGTACCCTGAAACTGATATTGCACCATTAAAAATTAGTAACATAAAAGTACCAAAACCTGAAACACTAGATGAAAGAGAGAAGAACTTACCACTTAATGAGGAGGAATCAAAACAGCTTGTAAATAGAGATTTAGACGAACAGTTTAATTATTTGAATAATAGATACGAACAACCAAAATTAATCTCCCGTATTTTACTACATACATTACCGCAATTGAAAGACAATGGGAAAAGTATAATAATTAGTGATTTAGAAAAAGTTCTAGACTTATTTAAAGATGGAAAACTTGTTAAAGAAGGCATCTCAAATGCGCTAATTCAATCAAGTAACAATGAAGAAATCCAAATTAATAGTGGAAACGTACACAATGAAGTTCAAGAATTTGTAGATAATTTAATTAAAGATAGAGAAAAATTCATAAGGGAAAGAGGAATGGGAGCTGTCGGTGCTTTAATGGGTCCTGTAATGTCAGAATTTAGAGGGAAAATGGATGGCGGAGACATAAACAAAATGTTAATGAAAAAAATTAAGGAGCTTCTGTGATTAAGGAAGCTCTAATTTTAGCTGCGGGAAAAGGTAGCCGAATGTGGCCCTTAACTGAGACCTATCCAAAACCGTTGCTTCCTTTGTGTGGCAACCCAATAATTGAATACCAAATTAAAGCATTAAGAAATGTTGGTGTAGCGAAAATAAATATATTAATTGGACATAGAATGAAAGAAATTTCTGATTTAGTTGGGAATGGTGGAAAATATGGTGTTGAAATTAATTACATTGTTCAAAACAAGCAAAAAGGTACCGGGCACGCAGTTTCTTTAGCTGAGAAACACATTGATGGAGCATTCTTTTGCTTAAATGGAGATACTCTAATTAATGAGGAAAATTTAAATTTATTATCCAAACAAAAAGGCAGTATGGTTATGATGATTACTGATGTTGACGACGGTGAAAAATTCGGTGCGGTTCAAACGAAAAATGGTATTCTTGAGTCCATTATCGAGAAAGGTATCAAAGGGCCCGCATCAATAAACGCTGGAATATATCTATTTAATAAAAAAATATTCCAGTCTTTGAAATCTATTGAGAGATCTGTTAGGGGTGAATTAGAACTAACGGACGCTTTGAAATTAAATAAAATATATACCGTTAATTATCAAGGATTCTGGAAAGATATTGGATCTCCATGGGATTTACTAACGGCTAATGAAGTCTGTATTGATCACATTCTGAATAATATTGAAGGTACCGTGGAAGATAATGTAAGTATAAAGGGCAATGTACACTTAGGTAAAAATTCAGTAATAAAGTCTGGGACTTATATTGAAGGACCACTTTGGATAGGTGAAAATTGTATAATCGGACCTAACGCTTATCTTAGAAAAGGAACGGTATTGTGTGGAGAAAATAAAGTAGGGGCTTCTTCCGAAATTAAAAATTCAATCTTATTTAAGGGCGCAAAAGCACCACATCATAATTACGTGGGTGATTCAATCATAGGAAAAAACTGTAATTTGGGTTCCGGAACTAAAGTTGCTAACTTAAGATTGGATAAAGAAGAAATACATGTCATTCACAAGGGTAAACGTACGAATACTTCTAGAAGAAAATTAGGAGTAATCATGGGAGATAACGTTGCAACCGGGATTAATGCATCTATAAATTCGGGCACCATTATTGGAAGCGAAACCCAAATTGGTCCAAATGCTCTAATCTCTGGCACATATGAAAGTAAAAGTTTGATAATATAATGCACATTCTTCAAGTAACTCCATATTTTTTCCCCCACTTTGGCGGTGTAGAATCTCACGTACTAGGCCTTTCTGAAAATTTGATAAAAATGGGGCATGATGTAGAAGTTGTAACATCAAGATATAGTCGAATGCCTGAAACTGAGACTCTTAATGGAATTAGAATAACTCGCTTACCCCAATGGATTAATATGTACAATACACCCATCGTGACATCAATAAGGCAATTTGTTAGAAGAACGCATGCTGATATTATACATGTTCATTCACCTCCTCCTTTTACTGAAAGATTTGCTGCTAAGGGCGCTAAAGAAGCCGGAAAACCTTTCGTTGTAACGCATCATTGTGATTTAGAACTAAAAGGCATATTTGGAAATACTGCTGTAAATTTTTACCAAAACTTCCTAGGTAAGTACCCCTTAGAAGAGGCCGATCGTGTGATTTCTACAACTGAAAGTTATGCAACTACATCTCGTACTTTATGGGACACGGATGTAACCGTCATACCAAATGCCGTAGACATAAAACGATTCAACCTTGAAAACAAGGGCGAACTTATCCGAGATAAATATTCTATTGGAAATGATCCTTTGGCTCTTTTTGTTGGAAGGTTAGTCCCTCATAAAGGAATTGGAATTCTAATTAGAAGTTTAAGTTACACTCGTAAGGGTAAATTATTGATTGTAGGAGATGGACCTTATAAAAAATGGCTAATAGACCTAGTGAAAAAATTGGACCTGAATGAAAGAGTAGTTTTTGTTGGACCTGTTGACGATTATTGGTTACCATCTTATTATTCTGCAACGGATGTTGTTATCTTACCTTCTACTTCGAGATTGGAAGCATTTGGGATAGTTGGGCTTGAAGGAATGGCATCTGGCAAGCCTCTTATTCTAAGTGATATCCCTGGAGTGAGAGATGTTATATCTGAAAAAGAGGGTTATATTGTAGAACCATTAGACCCCAATGCGATTGCTGAAGCTCTCGAAAAAATATGGGGCGCTCCAGAAATGGCTCGCGAAATGGGAAAAAGAGGGAGAGAGAGGGTTGAGGCGCTTTTTTCTTGGGAAAAAGTTTCTAAAGATGTAGAAGAAGTATTTAATGAAATATTAACTAGATAGTTAAGTCCTTATCAATCTGTGAAAGAATATGTTGGTAGGAATCATAGGACATTCCTTTTTTCTTCAATGCTAAACCTTTACCATATAGTGCTTCAGAACACAATGTATCACATCCTAAGGCTATATCAAAAAAATTGATTGCTCTATTGTAATCTTCCAGTTCAAAAGAAATCCACCCACCAGTCAAAAAGCCTTCAATATTACTAGGATTATTATCTATAAATTTATTTACGAAGGAAAGTGAAGTCTCAAAATTAGATATTTTCAAAAAACATTGACTCAATAATAAAAAATGTCCTGGATTCTCCTTATCCAAGAATTCTAATGCCAAATGCGGGTCATCTTGCATAATCTTTTGAGCTATTAGTAGCTGAGCTTCTGAGTGTGTTTCTTTAAACATTAAAAACTCTGCTTTTCTTCGAATTATTTCATTAGCTGATAGTGTTTTTAACAATAAAATCTTACCTGAAATTGATTGAGGATCTATGGCTAAACCTTTCTCTATCAATTCCCGAGCATCAGACAAATTATCAAAATCAATCAATACCTGTGCATTTCTAAAATAAGGTCGGCCGGTCTCCGGAGCGACTGTAATTGCGTTAGAGTATTGACGAAAACCCTCGTGAACTATACCTGCAACTTGTAGAATACGTCCTTTTTCAATCCAGTCTAAGTCTCTCATCCTATTTCTCGAAAGTACATCTTGAGCTCTAACTGCTTCATCAAAGCACTGCATAGCTTGCAAGGTATTACCTACTTCTATATTTATGTCTCCTAAAGCAACCCAACAGGGTACATGCTGACCGTCCACTGACAAACCTACATTGAGAATCTGCTTCGCCCTATCATATAGTCTTAAACTTTGGAAACAACGGCCCAAAGCTTCATGATAATCTGGATCTTCAGAATCTAATTCAATGGAGGTTTCAATAAATTCAAGACCTTCTTCTGGACGACCTAACCTAGTAAGTGCCCTTCCTTTTGCCATCCATGCATAATGGAAAGTAGAATCTAACTCGATTGCTTTCTCATGATAGTATATTGACTCTTTATATCTATGCAAGTGATCAAGGGCATTACCTATGTTATTAACTGCGATAACATACTCTTCATCTAAATTCAAGGATTCTTTGTAAAGCTCAATACTTCTTTCATAGAGTCCTTGATTGTAATGCACATTAGCTAAATTATTCCATGCAATTTTGTCACTTGGGTCCAGGTCTACTGCTTTTTGGTAATAATCCTTTGAATCATTTAGCCTCCCGGACAACTGAAGTGTATAACCATAATTATACCAAGCAACCGCATACGTTGGATCTGAGTCCATAGACTCATCATAACATCTTAGAGCCTCGTTCCAACGATTTATGTTAAAATTTGCAAATCCTCTATTATTCCATGCAGGTGCATTTCTTGGTTCTAATTCTAGAGATTTCACATAAGCTCCTATGGCATCTTCATATCTTGACAATCTTTGTAATGAATCTCCTAAACGCATATGGTACCTAGCTACCTCTGGAGCTAATGCACTGGCTTTTTCATAGAAAACTCTGGCCCTATCTGGATA
>JBJLCC010000040.1:0-27447 GCA_045567855.1 Candidatus Poseidoniales archaeon | reverse complement strand
TCAACCAGTAGCAGCCGAACCTGTTGTTGCTCAACCAGTAGCAGCCGAACCCGTTGTTGCAGAAGCTGTTGTGATTTCTGAAGCTGAAGATGAGACCTAAATAACTTTTAAATATAGCTACTAAACTAAAGGTTTACAACTAAAGGTTGTTTACTGGAGAAATATGAACAGAAAACGAAAAGACGATTGGTTTAGTGGCGATGATTGGAATATAGATGACATCTTCAATAATTTAGATGGAGAATTTCAAAAAATGCGTAAGCAAATGGATAGCTTAATGAGAGATGCTTTAGAAGGTAACAATCTAGATAACGATAGCAGTAATCCATTTGTTTTTGGTTTTTCAGTTAAAACAGGTCCAGATGGTTTTCCAGTTTTTGAAGACTTTGGTAATACAAGGATGAAACCGTTCGGAAAGAAAGGAGAAAAGCCTACAGTAGACACAAGGAGAGAGCCTCTTACAGATATTAATGAGACAGACGATCAAATTGCAATTACGGTTGAACTTCCTGGTGTTAACAAAGAAGATATAGATATTAATGTCATGGAAGATAAAGTGGAAGTCAATGTTAAGACTGAATCACGTAAATACTTCAAAAGCATTGATTTAACTTCTGTGGTAGAAACTGAATCTTCGAAAGCTACTTACAAAAATGGAATACTAGATTTAATATTAACTAAAAAAGAATCTGATAAACCTAAAGGAACGAAAGTAAAAGTAGATTAGTCAAAGGAGGGAGGGGGCCCGCTATGACAATTCAATATCAGAAATTATTTTTGCTACACTTGCAGGGACATCCATTTCCCAATCACCACCGTCCTTCATCGCCTGACGGATGGAAACCCCCTGCCAAGCCTCGCGGTTGATTAAATGAGGAACTATTACGGGATATCCTGCATTTTCAAATAGTTCCTTAACTAGTTTGTTACCCGTATAAACCTTATCAAAAGGAGACACAATGTTTTCTAAATGATTTACATATAAATCATTGTTATTTATATCTGGGATTTCAAAAATCTCGTAATTACAGCTATAGTTCGATAAAACAGACTCGATCATTTGCATTCTCTCGAAAGAAGTATAAGGATTTTTCTCAGTTCTTTTTTTGTTGGATGAGCCTACACATATTACCAGCTCTTCATCGTTATCAATTACAGTTTCAAATATAGAAAGATGGCCCATATGTAGTGGCTGAAATCTTCCTAAGATTAATCCTTTTTTCATTTAGCTTCTAATATTTCCTGATTACCCATCCATTTTCTTAGTACTTTAGGAATGATTACATCCCCATTATCAGTTTGATTATTTTCAAGTATTGCAGCTAAAGCTCTAGTAGTTGCGACTGCAGTAGAGTTTAAAGTATGAGGGAAGTCAGTACCTTCAGCTGTTCTGTATCTCATGTTTAGCCTAACAGATTGATATGATCTGCAATTACTAGCACTTACAACCTCTTTCCATTGATTTGTTGATGGCATCCAAGCTTCAATATCAAATTTTCGAGCTGCTACAGTACCAATATCTCCTGTGCAGATATCAATTACTCTGTAAGGTATTTCTAATTTTTCAAATATATTTGTTGCATTATTTAGTATCTCTTTGTGCATATTCCTTGAGTCTTCTGGCTTACAAAAAATTACTTGTTCAACCTTAGAGAATTGATGCACTCTCCAAATGCCTCTATCGCTAATTCCATGAGCTCCCACTTCTCTTCTAAAATTAGTAGAAATTCCAGCAAATTTCAGAGGCCCTTCCTTTAGCTCAATTATTTCATTTTTAAATCTTGCAGTAATCGGATGTTCTGATGTTGCAATAAGGTACAAGTCATGTTCATCAATTTTATACATAACATCTTCAAAATCGCTCAAATCAACTACTCCTTCGTAGGCCTCTTTATTCATTAAAAAAGGCGGAGTTGTTAAACTGTATCCTTTTTCACAAAGCATTTCTACTGCAAAATTAATTAGAGCTAGTTCCAGTCTAGCCAAATCTCCAGTAAGGAAGTAGAATCTTCTCCCAGTTATTTTAGAAGCTCTTTTTAGATCAGCTCCATTAATTCTTTCTAGAATTTCTTGATGTGAAAGCCATTTTTTATTATCATTTATTACACCTTTCATTGATAATTCTATATTTCCGGTTTCGTCTTTTCCAATCGGCACCTCGCTCTCTAATAGATTTGGAACGACCATCCTTTTTGAGTCTCTAATTCTTAGCGTTTCCTCAGTATCTTTTTCATTTTGGGCTAAATCATTCTTTAGACTTGCCATTTCATTAAGTACTTCTGAAAAATCATTTCCCTTTTTTTTGAGTTCTCCAATAGTTTTTGAGATAGTATTTCTTTTAGCTCTTAATCTATTGCCTTTTTCGATTAGCTTCCTCCATTTATTATCTAAATCAATAACACTTAGTGCAATATCTTTTGGCAAATTACGTTTCTCTAGGTCTTCAAAAATCTTTTCTGGCGATTCACGGAAGACTTTCATCTCTAGCATTATAGCTTCAATGAAGTAAGGTCTTTATGACCTTCCCTCTATAGCTAAGAGTGTATCTTTTACGCGGAGCATCAGAGGTTGTAACGCCTAGACCTGCAATTAAGCCTCATTTCGGAGATGCGATGGGCGTCGTCGACAGACGTGCCAATACCGATATTTTAATCGAAGGAGATAAAATAATTAAAGTTGCAAAACATATAGAAGCACCAGGGGCCGAAGTAATAGATGTTGCAGGTAAAGTTGTAGTTCCTGGCTTTGTAGATCCGCATACACATTTAGTTTGGGCAGGTTCTAGAGAGCATGAGCTTGAATGGAAGCTAAAGGGCAAAAGTTATCAAGAAATTTTAGCAGATGGTGGAGGAATTCTTCGCACTGTTAGAGAGACTCGTGCTGTTGATGAGAGCGAATTAAGAGAACAAACGCTGAAAAGGTTCAAGAAAGCTGTACAATTTGGTACTACTACAATTGAAATTAAGTCAGGTTATGGCTTAGATGAAGATACAGAATTGAGACAATTACGAGTAGCTAACTGGCTAAAGTCTCTGAATTTAGCAGACACAGTTGTTACTTTTATGGGAGCTCATGCATTTCCAGAGGGCTTGAGTAGAGTTGAATATGTATCAGAAGTAATTAGAATTCTTCCTTTGGTAAAAGATTTAGCAGAATATTGCGATGTATTTTGCGAAGAAGGGGCTTTTACAGTAGATGAATCAAAAGAAATATTGGTAGCTGCAAAATCACTAGGTTTTAAGTTAAAAATACATGCAGATGAGTTTGGTGATACAGGCGGCGGACGTTTGGGTGCAGAATTGGGAGTAATTACAGCAGACCATCTTGCAGGTAGTTCATTGGAAACAATTAAGGAACTTAGTAATTCTGGAGTTATAGGCGTTCTTTTGCCAGGTACTCCTTTTGCTTTATTATCAGATCATTATTCACCAGCTAGGAAAATGATAGCTAATAATCTTCCCATAGCTTTAGCAACCGACTGCAATCCCAATTGCTATACTGAATCTATGCAGCTAGTGCAACAATTAGCAGTTTTTAAAATGGGAATGACTCCAGCAGAAGCTCTTGTTTCGTCTACGTTAAATGCAGCTTTTGCAATAGGAAAAAAAGACAGGGGCGTAATTTCAGAAGGTTGGCGCGCAGATTTGTTAATTTGTGATGTTTCAGATTATAGGCATTTAACATATCATTTTGGAATAAATCACGTTGACACGGTGATTATCGGTGGTAAAATTATAGATGGTTAAACCTTTGAAGAATGCCGCTAAATTTCTTTGGAATGGAACTGTTTACGCACTATCTTTGCCTGAGCGATACGTTCGCGGTCTTTCAGCACTTTTAGGTGGTATTTTCAAGGAAACTACAGATATATTAGTTCCCGGTGTTGTAAAAGATACTACTAGTTATAATACATTTGTAGGTAATATCTTGAGATTTACTGTTGAAAATGTTGGTGGTGTTAAGGGAGTATATGATGATGAGGGATTGGAAGGAGAGTTTGCCACAAGAAAATTAATTGGTAATGCCATTGAAGGAGTAGGTATTGCAACAATCCATTTGTCACCTCTATGGTTTTTTGCCTTTTTTGCAGATTCAGTTAAAGGAGGACAAGCCTATCTTGAAAGACTTCATCAAGAAATGGTAGAAAATGGCTATATTGGCCCTGAAACATCTGCTGACTCATTCACGACTCTATTTGAGGGCTTAGAAAGAACGACTACTAGTTTTGCTCAAAATATAGATACCCCGCCTCTAACTAAAGATGAGATTTTATCAAATGTCGAGGAAATAAGAGATTCGATATCAGATTTACTATTCAACTCCGGTAGTATTGCAAGTAGCACAGTTACAGAAATGTCAAATGTACTTCAAGATTTTATGAATACTGCAACAGACGAAGGACAATCCTTATTGGAATTGGGAGGATTATTAACTTTACAAACAACTAATCGAGTTAAGCAAGTAGGAGGTTTAGCTATTAGCGCGCCTAATGTGGCTGGCAAAATGCTTTATGATAATATATTAGTTTACTATTCAGATACTTTAACAGAAATTCATGAGAAAGGATATGCTAACGTTGCAAGTGAAACAATTGAGCCATACGGCCAAGCAATTTTAGATCAATTTAGTACTGAAAAGATAACTTGGACAGAGCGACTTTTCAATAGTCCTGCAAGTGGCATCAGAAAGATTTTTGGCATGCAAAACTCCAAATAGTAGTATAGGAGAGAGGTAAAGCTAGACTTGGCCGGGGAGCTAGACGTACCCTGTGACCCTCAACCGCCTTTAGGGGGGGCGACAGCTAGTGACGGCGCACCCAGTAAGCTGTCTAATCCGCATTTCAACTGAGATATCCTGTCCCTCGGGGTCGCAGGTGATTGCAGATATTTACCGGAGGGTAAATGTCGAGTCTTCATCATGGAAACCGGGTCAGGCCCGGAAGGGAGCAGCCTTACCGTGGACTACCGACGCTCGAGTGGGTCGCGGGGTTGAGAAGAAATACGGTGTCTGACATCTTGCCAGGACGACAACGCTAGTGGTCTGGCACTTTTTTTGATATTTTCTTTAACCAGTTTTTCCCGGGCTTCCATTCGGTAAACATAGTTGTTAGCATTCCTAATATCGTCAGCAAAGATCCAATCCATACTAGAATGATTCCAGGAATATCTCTAACAGTAATTACAGCACGACTACTTTCGTTTTCATTTCCAGGTGTCGCACCGTTCAAAGTAATGTAGAGATCTCTGTCTAGATCATGCCTCAGATAAATTTGAGTTGTTTCTTGATTAGTTCCACTTTCAATTTTCTTAGATATTTTATCTTCAAGAATAATTTCTCCTGAATTCTTGTTCTCTAAGGTGATATAAGCAATTAGTTCAATCTCATTTTCTAGTGGATTCATCTCAATATCTATCAATTCAATTATGTATTTACCAACTATTCTTCTATCTCCTTCTTCTAAGTTCACAGTATTTTCTTCATCTAATCCATAGGATAAACAGTAACCTACTATAATTAGCATGAATCCTAAGTGAGCAGTATATGGACCCCATGCTCGCAGCATTCCCAGCAGTTTCTTTTTTCTGTGATGGTTCATGTACTTAAAAATAGAGAATCCACAAATTACAGCCCATGGAATCATAGCTCCAACCATCCAGGCATTTCCATCGGAAATAATAGCATAAGCTAAGCTAAATACAATTCCTAACGCAGCAACCACCAATATATTTTTCATTTCATAGAATGGTCTTAAGGTATGGATTGTAAAAATAGCTGCAAGTAGAACTACAAATGGAGCCAATCTTATTTCAAACACTTCCGGAGCCATATATCCCTTACTTCTTACAAGTAATAGCACTAGTGTCACTGTCAAAATCAGCAGTTGAGTGTAAATGGCAGCGAAAAAAACATTTTCTTCGTCAAACACATCATTTAAATTCTTGAAAGTTTTGTTTTCCTTTTCTTCAAGCCCTTTATATCTTTGAATTACTAAATATAAGGTTAAAATGATTGATAAAATCATCATTATGAAGAATCCTCTTACTGAAATGTCTTCTTCTAAAACAAACCAAAATCGTGAGAAAGTTCCTCCTGTTTCCTCAACGATGAAAGCATGAACAGATGACCATATTCCGCCCCTTGTAACAAATGATTCCAAAAGAACTAATATGAAGGTTAACATTGCAAGCAAAGGACCTAAAATAACATAATCATTTCTTCTTCTTGACATAACTGAAGTATGAAGCAGAGTAGTCATAGATAACCAAGGTAAAAGCCCTGCAGTTTCAACAGGATCCCATGCCCAATATCCACCCCATCCTAAAGTAACATAAGCCCAATACCCGCCCAAGATGAGAGCTAAGCTCATTCCTATCCATGATGTTCTCCCCCATCTTTTTACGGATTCATTCCAATTCTTTTCTCCAGTTATCAAGTGGGCCATACCTGCAGCATATATCAGTACAATCATTCCATATGAAATGAACACTATTGGTGGATGAATTATCATGAATGGAGATAACAATAAAGGGTTCAATCCATTGCCTTCAAGGGGTACTATTTCATTTGTTCGAAAAGGGTTAATGTAAAGCTGAATTATGGAGAGGGCTAAGATTAGAAAACAACATACAATAGTTGTAAGTTCTTTTTGCCTATCCTGATGAGAATTAAACCTTCTTTCCATAATCATGAAAAGAGATGCACTCCATGTCCATATCAACAAAGTTCCGTCTCGTCCGGCCCATAAACCAGATAATTTGTAGAAGAGGCTTAAGTTTTCGGCGGAATAGTCTGAGACGTACTTGTATTCCAAATTTGTGGTATAGAAAAAGTAAACCAGCATGCTAAGAGATATTGTCTGTACTCCTAGCAAAGACAGCAATGAGATGTTAAGATATTCGAGGTTTTTCCTTGTCTGAAGTATGTAAATCGATGTAATTGCCAGCAGAGGGGCACAATAAATTAACAATTCACCGATATTCATCTTTTTAATGCAAAATATATGAAACCTAAAGTCATTACTACAGCATAAGTCCAGTATTCTCTGAATAATCCTTCACCCGCACTATCAGGTTCTTCTTCAATCTTCATATTTACTTTGAAATAATAGGAATCACCCATTTTTTCTACTTCCATTCCTTCGTAATAGCCATACTCACTTGCAGGTATTTTTTCTGTAGAATTATCTTGTTTTTCTAATTCATATTTATACCCTGGAAAATCATTAGATTTCACCTGGTAATCAAATTGAAACCTACCGTTCAGGCTTTCATTTCGAGTCATTTTTTGAGGTTTGTAACAAGTGTGTGGTTCCTCAAGAGTGCAAACATAAAAAGTAACACTTTCAACATCTTCATCAACGTCAATCCAAGCTGTAAATGTAGTTCCTTCACTTACCTCTTGGGGCGTGTGTGCCATTTCAGCAGCCGCGCTTGGAATCGTCAGGGCAAATAAAATCATTAATAATTTTTTCATACTAGATATCTCCTTTGTTATGTTATATTTTAAGTTTTTTCATCTTTTTTGTTGTATCTGATCCAACCTATTGAGAAACATGCAATCGAAAAAAGAAGAAATAAAGGATACATTGCATCCATCCATATCCCAGTTCTTTCAACACCACCTATGATAGTTATAATTGCACATAGAAAGCATATACTCCCAAAAATAAAATAAGATTTATAATCTTTCTCAAAATCCATACCGTAATTACATTAAAGGGTTATATTATACTTGACTTGTGAAAAAATACAGTAAAGTGTGTTTGGGAGGAACTTTTGACAAGATGCACTTGGGTCATGAATCGCTGCTCAGGACTGCATTTAGCTTATCAGAGGAAATAATAATTGGCTTAACTTCAGACGTAAGAGCGAAAATTAACAGAAGTGAAGAATATATTAATCCTTATTCAGAACGTTTTGAATCACTAAATGATTTTGTATCAAGTAATTTCAAAGGCCATTATTCAATTGTTGAATTGAATGATAACTGGGGTCCTGGAGTTTTTGATGAAAGCTTAAATGCGATAATTGTATCAGAAGAAACGGAGAAAGTAGCAACAGAGTTGAATGTTAACCGTAAGTTGAAAGGTTTGAAAGAATTAGAAATAGTAGTTATTCCCTTAGTTTTAGCAAAGGATGGGAGAAGAATTAGCAGTACTCGCATTCGTAATAAAGAAATTAATATCGAAGGTAGTAAGGCTTAATTTTATAGGCAGTCTCTAAATGCCACGCCATCTAAATATTTGTTAGAGGTAAATATGGTAGAGGAACTCATTTCAACATTGTCTAAGGAAATTAGAACTAGCATAACTGAAGATACATCAGTTCCAAGAAATGTTAGAACTAACGTAGTTACCGGTCTAGAGACTTATTTGCTCAATAAAAAAGACGATCTTGATTTAAGAATTTACTCTACAATTTCGATATTAGAGGAGCAAATTAATGATAGTAATATACCTCAACATGCTAGGACTAAGCTTTTTGAATTTATTAGAGACCTTGAAGAAATAGTTAGTAAGTGGCAAAATAAAGCATAATTTTTCTTTAAATTATATTTTTTGTAGGGGATACCTATTTATTACCTAACATCAGTCAATGAAACGTGATTGTGAGACAATTCGCTTCCGTAGCTCTGGCATTTTTATTTTTTGGCACAGTCATATTTTGGAATCCCGTGTCGGCAGAAGAGGTCGTCGGTCAAGAGGAGAATATCAATCTTTACCTTTACAGCGAAAACGGAGTGGGTAAACTTCATACTCGGGAAACAGGAGGCCACGGAGATGCAGAATCAGTAAACATACCTGTGGGAAGTAGTTATTTTTTCGCGCTTAACTTTAGCCTTCAAGATGATTTAGAGGCTAAATCATATAGAACTGATGTAGGATTCCATATCCATCTTTATGCAAATTCAGCCAATTTTAACACAGGCCATTTGAATATTTACGTTAGAGACGGGACTACTATGACAGGCGGCGAACTGCTTGCGACAGGCGGTATGGATGTTCCTTCAGTATTACAAGGAGATAATGAGGAACGTGTAGATGTATTTTGGGAAGACAATTATGGTCCAACCCACCAATTTGATTTTGAACATTTTATAGTTCTTGAATTGGAAAACGACGGTGAGAATGCGGTTAATTTAGAATTAGATACTGGTAAGGATGGAAATTCACCCTCAAGGCTGATTGTAACTACAAATCCAGTTACAGATATCGAGATAATTACAGAATCGTATAATTTAGAGACTCCCGATTTGGATGATTTAATTATCGCAAATAATTTTCAACCTAACCTTCCACTTGATCTTTCAAAAGTATTTGTATCTGCACAAGCACTAAATGCTTTTGGAACTTATGACATCACCGAATTCAAGGTGGCAGTATTTGATTCAGATGATAACGAATTGTTCGAAGAATATGTGGAAATCAACGAGCCTGATGAGAATAGTGGAACCAATGAGTTTAATGAACTAGAATGGAACTACAATAACTTAGAATCATCTGGAGAATTGGATAAAGGAATTTATTCAATTAGAGTTTCTGCAATTGATCAGCAAGGAAATGAATTTTACGTTGACAAATCAATTCAAATGGATGCTTATGGTATATATTTATCGACTCCAGAGACACAGCAGAGCGTTGCAGTAGGAGGTGATGTCTCTTACCAAATGCTTGTTAGAAATTCAGGAGATGAGAATGATAAGTTTACAATTGAACCGAGTGAAACTTCAGATAATTGGGTAGTTAGTCCACAATCTTGGACAAGTAATACATTATTTCCTGGAGATGAGCAAATATGTACTTTTACAGTTTCAGTAGCCGATTCGACTGAAATGGTTGGTAAAAATACAATTGTTGTTTTCACAGGTCGCTCAGAAAATTCAGTTACCCCAGTTAACTTTGATTTGGAAACTAAGACTTCAGTTGGCGCAGATTATGAGATTTCAATGTATTTTGACGATCCAAGTTCAGGTCAAGCAGTAACAAGTTTTAATGTAAATGGAGTTGCAGGGGATTGGAACCAATATCAATTAAGTATAGCAAATCAAGGCCAAGACACAGATTCCGTTCAGCTAACTTCACAAGAAGTACCAGCAGATTGGGAAATTGAGTTTGAATATGACGATTTAAGAGGTGCTACTATTACAGTTTCTGATATTCCCAGACTTGGTGATGGTTTTAATGTGGCAAATGTCACAGTTTGGGCTAAACCTGCGCAGGGCGGAGAATTGGATACAGCCTCGATTAAGCTAATTGGTGTATCCGAAGGAAATGCCACCAAAAGCGATGTTGCAACCTTAATTTTAACACGTTCATTTGGATTATCTCTATCTATAGTTCCTCAAAGTAGCTCAGGTATATTCATCAATAAGGAAGCCGGTCAGCAGTTTGAAGTTGATTTACTTCTTGAATCCGAAATGGAAGGTGACCATACGATTAAGCTCTATATGGGAGATAATTTCCCAGAAGGGTGGACTCATTCATTTAAAGAGAATGGTGCAACAGTTACTGAAGTTTCAATAAGTGGTGGTGATAGTAAATCGTTAGATTTATTCATAAATGTCGGTAGTCAAGCAGTTTACAAGGAAGATGGTGATGTTTTTGATGCCTATGCCCAAGATATTTCTGACTCAAGTGTAGTAGCTAAAAAACAGTTGACAGTTATTTTGGAATACAGCGGTGGTTTTGAATTGTCATCATTGAAATATAGGGAAACATTAGCTCCAGAAGATAGTTACACATTTCAGATAACTATAGAAAATAAGGCAAATGCTAATGATAAGTTTACCCTTTCAGCAACTTCCGTACCTTCTGGATGGCGTGTACTCTTTATCAATGGTAATGTTTTTGAAGTTGAAGCAGGCAGAACGTTATCAGTTCCAATAAAAGTTGAAGTTAGCGACGAGGCAAGAGATGGAGATCAAGAGAGTATTACAATTTCCATTTTTAGTGATATTTCTAATCAAGAAAAGCAGCAATCTTTTGTTGTGGATGTGGAGCAAGGTTTCACAGCTAGATTGACTACCGCAATATCTGATTTATGGTATATTTTTGTTTTTTTTGCCTTGATTATAGTAGTAGGTGCAATTTCTTACAACCAACAAGACGACGAAGATTGGGACGATGAAGAGGAATACGAGTCACCTTCCTCACCTCAAAGCCCAGTCCCAGCAGAAACTGAAGCTTCTTCAGGTGATGACTGGGATGATTGGGATTAGGCAGCCTAATGTCTACAAATCTCAGATTTTTAGGTGGAGCTTCGGAAGTAGGAAGAATTGGTGCAGTTCTAGAAGGAGACAAAGGTCGTTTACTGCTAGATTACGGTTTGCAGCCCGATGATCCTCCTAAATCGCCACTTCCAGCACCCGAAGTCGATGCATTATTGCTTACACATGCTCATTTAGATCATTGCGGACTTGTGCCAAAGATTGCAAACAGAGGCACTCCAATTGTTTCCACACCAGTAACTGGAGATTTAGCTGAAAGAATGGCACAAGATACGTTAAGAGTTGCTGAAATCGAGAATTATCCGTTACCCTTTCATAAATCAGCTATTTCGGATTTAGTACAAAATCATCGTAGTATTCTTCCAGGTAATGTAGATTATAGAGGAGGATTTGAGTTCAATGTTTACAATGCAGGTCACATCCCTGGAGCTGTAATGTATAACTTTCCACAAGATGATTTTTTATTTACCGGAGACATACACACAGTGAATACACAACTCACTCGTGCTGCTAAGCCCCACCAATGTAAAACATTGGCAATAGAGTCTACATACGGTGGACGTGAGCATCCTGACAGAGTTGATACTGAGAAAGAGTTAATAGACTCTGTAGAAGATGTAGTCAACAGAGGTGGTCAAGTTGTGCTTCCTTCTTTCGGTTTAGGCCGTTCTCAAGAGCTACTGATGCTTGTTGAAAAGCTGGGCGTGGAGGTTTGGCTTGATGGCATGGGCAGAGACATAGCCAGAATTCTACAAAAATATCCTGGTTCAATTAGAGATTTCGGTGGAATGAACAAAGCTTTCAGAAATACCAATTTTGTCAGATATGCAAGACAAAGGAAAAAAGCCATGAAAGGCGACGTCATTGTTACGACATCTGGTATGCTGAATGGAGGTCCAGTTTTACATTATTTATCGGAAATACGAAAGAATTCCTCTTCAGCAGTTTTTTTGACAGGCTTTCAGGTGCCTGGGACAAATGGGCACCTTTTGAAAGAAACTGGTAAACTCAGGTTAGAACGGGGCGATACCTCGCCACCAATGGATATTAATTGTCAATTAAGGTCTTTTGATCTTAGTGGGCATGCAGGCCACAGTCAAATAGTAGATTTTATTCACAAATGTAATCCTGAGAAAGTAATACTTTATCACGGAGATAATAGAGAAGCTTTTAGTGAAGATTTGAAAGATTATGAGCTTATCTTACCTCAAGAAAATGATAGTATTGAAATCAACTAGGCTTCTTTCATTTTGTTATCAGGACCTATAAACATTCGAATAATACCTAACAATAGGAAGAATATAAGTGAAGTAAAAACTATTCCATAAGGGCCTTGTAGTTCAATTGAATCTTGTATTTGTCCATCACTAGTTGATAAATACTTATTAATGTTGATAACAATTTCAGCTATAATGAATGTAATAAATAAGATTACAGCTAAATTAATTAAATAGCTGACAAATAGAGTCCTTAAAGTTTTTGAAACACTTTTTCTTTGAGCATTTGTTAATAGTGAAATATCCAAACCGGCAGGTTTGAATTGTTCAGCATAATTTTCATATTTAATTGCAGCATATGATAATTCAATATAAATTACAAATCCTAAACCAATAAAAATCCCGCTGGATAAATATTCACTCCAAGTTTTTTCATCTTGCTTTGTATCGTAGCCACAATAACCTTCATCAAAATTTTCAAGACATAAATTAGGCGTATAAAGAAATCCTATAATAATTGCTAGACCTATGGATGCAGCAATTGCCCAACCTTTTCTTTTCCATATGCCATAAGCACCTAAGAACGGCATCGATCCAAAAATAATGTTTGTTAGTCTAACTGAAATGTCATCAATTCTATCATTTGTCCCCTCTACGTCATCATATACTAATTTGATAGGTTTCCATTTCCATTGAGTTGCATTTGTTTCACTTGACTCAATATCTGCATTGGTAGGGATTAAGTAATCACCTTGCTCAACATTAATGGCAGGATCTGCAATGTAATGGCCAAGACTCCCTACAATTAGTAAAAATAAAAAGAATTTGTATTTTCCTTTAAAAATTGTAAAAAAGTAGTAAAGGAAACCGGTAGCAAATCCCCACGGCACAAAAACGTCAGGATCGGGGTTAAATCCTTCCAGAGAATTTCCAAGATATCTTGTAAGAAGAGAATCTTTTGGATTATGGTACATGTAAAATTCACTTATGACATAAATAAGTGCTAAGCTAGAAATTATTTTGATTGCAAATATTATAGGATATTCACCAAAAAAATCTTTATAGTTTAAAATTTTATCAATTTTTGGAATTCTTGATACTTTTACCTCAGCAGGAGTTTCTTCCATTTAAATCTCCTGAAGTGCTGTATTGACATTATCACCATATTTCCAATCACCTACTTGTAATCCGAAGCTTCTAAGTTCGGAGATCATATTATCTCTTTCAATCTTTGCAATAAGTAAAGGTTCCATAGGAATTCTTTTCATTCTTTCTTCAAAGTCTAAACTAGATGGTGAGATAGTTGTAATTGTAAATCCTCTACTTATCGTGCTTGTAAATGCTTCAGCAATTGTATGGTCATCATCTAATGAACTAAAAAGTATTATTGGAGATCCGCTTGGTAAGTGTGGTAACAAGTCTTTCATTACAATCTCGAGTTTTAGGTTGCCTTGAGGTTTAGCACTAGATAATGCAGTTAGAATCTTGAAAAGATGATGTTCTCCTCTGTCCAAATCCACTCTTTCTATGCTTTCTCCGTAGATCATTAGAGCAACATTGTTTCTTTCATCAAGAAGTTGTTTGGCATAAGTTGCTGCAGCTCTGCAAGACATCTCTAGAGGGGTATCTTTTCCACCACCCACAGCAGAAACCTCTCTAGCATCTAGTAATAATATAACATCCATAACATCCTCACGAACGGTTTCATTAACCATCATTTTACCTTTTTTAGCCATTGCTTTCCAGTTAACAGATCTAAGTGAGTCTCCTGGGACAAATTCTCTTAGAGAATAAAACTCTGTTCCGGTTCCAATAACATTCAAAGGCATAGCGCCAGATAGTAATTTAGGAGCTCGTGACGTTATAACCTGCTCCTCAAGGACTTCAACTTGAGGAAATACTGAGAAACTGTGAATAGATTCCTCTAATCGTTCATTGTAAAACAAATCAAAGGCATCTTTTACGCGCATTTTGACAGGACCTAAATGGTAATGTCCTCTCAAAGGTAATTTCAGAGTGTATTCGAAAGAAATTTCTTGCCAAGGTCTCATGTAAAGTAAGGTGTAATTTGATCCTTTAATGATTCTTGCCTGAGGAGGTAAGCTATCATATATTTCTACGAATCCTATCCCTAAACCTGTATTTTTAATTATAAATTTAACAGACATGGTGCCATCTTCAAAAATATTATCAGAAGTAGTCTCTCTCCTAATTTTAACATTAGGCATCCAAACATCTAAAAAACTAGAGATTACTACAAATGTCACCATTACAAGTCCGGCACTTATGAAAAGGTAATTTAGTCTAATCAACCCTGCAAGAGTTAGGAATATAGCTCCGCCTGCGACAGCTGCAGCTTTCTTACTCCACATCTAGTCTTCTAATTGCCCTTGTGTTGTTGGTACTTCCACTTGTTCTAGAATTTCTGAGACTATTTCTTCAGTCTTTACGCCCTTTATTCTTGGTTCAGGCTTTAAGATTATACGGTGCCTTAGAGTATAGATACTTAATCTTTTGATATCATCAGGGATTACATAGTCTCTTCCACTTAAGACCGCAAGCGCCCTTGATAATTTGAAAAGAGACTGAGCCCCTCTTGGAGAAGAGCCGACTTTAACTCGAGGGTCTTCACGAGTGCGGTAGATAATTTCAACAATATATTCGATAATAGAATCGTCGATTCTAACTTTCTCAAGGCTTAATTGCATTTCACGGAGTTTCTCGGGAGTTGTTATTGCTTGTAGCGTATGATCATCTTTTCCTCTTTGCTTTCTCTTTACAAGTATCGCTCTTTCAATAGGCCTTCCAGGATATCCCATAGATAGTTTCATCATAAAACGGTCGAGCTGAGCATCAGGTAAAGGATAGGTACCCTCAGATTCGATAGGATTTTGTGTTGCTAAGGTTACAAAAGGTTCAGGTAGTATGTGAGTTTCACCTTCAATAGTAACTTGGTGTTCTTGCATTGCTTCTAATAATGCAGCTTGAGTTTTTGGAGGCGCTCGATTTATTTCGTCAGCAAGTAGTAAATTACAGAACAAGGGTCCTTTTCTAAATTCAAACTTTTGGTCTTTCTGATTCCATATATATATTCCAGTAATATCCGCAGGCAGCAGATCAGGAGTAAATTGTACACGTTTAAAATTAATTCCAAGAGCTTGTGCAAAGGTATTAGCTAGTAATGTTTTAGCTAATCCGGGATTATCTTCAAAGAGAATATTTCCTCCAGCAAGTATCCCAACTGCAGTCAAGTCTAGAATGGGCCTTTTACCCATAACAACTTGTTCAGCTTCAGCAAGAACAGCTTGCATCATGTCATGTGTTTCTTGTAATGAAGGATCCATCATGTAGGTTTGTACACCTTCACTCTGTCCTTCAGTCCCAACTTCTGGAGTTGGTTCTTGCTCTTTTTCTTCTTTCTTATTACTTCCAAATAGGCCCATTATTTTTTCCATCCTTTTATTGCTTCTTCAACCTCTCTCAAGGTCATACTTCTATCGTCATTAATCATAAATTTAATTAATAGAGAATCATGTAACATTTCTTCAATTTTAGTTTGAGATAGCATTCCAAATTCTTCTCTTGTATATCCATTTTCGATTCTTACTTTTTCTATAAATATTTCTTTAATCGTTTCCGGGTGAGTGTAATGCGCGTGAGGTACTCTAAATCTAGATAGTCTTCCTTCATATATGTTGAAAAGGTGTCTCCAAGGCTGTGGATTCTCTACTCTCATCATCACCAGTTGTAAGATTAAAATTATTGAACCTAAGAAAAGTATACCTAATGTTTCACTGTTACTTATATATCCTAAAACACCGAATAGTTGAACATAGACAAGTGAAAGAATGTCGGACTGTATGTGCCGACTTTCATCAAAAATTATGGTATGTTTTTCTCCGTTAGTAACATAATTTAACATTGATAAAATAAAATCTCGGTTATCAAGGTCATCATAATATTCGTTTGTAAAAATACTAGTGTCTGATATAAATATCACAGTTCCATTTCCAACATTTGCCTCTGCAACGACCTCCACTCCATTTGTTGAATCATCTCGGTAGGTACCTTCTCCTTTACCGCCTTCACCATCTTGGTTATAATCTATGAATGCTTTTTGACTAGACCAAATTAGACCCTCAGCAGAGCCTCCAGTTTGAATTGTAAGCGCACCAGGAGAGCTCATCATTAATTGACCACTAAAATCCATTCTTGGTACATCAGCATCAATTATTGCAATGGAGTTATTCTTTGGATGCATAGCTTCATCCCAGTGATTTGAATCATACAATTGAGCAGGTTTACATTTCGGACTACTACTGCCACTGCCATCATATCCTAATGCATCAATTACTCCTGAAACTAATCCACTGCCTTCAGTTGGCTGGCAGCCTTCCTGCACTATGTTAGTTCTTAATTTAACGCCAATTTCTAAAGAGCCCATCTCGCCATAAAATGCAGAATTTCCGTACCCCGAATCATCAGCTAGTATGACTTTTCCTCCAGACTTAACAAAATTATATATTGCATTTGAATCAAATTCGGAATAGCTTCTTTCTACGCCAATAATTACAAGAACTGTTGAATCTATGTTTATAGTTTTATTTTTTGCCGTAATATTTTGCTCGATTTCAGAAATTTTATTAATTATGGCAGGTCTGGAAACTATTGTTTTCATTTCATGCATTCCGTTCTTTTCTTCATCAATATCAGATGCAAAGTTTGAAATGTCATTCCAATCATCATCATATGCAGATAATTGTGACGGATTTTTTGCGTTTGTAATTAAGGTAGGATAAACAACAGTAACCATCATAATAATTATAGCAAGTGCAAAGAGTTTGGAACCATATTTTTCACGGAATGTATTTTTCATTATGACGACCTCATCCCAAATATATTCGTGAATCTAGAGACTTTTCCCTCTTTTAATCCTTTATTTAGCTCCATCTCTACTTCATGCAAATTATTAATTGCTTCAACACACCAAATATTGTATGATCCATCAATCATTTCCATTCCAAACTCGTCAACAACTTTAGGTTTAATTCCACTATATCTTGCAATTTCAAATAGTGATGTCAATAACTTAACACTCTGAGTTGGAATAGGTAAGGCAGTACGCATAACGTCTGTAAATTCTCTTACTGTTTGAGTTTTAGTTTTTATGAAGCCATATCTATCTAGAATATTTAATAATTGATGGTAAGATTTTATGATTATTTGTCTATAATCTTCATCTTTATTTAATTCTTTTTGCATTTGTTTAATTAGATTTCTAACTTCGTATTTGTGTTTTTGTGTCCAATACAAGTAGTATGCAGTTACTAGAAGTGCAGCAGGTATTCCAATAAACAAGGGTAAATATTTATTGATATCAAAAGGCTCTCTTGCTTCAGGAGATTTAGTAATGCTTATTGCAACGTCTGCAATAGTTAGTTCAGTTTGTTGCGGAGTATCATCGTAAGCCCTAATGTATCCCCCATCAAACTTAGCCTGAATATTTGCACTACTTGCATCGTTAGGGAATTCGAAACTGAATTTGGTAAAGCCATCTATGTCAGTTGTCAAATTGTATTCAAGTTTTGTATCCATTTCAATTTCTTTATCATAAAAGAGACTAACTGAAACAGCAACTTCACTTTCAGGTATGGGACTTCCGTCGTCTTCCTCAAGCCATACAGATACATTAACAATATCTCCAGGGAAAACATTTTTAGGTTCAAAATCGAATCTTATTTCACTCTCTACCAATATTGAATGTACGCTTTTGTGTTGTGTTCCATCTAAATATTCATTTCCTGAAAATGCGAGTGTCACTGTGCGGTTATTTCTGTAATCTTCAGGTATGTTTCCTGTTGAAAGAAAGTCTGTTTCGTTATTAAATGTAGTAATTAAATCGGCATTTCCAATACTAACTGAAATATTAGATTCAATTCTATTTCCCAAATCGTCTACTAGGATTCCGTAAACATTTATGATACCTCCGCGTCTCAATCCATTATTGAACCAGTCACCTTCAACATTAACACTTTCAAAGGAAGTGGTTCCAGACACAATAAAGGATTTATTTTCAAAATTACCTAAGTAAAAATCAGTTTCTTCAAATTTAACAGTAACATTGAAGTTTCCTAAGTTGTAATTATCTGGCAATTGGTAAGTGGCATTGTACAATCCTAAATCATTAATCTCAGGATTAAGAATAATTTCAGAACCTAGCCATATTTCTACATTATGAGGAACATCATTTTCAATTTCAAGAGTACCACCTGCAGCTAATTCAAGTGTACCAGATAACTCTAGAATTCCTCCTCTATATGCTTTATTTTCTTCATTATCTATACCTATCGTTAAAGCCACGTTAGACTGCGGAATGACGTCTATTTCAAAATTAGTTTCTAGTAAATACGCTTGTTCCAAACTAGTCTCTATCTTAATGTCAATGGTAAATATCTCACTTTGTGCTTCATTCACAAAAAGGTTATAATTAAATTTTCCGCCTGCAGTTGTTCGGAAGGGAGGTGCAAAGCCATTATTTTCATCAAAGAATTCAACAGTGGTATTCGCCATTGGAGATCCTAGTTCATCTACCAGTGTACCTGATAAGTTGTATTCAAATCCTCTTGGGGCTTTACAGATTTTTTGAGATACAGTTTCACCAAGTCTACATTTGGTAGAATCATCGAAAAGCAGATTAGGAATGGCTAGTAGTGTTAAATTATTTACCGATTCAGCAGAAGATAAAGTAGCACTACCATACAAAACAGCTCTAATTTCATGTAATCCTGAGTTTTCAGTTGACAAGTTAGCTGAAAAAGAATAGCTTCCGTCACTTTGAGTTTCCAGTGATCCAAGTGATTTTTCTCCTAAAAATAAGGTTATAATCTTATCGCTGATGGCCACACCATTATGATCTGTTAAATTTCCGCGCAACTGAGCCTCATCGGTTCTTAGTGAAGATACTTCATCTAGAGTTAAATTACTAGCTCCTTTGATTATAATATTTTCAACAACTATATCTTCAGGATAGATTTCATTTCCAGAAAATCTGGCAGTTAATATGGTATTTCCCCAAGATGAATTACTAGGAACTAGAAAATTAATACTCCATGCTTGATTTCCAGTTATTTCACTTTGACCAATTACGGAGTTTCCGTATTTGAGTTCAATACTTCCACTAGGCTGTTCGCCTTCATCTCCAAATATGGTTCCATTAATTGCATACTCTTCCCCCAAATCAAATGTATCTTCATTCGCTTCATCGAATCTTAATTCTACGGAGGCGTTAATTATTCTAATTTCCTCGGTTACAGTTCGTCCAGTTAAATTTTCGTTGGAATTGAAATTAAATTCTAAGTCATAATTTTCATCTTCTACTACTGGAGTGTTTATTTCAATTGTAAATATTCCGTTCTCATTTGTTAATCCACTATAATTTGCACTGTTGAAATCAAGGTAAACAATACTATTTTCTATAGGGATATTATCATCTTCAAGCAAGGTTCCCGTAATTAATGTAGTTCCATCGCTTGCAGCCGTTGTTGGTACATTTACATCAATTGTTACATTTCCAGTGATGTTAATTGAGAGTGGAGCGCTATCTCTCCATTCAGCTGGTATAAACTTAGGTACGTCTTCATGAGTTATAAATTGTTCCTCACGGTAAAGTTGTAAAAACCAATTACCTGCTTTTATCGTAGAACTTAGAGAGCTTGCGTTGCAAATTACAACTATAAATCCGTTAGAATCAGTCGTACCGTTGCCAATTTTATATGATACACTACTAGATTCCTGTGTTTCATTGAGGTATGCATCTATTTGTAATCCAACGTAAGGGTCTCCCGTTTCAGGATCGCTTAAAGGTCCAAAAGACCAATTGAATATTTGATCCTTAAAGGCTTCTTCAGGAGGTGGACTTGGAGTTCCTGCTCTTGAGGGTGGACTTCCCCAGGGAGGGTCTTCTTCTTCAAAATATCCGTAAACTGGATTTTCTTCATCTATGTCTCCGTCATCCCACAAATCTCCATCTGTATTCTCTTCTCTTGGATCGGATGTATTCCAACCTTGTTCATCGTAGTATAGGCGTGCAGTATTATTATCGCCAGTTACATTCCAATACCATCTTATCTCGTTGTAATCACTTACTCCGTCACTATCTGTATCGATTTCATCAGGATCCGTTCTAGAATTATGTGTGTCGTTAGAAGGAGTAACTTCTTCATAATCGCTCAGTTCATCACCATCAGTATCTGAGAGGGTAGGATTAGAAGGATAATTGTATTGATTATTCACTCCATCTTTGTTTATTTCCCAAGGTTTGACTTCGTCACCATCCCATAGCGAGTCTTCGTCCGTATCTACATCTAATGGATCAGTTCCATAAGTATTAATCTCTTCAAGATTTGTTAGACCATCAACATCTAAATCTTCATCACCATCTAAAGTTCCATCTGAATCAGTATCATTTAAATTTAAACTGTATTGATATCCTTGGCTTGCTCGCACCCATTCCCAATAGTCACTTAATCCATCACTATCAGAGTCATCATTTAGTGGGTTACTTTCCAGATTAATAGCTTCCAATCTGTCATTCAGTCCATCTTCATCGGAATCAGAATCCATTGGGTCAGTATGATGATTATTAATTTCGTCATAATCATTTAATTCATCGTTGTCAGAGTCCGTATCATTTGGATCTGTACAGTCAGAACTTGTATTATTTAGACCATAAATACAATTATTAATTTCGTCATAATCGTTTATTCCATCGCCGTCAGTATCAGCTTCATTTGGATTGGTGCATTCGTTATTACCCTCACCATAAACACAATTGGTAACTTCAAGGTAGTCAGTTAAGTTATCGCCATCAGAATCTGGATTGGTTGGGTTTGTATTTCGAATTATTTCATCTTCATCATCTAGCCCATCATTATCTGAATCTATCAGTAAAGGATCGGTTTGATACGGATTTTGGGCAGTTTCTTCTCCGTCAGGAATACCGTCTCCATCAGAATCTGTTTTTTTTGGATCGGTACATTCGTTATCATTTTCACCGTAAATGCAAGTACTAATTTCATCATTATCCAAAATTCCATCATTATCAGAATCCTCGTTTTCTGGGTTTGTACATTCGTCATTATTCTCACCATATATACAATTGCTAACCTCAACAGTATCGTTTACTCCATCAAAATCAGAGTCAATTTCGTTTGGATCAGACTCGTATCCATAGGTATTATTCAAGCCATAAACTTCATCCCCATCACTTATTCCATCGCCATCAGTGTCTGGGTTCTCTGGATTTGTACCTTCTAGTAATTCTTCACCATTACTTAATCCATCACTGTCATTATCTAGAGCATCAAGAAAATCATCATTAGATTCATTAGGGTTTGTTTCATCAGTATCCACTTCAGTTCCATCCCTTATTCCTCCATTATCAGAATCATTATCAAGAGGGTTTGTAGCTCCATGTCCATGAGAAGTGCCATTTCCATCTTGTCCCGCGACTTCTTGACCGTCAGTTAAACGGTCTCCATCTGAATCGGTATCCATTGGGTCAGTTCCAATTCCAATTTCATATTCATCACTTAATCCGTCTTCGTCAGAATCATCATTAATTGGGCTAGTACAATCCGAACCTGTATTATTTTGCCCATAAATACAATTATTTACTTCAAGATAGTCATTTAAGGTATCATTATCTGAATCTGCATTTGTTAGATTAGTCTCTAGAGAATATTCTTCTCCATCAGTTAAGCCATCAGCATCAGTATCTGTGATTAATGGGTTTGAAAATGCAATATTAATCTCGTATCCATCCCAAACACCATCATTATCTGAATCCCATACTTTTGGATCTGTACAGTCTTCATTTGCTTCACCATATGCGCAATTAAAAATCTCATCGTAGTCATTTACACCATCAAGATCAGAATCATTTTCAAGAGGGTCTGTACATAGATTTTCCGACACTCCATAAATACAATTAGTTACTTCCACTCCATCATCTAATCCATCATCATCAGTATCACTATCCATTGGATCAGAAGATTCACTTCCATCTGAGAGAGTATCTCCATCAGAGTCGGATAGGTTTGGGTCTGTACATTCATTATCGTTTTCTCCATAAATGCAATTAGTTACTTCTACTCCATCATCTAATCCATCATCATCAGTATCACTGTCCATTGGATCAGTGAAGCTTTCTTCAATTTCATCACCATCATTAATTCCATCAAAATCGGAGTCATCATTTGCAGGATTTGTGCATATATCTGCGTCCTCACCATATACGCAATTGTTGACTTCAGTAGAATCAGTTAGACCATCATCGTCAGTGTCAGTATTTTTTGGGTCAGTAGTCAAATTATTAACTTCATCACCATCCTCTAAACCGTCGTTATCTGAATCTGGATTAGTTGGACTCGTACACTCATCTTCACCCTCCCCATAGATGCAATTTATCGTTTCATTACCATCTTCTATTCCATCAGTATCAGAGTCTTTTTTCTTTGGATCACTACTCCAATTATTTACTTCATCGCCGTCTTTTAGCCCGTCTCCGTCACTATCTGGATTGTTTGGATCCGTGAAATAGATACCTTCTTCCTCACCATTTGTCAATCCATCGCTATCATCGTCAAAAGCAGATAAATCATCATCACTTCCATCATTAGGGTCTGTGCTATCAACAAGAACTTCTAATCCATCCTTCTGGCCTCCTCCGTCTGTATCTGAAATCAGCGGATTTGTAGGGCCCCAAGAGTTATTGTTGATTTCACTCCAATCATTAAGTCCGTCATTATCAGAATCCTCTGTCGTTGGATCAGTGCATTCATCACCATCCTCACCATATATGCAATTATTTATCTCTGTAAAATCATCAATTCCATCGCCGTCTGAGTCCCAAAGTAGTGGATTTGTACACTGATTTTCATCTGATCCATATGTACAATTAAATACTTCTACTCCATCATCGACTCCATCATCATCAGTGTCACTATCCATTGGATCGGTAATCCGTGTGACAATTTCTTCCCCGTCATCAATTCCATCAAAATCGGAGTCATCATTTGCAGGATTTGTACATGATTCTTCATTCTCGCCGTATTGACAATTTTCAACTTCTTCCCCGTCATTTATTCCATCCGAATCAGAGTCCTTTACGTTTGGATTTGTTCCGTATCCTAAAACTTCCTCACCATCTTCTAATCCGTCATCATCAGTATCTGCATTTGTCGCATTTGTTGGTCCCCAAGTTGTGTTGTAAATCTCATCCCCATCAGTTAAATCATCGTTATCTGAGTCAGTGTCTAATGGGTCTGTATTTCGAAGTATTTCATCTCCATCCTCTAGACCATCATCATCAGTATCGTTATCTTGCGAATCGGTTTCTCCAAGTTCCGGTTCAAAAATCCCATTTCCATTTTTGTCTTCTTCTATATTTTTCAATCCATCATTATCGTCATCTCTATCTGCTTGTTGTATATCATCATTTTTATTAAGAGGATTTGTAGAATCTCCGAATATTTCCAGAGCATCATTAGCTCCTCCTTCATCAGTATCAATGAGAATTGGATCAGTACATTCATCATTATTTTCACCATAAATGCAATTGGCTATTTCATCATTATCTATTATTGTGTCTCCATCAGTATCTTCTAATGTGGGGTCTGTACATTGATCATTATTTGCACCATAAATGCAGTTGAAAATTTCATCGTAATCGTTCACACCATCTCCATCAGTATCTGAAGATGTAGCGTTAGTACATTGATTTTGGGCAGTACCATATATGCAATTTGCTTCCTCTAAGTGGTCAAAAATTCCATCCCCGTCAGAATCGTTAACATCGTCATCAGGATTTAGAGGATTAGTCGAATCATTCTCACATTCTTGTAAATCATTACGCCCTCCTTGGTCAGTATCTTCTTGACTAGGGTCGGTTTCGCCATCGCAAGGCTCTTCTTCTAAGTTCAAATCTAGTCTTCCGTTACGGTTCAGATCTTCGACTCCGTCTTCGATTCCATCTCCATCTGAGTCTGTGCTAAGTGGATCAGTTGTCGAGTTCGGGTCTTCGTCTGGTTGCCAACTTTCAGTACATCCACTTAATATGTTGGCAGAATCTTTAGTAGCACATGAATTAGAGTTAAACTCATTTTCAAATATATCTCCATTGACTCCTAGTTCTAGTCCGTCTGTAAGTCCGTCGTTGTCACTATCATGATGAATGGGATTTGTTCCGTAGCTGAGCTCATCTCCATCACTTATTCCATCATTGTCAGAGTCAGAATCTAATGGGTGTGAACAAAATTTCCCGAAATCGGAGTATAGCCTACACAAAATTTCATCATCATCTTCTAATCCATCTTCATCGGTATCTTTGGACAACGGATCCGTTCCGGTATTTTCTGTATTTACGTATATGCCTGTATTTGTCTCAGCTCCATCCGGCAAGGTATCAAAATCACTGTCTGGATTATTAGGGTCAGTTCCGATTCCAATTTCATACTCATCACTTAATCCGTCTTCATCAGTATCGCTCATTACATAATCAGTTCCAGGCTGAGTTCCATTTCCAATTACAGAATTATCGTCTCCAGTGGTGGTACCTCCGTTAGCATCGCAGGTGGGACAAGTGGTTGAGGACGTAGGTTCAAAAGTCAGCCAACCTATTTCATCAAACAACACTTCAGCATATGCATGTCCATTAAGCATTGTAATAATTCGTGTATTTTCTTGTATTTGATATCCAGTACTTTCATCATATCCACTGTCTTGCCATGCTTGTGGAGTAATTACTTCACCTGGGCCATTTCCTTCCACGTATCTTGTAGGAATTCCACTTATTCTTGATAGGATAGTAAAAGCAGATGCAAAATTTGTGCATTTACCATCGGTATCATCATTTCCGAATAAAAAGTAATCGACAAAGTCTTCCCCATCCGGAGTTAAAGTACCATTAATATTGTAATAATAATTACTTCTCAGATAGTACATGATTGCTTCAGCTTTTTGATAGTCCGTTTCTTTTCCCGCAGTAATGGAAGCGGCTAAATCATAAACATCATTATTAGGTCCTTCTCTGACAGGGAATTGCGGAACTTCAATAAATTGTGAGGGGTACTCATTTGGAGCATTTGCAGCTTGTTTAATGTTTTCAGGAATGTTATATTCAGTCATACTGAACGTATATGCCTGAGCATAACCGTCAACTTTTAAATTAAAAGAACTATCCATAATGACGCTATTCCCTATGAAAACATTATTTGTGTACAGTGATGTAGACAAGTACCCTTGAACTGGCATAATCCAAGTCATAGTATATTGATGTTCCTCACTGGTTACATCTGGATGATTGACCAAATAATCGTAACTATAAGGGTTTGAACCTGTTGACCAGTAACCTGGATTTCCAATAACTCCTGTGTCAATATCATATTGCTCACATCCTGGGCTAGGGCACCATTGACTTCGAGTATAACTATTACTACTTTCATCATATCCATTGTCATAAATTGTTTTTGCAACAGTTCTCCAGTATTGAGGATTTGAAGTAGGGTCCTCACAAGTATCACAAGTTACTGTAAATTTAACAGCAGCTAGCATTGCAAGAGGATAAAACCCTTCTAGTCCTGCCATTCCATTAGAATCCGTTTGGGGAGTCCAATCGTTCTTGTTTGCCATCTCTTCGGCCCAATCTGGTAGCGGAGGATCTTGGTCATCCATGTCTGGGATTCCATCGCCATCACTATCTGCGTTATTAGGGTCAAGGTGGTCAATCATATTTTCATACATATCTGGAATTCCATCGAAGTCAGAATCCATCATTTCTTCTTGATCTGATAGTCCATCTCCGTCTGCGTCAGGATCCATACAGTTTGTAATCCCATCACCATCCAGATCGCCTTCGCAATCATACAAGTCTTCCATACTTTCTGGGATTTCATCTAAATTTTTTAGATCGTCCCACATCTGTTGTTCCATTAAATCAGATATTCCATCATCATCCATATCAAAATCATTGGGATCAAATCCTAATGCTATTTCATAATCATCAGAAAGCCCATCTCCATCACTATCTCTCATAGGAGGATCAGGTATTCCATCACCATCAATATCTCTCTCAGCTAAAAGATCTTTTTCGATGCTTGATGCGCGAGATAAAAACGGAGAATACGGCAGCGCAGTGAGTAACAATATAACAACAATCAGTGCCTGGTACTTTTGTCCGCGCATATTTAATCCAATACCACAGAAATAGGCGTCATTAAATTGTTTGGTCTAAAATAATGGCGCCCGCGCCGGGATTTGAACCCGAGTCCTCAGCTCGACAGGCTGAGATGATAGGCCAGGCTACACCACGCGAGCACGTAAATCTACCGTAGCACTTTCTATTTAGAGTTTAAGGTAAACTACCTACATCCCCATGTTAAGTCTAAATGAAGGATTTCCGGCCTCTGTATTTCCGAGAAAATCTTCAGATTCACCTTCTTCCATCATTGCTCCAACTAATACACCAACTGTCTCTTGTAAGAATTTAAGTTCAGTTTGTAGTTCATCAATAGTATGTTGTAACTTTTTAATTTCTTCGGCTTCTTTTGACACTTTATACCTATTTTAATGTTCCTTATAATGTTATGTATCTTAAATTAAAATTTAGATTTTAATATAGGCAATATTTCGAATAAATCGCCTACAATTCCGTAATCAGCTACTTTGAATATAGGTGCATCAGGATCTTTGTTTATAGCTGCAATACATTTAGAGCCACTCATTCCACCTAAGTGTTGGATTGCACCAGATACACCTATTGCAAGATATAACTCGGGAGCAACAGTTTTTCCAGTTTGCCCAACTTGGTGTGAGTGTGAAACCCATCCAGCATCTACAATTGCTCTACTAGCTCCTGCAGCAGCACCCATGCTTTCAGCCAATGGCCTAATCATCGAATCATAATTTTCAGCATTTTCAAGGCCTCTTCCACCACTTACAACTATTG